>NZ_JAIMBW010000001.1:3236962-3593924 GCF_019195455.1 Gymnodinialimonas phycosphaerae | reverse complement strand
TTTCGCCAGAAACTGGTGCCCGCCGAGATCGGCATCGGCTTTGGCGTGCTGGCCACCGCGCCGCCAGACGTGCTGCATGATCCGGTGACAGTCACCGTCACCCACCCCCCTTACCCAGACAGCGGCATCGAAGTGGAACAATGGATCACCGATGTTGATGACGGGCAGAACCTGATGGGGTTCAGCTTCGATCATGCACACGAGTTGGTGTTGGGCGAATGGACATTCACCGCCCATACGCTGGCGGGCGAAGAATTGTTTCACATCGCCTTCGAGGTCATCGCACCCGAATTGATGCCGCAGGTCATCAGCACCTGCTTCGGGTCATTCATGTCGTAGGGCAGCCGCGATCGCGAACCATTTCGAAACCTTCTTTCCCCATGCTCATCGCTGTTCAGAATGTGCAAACAGGTGAGTCTCGATATGGTGAAACGGGTAATAATGCATGTGGGCCTGGGCCAGACGGGAACTCGCACGATCCAGACGACCCTCGCCTCGAACCGCCCCGCGCTTGCGCGGTTGGGGGCCGTCTATCCCGGCGACGCCGACGCGCATCACGACCTTCTGGCATTGGTCCACCCCAACGGTCCGCGCCACACCTGGTACAAGCGGCAAAGCATCTCGCCAGAGGCCGCGCAATGCCTGGCCGATCGGCAGATGTCCGCGATCCGTGCAGCGGCGGCCACCGATGCCTCGGTCATATTTCTGTCCAGTGAGTTCTTTCAGGCCCTGCGCGCACCCCAGTTCACCCGCCTCGATCACCAGATCGCCGCGCTGGGGTACCAGTTGGAAACGCTTTGCTACATTCGGGAACCGCTGGCCCATACCGCCTGTCGGATCGAACAAGGGGTGCGGCAGGGCTCTGCCCGGATCGCCCAGATGATGGACCGCCCCTATCCTCCGCTGGCCCGCGATCATTGTGAGGCCGCGCTGACATCCCTCGGCCGCCACAGGGTGCACTTGCGGATGATGGAAAACGCGGCACCGGGCGGTTTGACCGCCGATGTGCTGAACGTCGCAGGGCTGACGCCTTACCCTGGCACCCTGATCGATGCCCCTGATGAGGCGCGCCTGTGCCACGACGCGGTTTATCTGCTGGATGCCATCAATGGTGATGACGCCGCCTGTAGCGCCGACCGCGCCCTGTTCCGACACCATGAGGCAGAGCTTTTCGCCATGGAAGGACACCCCTTCACGCTGCCCCGCGACGTGGCGCGGCGCGTTCAGATCCAATCCCGGGCCGAGCAGGATTGGATCTTCCGGAACTTTCACATCCGCTACCCGATGCAGGTCCTGCAGGATGTGCCGTCCCATTGGCAGGAAATCGAATGGGCCGCCGATGCGCTTTTTGCCGTCAGCCAAATAGGCCCCGCCGCACAAGATTGGCACCCGCCACAACAAGCAGCAATAGCGTAAGCTTGCGGAACAGGTTGGCATCCAGCTTCGCGCCGACCCAGAATCCGATCTGCATGCCGATGAAAATCGGCAGCAACAACAGGGCCGAGAACGGGATCGTCGCGGCATTCATGACGCCCGATTGCAAATGCCCAACAAGAAGGAAGACCGCGCCGAGGCTATAGATCAGCCCCTGCACCAGAAGCTGCCGCATCTTCGGCGTGTCCAGCGCGATCAGATACAACACCGTGAGCGGCCCCCACGACCCGGTGAAGCCGCCCACAACTCCCGTAAGCGCCCCAATCCCCAATTCTGCGGCGCGGCGACGCGCCGGCGGGATGGAGAAGCGGACCCCGGCCAATTGGATGATCGACAGCGCCATGACGGGCACGCCAAGGATCAGGTAGAACACGTTCTCGGGTACGAAGACGACGAATTGCGTGACAATCAGGATCAACGCACAGACGATCACGATGTAGCGCCAATGCTCTTGCGTCGCTTCCCGGATTTCGGCCCGCGGGTGGCGAGCCACCTGCACAAGGTTCGAGACCAACGCCGGTAAAACAACGCCCGAAATGGCGAGCAATGGATCCAGGAACAGCGTCAGGCCCGACAGGATGATCAACGGAACACCAAAACCGATCGCCCCCTTCACAATGCCTGCAAACAACGTCACCGCGAAGGCCGCCGCAAAGGCCCATAGGGGCATCAATTCCATCAGGTCCTGTATCATGGTGCTGTTCTAAGCCCCATTTCCAGCGCCCGCACGCGCAATCACTCGCGACACTTTTGTGCGTTTTTTGACGCATTGCAGCATTTTTGTTGCGCTGCACCTGCAAACGCCCTACCTCTCCCCAAGACCCGAGCACAGGAGAATGCTACCATGCCACGCGACGCCGACCTGCAAAACGAGACATCCGTGATTCTCTCTGACCTTCTAAGCCTCACACGTTCTGCCGTTCCGCCCGCCGAGGCGCTTCTGGACAAGGCAAAAACCCATCTGCGCGCCGCGCTCTCGGAGGATGGTCGCGTATCGGCCAGCCTGATCGAGCAAAATCAGACCGCGGCCCATGGCCTCGCGTGGCTCGCGACATACGTCGAATCGCTGCGACAGATGCAGGGTTGGGCCGAGCGGCTGGACGCCGACGGCAAGTTCGGAGAGATCGAGCAACTGATCCTTCAGATCACGTTCGGCGAATACCTCTGGCAGCTTTACGGCGGCATCCCGATGAGCCAGGGCGAAATCCTGCGCCTGCAAGACATCGGCCTGTCTCAAGATGACCAGCGCGCCTTGATGGATGACGCGGTCATGACCCTGGCCCAGGGCGGCAACACCCAAGCCGCCCGCACCCGTCTGGTCGACCTGATGCAGGAACGCGCCGCCGAGGCGACGGTGGGCAATTGCGGCCTCGACGAGGAACTCGACATGATCCGCGAACAGTTCCGCCGCTACGCCGTCGACCGCGTGATCCCCGACGCCCACGAATGGCACCTGAAGGATGAGTTGATCCCGATGGAGATCATCGAAGAGCTTTCTGAGATGGGCGTCTTCGGCCTGACCATCCCCGAGGAACACGGCGGCTTGGGCATGTCCAAAGCTTCCATGTGCGTCGTGTCCGAGGAATTGTCGCGCGGCTATATCGGCGTGGGCTCGCTGGCCACACGTAGCGAAATCGCCGCCGAGTTGATCCTGGCCGGCGGCACCGATGAGCAGAAGGCCAAGTGGCTGCCGGGGCTGTCGTCCGGTGAAATCCTGCCCACGGCTGTGTTCACCGAACCCAATACCGGATCTGACCTTGGCAGCCTGCGGACGAAGGCGACCAAAGACGGCGACGATTGGGTCATCAATGGCAACAAGACCTGGATCACCCACGCCGCGCGCACCCATGTGATGACGGTGCTGGCCCGCACAATCCCCGACACCGACGACTATAAAGGCCTGTCTATGTTCCTTGCGGAAAAGACGCCCGGCACCGATGAGGCGCCTTGGCAGGACGCGGGTATTTCGGGCGGTGAGATCGAGGTTCTGGGCTACCGTGGCATGAAGGAATACACGGTCAACTTCGACGACTTCAAAGTGAAGGGCGAAAACCTTCTGGGTGGCGAAGAAGGCCAAGGCTTCAAGCAACTGATGCAAACCTTCGAGAGCGCCCGCATCCAGACCGCCGCCCGCGCCATCGGTGTGGCGCAATCCGCGCTCGACGCCGGGATGCAATACGCGCAGGACCGCAAGCAATTCGGCAAGTCCCTGATCAACTTTCCCCGCGTCTCGGGCAAACTGGCGATGATGGCGGTAGAGATCATGATCGCCCGGCAACTCACGTATTTCTCAGCGCGCGAGAAGGACAACGACCGCCGCTGCGATCTGGAGGCAGGGATGGCCAAACTGCTTGGCGCGCGTGTCGCCTGGGCCGCCGCAGACAACGCCCTGCAAATCCACGGCGGCAACGGTTTTGCGCTAGAATACGGGATCAGCCGTATCCTGTGCGACGCGCGGATCCTGAACATCTTTGAAGGCGCTGCCGAGATCCAGGCGCAGGTGATCGCGCGGCGTCTGCTGGCGTGACAGCGGCGGGGGCGCTGAAATCCTCGGCCTGGGGCATAGGGGGCTAGGATGCGGGCCTTCATCGCCCTGCCCCTAGCCGATACGGCCGTCGATGCACTTTTGCGGGTCCAATCGCTGCTGCCCGTTGGAAAACCGGTTCCCGAAGAGAATCTGCACATCACCCTCGCCTATCTGGGCGAGGTGCCGGAAGAGGTGTTGGAGGTGCTCCACGACCTCCTTGAAGCGGCCCCCCTTCGCGCGGCTGACGTCGCTTTCGGGGCGCTTGGTACCTTCGCTGAGATGGAGCGTGGCCTGACTTTCGCCGAGGTCATCCCCTCCGATGCGCTGACAGCCCTGCAATCAAAGGTTGCGCAACTGGCGCGGCAAGCGGGGGCAGAGCTACCGCGCCGAAGGTTCCACCCCCATGTCACGCTGCTGCGCGCGAACAAGCAGCCCAAGGGTCCCGCCCGCGACAGGCTGGCCGCCGCCATGGGCATCCCCCTTGACGTGCCCGGTTTCACAGCGCGTGAGCTACGTCTTTATCAGTCGACCCTGACACCGACGGGCGCGCGACACGAGGTATTGGCCAGCTACCCCCTGTCCTGAGCGGCCCGCACCAGCGCCGCCACCAACCGTTGCCGCGCAGCGGGCAAGGCGCGGTCCCCAAGGCTGGGGGCCAGATGGTTTTCAAGGAAATGCCCCGTCACGCGTAGCCCCTCGATCACATCAGTCAGACCGTTCGCCATCCCCTCCAGCGCGGGGGACAGGGGCAACAACTTGTCCACCCATTCCCCTGCCGCCGACCGCGACACGGCCCGGCCGGTCCGCGGAGAGATATAGGCAAGGTCTTGCGTCACACCGCTGACCGCGCATTGCGACAGGTCAAGGCCAAAGCCCATCTCGGCCAGTAGCGCCATCTCCCACCCCAGGTAAGCCTCGGCCCACCGTTCGGCCCCAAGGCCATCCAGCACGGCGAGGCTGCGGGCATAGAGGCCGGGATAAGCCGCACGCTCGGGCAAGGTGAATGACAGCAAAGCGCAGATTGACGACAGCCCCGCCAAGGCGATCCGATCACCCATCGCGTCCGCCGCCCGGCCCTTGCGCACCTCGACGGTGAAGCTGCCCAGATGCTCCGAGAGCCGCGCCCGCCACGTCGCGTCCAACTGCGCGCCGACCTGCAAGACAGGCGCCATCTTGCGCGATGCCCCACCGTGCACAACGCCCGCGTGGCGACCATGTGCTTCTGTGAACACCTCGATGATGGCGGAGGATTCGCCATGTCGCCGCACGGCCAGAAGGATCCCATCTGCACGCCATTCCATGGCCTGGACTATTGCGGCTTGCTGCCCACAGCGCACGGGAAAAATGATCCCGCTCAGTTGAAACTGCGCGCGGGGCCATGGCAAGGGTGTGAATATGTTCTCGGCACTCTCTCCTCGCGCCCGCTGGACGGCCATGGTCATCGCGCTTCTGGCGTTTGGGTCCGTGGCCGCGATGTTTTGCTACAACCTCGACACGGCACGCTACGGAGACGTGGCCGCGACCGCCTGGGGCATGGCGCGGTTCTTCACCATCCTCACGCATCTGGCGGTTGTGATCACGTTTGCCACCGCCGCCCTGCGCCGCGACGGGGTGGACGACGCGTGGATCGCCGCGCTGACCCTTGCAATGGTTATTGTCAGTATTGTGTATCACGTGCTGCTGTCGGATATCACAACCTACGTGGGTATCGGGGCCTGGGCCGATCAGGGCCTGCACAGCGTCGTGCCCGTCGCCTGCGTCCTGTGGTGGATCGCCTTCGCGCCCAAGCACAACCTGCACTACCGCGACCTGCCGACATTCATCGTCTGGCCCTGCGTCTACGTGGCCTATGCGCTGGCGCGCGGCGCGCGGGACGGCACCTATCCCTATCCGTTCATGGACCTGTCTGAGAAATCATCGCTCGTGGTGGCCACAAACCTTGCGGGGCTACTTATCGTCATGTTGATCGGGGGGGTGATTTTCGTGATGGCCGCCCGCTTCGCCGACCGTTAATCCAGTCCCGGCTGATCCAGCAAGTGCCGCCCGTCCCGATCCTCCACCTCGATCACCCATAGATCCGGGTCGAAGCTTTTCTGACGGGCAATTGCGGCGTCCACGTCGGCCTCGGGCCCTTCGGACAGCACCATCCATTCGCGCGCGCCGGTCATCGGGTCGAAGCTGCGCTGATAAAGAGTGGCCGTGCCATCCAGAGGCGACTGTTTCACCAACACCGCCCCTGCCGTTGCATCGCCCCGCGCGACAATGAACACCGGGATATCCGCCAACCGCAGCCGCGCCAGATAGGCCGCGACCCAGAAATCTGCCGTCAGGCGCGGGGTCATGCGTTCCCGTCTTTGAAGTTGAGACCCATTTCCGAATAGCGCTCGGATTCCTCCAGCCAGCCGGGCCGGACCTTCACCTGCAAGAACAGATGCACCGGGTGGCCGACGAATTCCGCGATCTCCTCGCGCGCGGCCTTCGAGACGGATTTGATCGTCTCGCCGCCCTTTCCCAACAAAATGCCCTTATGGCCGTCCCGCGCCACGTAGATCACCTGGTCAATCTTGGCCGAGCCGTCCTTGCGGTTTTCCCAGGCCTCGGTCTCGACGGTCAACTGATAGGGCAGTTCCTGATGCAAACGCAGGGTCAACTTTTCACGGGTCATCTCGGCGGCGATCATGCGAAGGGGCAGGTCGGCGATCTGATCTTCGGGGTAAAGCCACGGGCCTTCAGGCATCTCTGCGGCAAGCCACGCCCGAAGCTCCTTGATGCCGTGGCCCTTCTCGGCCGAGATCATGTAGGTCTCGTCAAACGGATAAGCGGCATTCAGCGTCTCGGCCAACTTCAACAGAACGGGGGCTTCGACCCGATCGATCTTGTTGATCGCCAAGGCAACCTTGCGGTCGCCAGTGCGTTCCTTGAGGCCATCGAGGATCGCCTGAACGCCCTCGGTCAACCCACGCGTCGCCTCGATCAGCAGCACCACGACATCGGCGTCCGAGGCCCCGGTCCAGGCCGCCGCCACCATCGCGCGGTCAAGCCTGCGCTTGGGGCGGAAGAGGCCCGGGGTGTCCACGAACACCAACTGGCTGTCGCCTTCCATCGCCACGCCGCGCAGGCGCGCGCGTGTGGTCTGCACCTTATGAGTCACGATAGAGACCTTCGCGCCGACCATGCGATTGAGGAGCGTGGATTTACCGGCGTTGGGCTCTCCGATCAGGGCAATGAAACCGGCGCGTGTGGGCATGGGGGTATCCTTTGGATGCGTTGTATCGCGGCATAGCTGGATTTGGCGCGTGAGGTAAGGGGGCAAGCCCCATGGTGGCGGTTGCACTTGGGGGAAAGGGCGGGATTGAGTTGTATTTTGCAAGATGAAGGGGGAAGCGGCGCGCCTGGGATGTCAGCGGGCGTGCTCGACCTGCGCAAGCAGCGCATTGGCGGCCATCTGCTCGGCCTGACGTTTGGCCTTGGCCTCGGCCTCGGCGTGCTGGCCAGAGGACAACGTGACACGGACCCGGAAAACCGGCGCGTGATCGGGACCGGTGCGGGCCACCTCGGTGTAGGTGGGTGGGTCCATGCGGCGGGCTTGCGCCCATTCCTGCAATGCGGTTTTCGCATCCCGGGCGTCGTCTTCGACATGGGCGACCCGCTCGGCCCAGAGCCGTGTCACAAGATCGCGCGCAGCGCCGAAGCCGCCATCAAGGTAGACGGCGGCAATCACCGCCTCCATCGCGTCGCCCAGAAGCGCCATGCGACGGCGGCCGCCTGCCGACATCTCGGATTTGCCAAGACGCATCGCAGCGCCAAGGTCGATCTGGCGGGCCACGTCGGCGCAAGCTTCCTTGCGGACCAGTGCGTTGAAGCGGGGGGCGAGGGTGCCCTCCTTGGCTTCTGGGTCTGCCGCAAGAACCGCCTCGGCCATGACAAGGCCCAAAACACGGTCACCCAGGAATTCCATCCGTTGGTTGTCACCCCGCGTGGGCGACGACAGGGACGAGTGGGTCAACGCGCGCGCAAGCAATGCGGGGTCGTCGAATACGTACCCCAAGCGGTCCATGAAGGCCAAAAGCTCCCGCGAGGGCTTCATGGCGCTAGTCGATGGCCCGGAAGAAACGATCCGAGCGCCATGTCCAGAAGTAGATCATCCGCTGACCCGCAGACGAGAAGATCACCCGATCGGCACGGCCCAGTAGGTTCTCGGCCGGCACGAAGCCAACGCCGCCGATGGACTGCGGGAAGCGCGAGTCGATGGAGTTGTCGCGGTTGTCGCCCATGACGAAGAAATGTCCCTCGGGCACAACGAATTCGGGCGTATTATCCCCGCGTGAGCCGTCCTGAATGTTCAGGATCGAATGGGTGACACCCCCCGGAAGTTCTTCCGTGGCACGTTCCTTGGCGCAGATGCCACCGGCCCCCACGGGCGCGTTGGAACAGCGCGGCACGTGTCCTTGGGGCCCTTGGGCTTCGGCGATTTCCTCAAACGGCTCTTGAGGTGTCAGGCGCACGGGCTCGCCGTTCAGGTGCAACACGCCGTCGATGACTTGCACCCGGTCACCGGGCAGGCCGATCACCCGCTTGATGAAATCTGTGCCATTGGTCGGGTGGCGGAACACGACCACATCGCCCCGCTCGGGGTCCGAGCCGAAAATGCGCCCCTCGAACGGACACATGGAGAATGGGCAAGAGTGGCGCGAATAGCCGTAGGCCATCTTGTTGACGAACAGGAAGTCACCAATCAGCAACGTGTCCTTCATCGAACCGGACGGGATCCAGAATGGTTGAAAGAACAGCGTGCGGAAGATGCCCGCAATCACCAGCGCCCAGACGACGGTCTTGACCGTCTCCATGATGCCGCCCTCAGATTCTGCCATGGGGCTGCCCTTCCTTGTTCTACGGTTTGCTCAGGGCCGTTCTTTCCCGTGTCCTGTCGGGCAAGTCAAGCAAACGACCCGCCCCTTCCCCGTTCTGCAAATATCCCAGGGGGTCTGGGGGACTGGTCCCCCAGCGATCCGCCAACCAAGCCTAACCCATGTTACGCCGTGGAACGCTTGCCACTTTGGGCCGCAACGCCGCCTCTTGCTGCGTCAACGCCTCGATCACTACCATCGCCTGCGCCCAGGGGTGATCGTCGGTCAGTGTTACATGGATCACCGCGCCGTAGCCCTCGGGCGTCATCTGGTCGAGCCGGTCGCGCGCCCAGCCCGTAACCTCCATCACCGGCTGGCCGGTGGGCAGGTTGCTGACAGACATGTCCTTCCACGCGATCCCCATTCGAAGCCCCGTGCCCAGCGCCTTGGAACACGCCTCTTTCGCCGCCCAACGCTTGGCATAGACGGCGGCGGGATCCTGCATCCGTTCAGCCCGCGCCTGTTCGCGCTCGGTAAACACACGGTTGCGAAAGCGGTCGCCGAAACGCTCCAGCGTGCGCTCGATCCGCTCGATATTGGCGAGGTCGGTCCCGATGCCAAGGATCAAAGCAAGCTCACCACACCGGTCGTCTGATTGACGGCAAACCGCACCATGACCGGCCCGTCATGGCCCGCGTCGGCGATCGGCACCGTGATGATCAATCCGACCGCAGGATCATAGAAAGCCGTCGCCTCGGCCACAAAAGCCTGCGCGAAGAACCGGAACTCGGCGCTTTGGTAGATCGCGGTGCAGGTTCTATACTCTTCGCCAGAGCCCGCCGGGTGCAGAATGCCAAGCGCCGCGCCCGAGGCCACGTTGGGATCGATGAATATCTCGAATATGCGGATTGCACCGTTGGCGAAGGTCCGGGTGTTTTCTTCCCAAGGCTCGGTGATGGTGAGCGGTGTGAACTCAGGCCCGCAGGGGGCCGTGATGAAGGCCTGCGCCGGGGCTGCGAACGCCGTGCAAGCGGCAAGGGTCAGGGCAATCCGTTTCATCTCAACACTCCCTCAGGCGCGTGCCGCATCCATGCGGGCACGCATCTCGGCCATGGCGGCCTCAAGGCCCACGAACACCGCTTCTCCGATCAGGAAATGGCCGATGTTCAGCTCGGCCACTTCGGGCAGGGCGGCGATGGGGGCGACGGTGTCATAGTTAAGGCCATGGCCCATGTGCACCTCCAGCCCCAACTCTACACCCAGTTTCGCGCCTCTGATCAGGCGTTTCAATTCGGCATCTCGGGCGGCGATGTCGCCCTCGGCATCATGGTCGCAATAGGCGCCCGTGTGCAGCTCGATCACCGGGGCGCCGATGCGCGCCGCGGCTTCGATCTGAGACCGCTCTGCCGCGATGAAAAGCGACACGCGAATGCCTGCGTCGCGCAGGGGGGCGATGTAGTCCGCCAGGCGGTTGTCGTCGCCCGCCACTTCAAGCCCGCCCTCGGTCGTGCGCTCTTCCCGGCGTTCTGGCACGATGCAGGCGGCGTGCGGCATATGGCCAAGCGCGATCTTCTGCATCTCATCGGTGGCCGCCATCTCGAAATTCAGCGGGATGGTGATCGCCTCCATGATCGCGGCGATGTCGGCGTCGCGGATATGGCGGCGATCTTCGCGCAGATGCGCCGTGATACCGTCGGCTCCGGCCTTCTCGGCCAGCACAGCGGCGCGCACCGGATCGGGTAACGCGCCGCCCCGCGCATTACGCAGGGTTGCCACGTGGTCGATGTTCACGCCCAGTCTCAGCTTTTCCATCATGCTTCCTTTATTGCGCTATCGCCCTTCGGACGACTTGAGCACGCGCCTACTCCGCCGCTTCCGCCTGCTTTCGCAGCTTGTCCAATTTCTTTCGCAACCGCGCAGCCCGGCTTTTCTGGTAAGCGCGCACGACCGGCACCGTCAGGTAATAGCAAATGATGCCCGTGATCAGCCCCGGAAGTATACCGCCGACTGTCCACGGCCAGACGACGGTGTCCCAGAAGATCTGCAATTCGCCCCAATGAGCGCGCTCGGGGGTGAAAATCGCCTTTAGATTATGCCACAAATCCCGTGAGGCCCCGCCGAAGCGGTGAAACAGGCTGTCATTCACGCCCACCGAGGGGCGCGAGCCCAACATGAAGTGACCGAGGTTCAGCGATATCGCCGCAATCGGCACGTAGGTCAGCGGGTTACCGATGAAGGTCGCCAGCAGGGCGGCGAAGATCGAGCCGCGCATGGCTCGCGCCAGAAGCGCCGCGATAACGAAATGCAGGCCGAAAAAGGGGGTGAACACTGTCACCGCACCGGCGAAGACACCGCGTGCAATCTGTTCCGGGGTGCCCGGCAGTCGACGCATGCGGTGCTGCACGTATTGAGCCGCGCGCAGCCACCCGCCCCGAGGCCAGAGAACCTCCAGGATGATACGATACCACGGTCTATAGTCGCGCCGTCTGAACACGCGTGCTTCGCCTCCTCTCGCCGGTCGTCCCTCACCGGCGCGTTTCGCATAGATATGGACCTCTTACGGCCTCCGGTCCAGATCACGGAAGCGATCTAGCGTGGCAACATCGGAATCAGCCTCCACCGCCATCATCACGGCATGCAGGTGTTCAGCGTCGCGCACGTCCATATCAATGAGAAGACGAAAGAAATCCGGTTTGCGGTCAATGAAGTGCAGGTCCGAGATATTGGCATTCTGCTCTCCGATCAGGGTGCAGATCCGACCCAGTACGCCAATCCCGTTCGACAGCGTGACTTCCACCGTCACATTGTGTTCCGGCGCGTGTCGACCCTCGGTCCAATGCAGGTCGATCCAGCGGTCGGGCTGATCATCGAAATCGGCCAGGGCGGGGCAATCAATGGCGTGCACCACAGGCCCCTTGCCGTGGTAGGTGATGCCGACGATACGCTCTCCGGGAACGGGCTGGCAGCATTGCGCCCGCAAGGTGCGCGCACCCGGTGGCAGACCGATGACGGCGCGCGTGCCCTCGATGACCGAGGCATCGTCGGTATTGGCCAGCTCTGGATAGAGTTCGGCAACCACCTGCCGCGCGCTCAACTCGGCCGAGCCGATGCGCGCCAGCACCTCGTCCCCATTGGCAAGCGCCAGCGCCTTGGCAGCGGTGTTCAGCGCCTTTTCGGTCGCCTTCTTGTCGATCTGCTCGAACGCCACACGCGCAAGTTCCCGACCCAGCTTGATGAAGCGGTCGCGGTCGACCTCTCGCAAGGACCGTCGGATCGCGGCCTTGGCGCGGCCCGTCGTTGCAATGTCGATCCATGTGGCCTGCGGCGATTGCCCCTCGGCGGTTATGATATCAACGGATTGCCCGTTCTTCAGCCGCGTCCATAGCGGCACGCGAAGGCCATCCACCTTGGCACCGACGCAGGAATGGCCGATCCGCGTATGGATCGAATAGGCGAAATCAATCGGTGTCGCGCCGCGTGGCAGTTTCACGACATCGCCCTTCGGCGTGAAACAGAACACCTGGTCGGAATACATCTCCAACTTCACGTGTTCCAGAAATTCGTCGTGATCCTCGGCGTTCTCGAACCGCTCGGTCAGGCTTTCCAGCCATTTGGCCGGGTCCACGGCGAAGGGGTTTTGCGCCCGCACGCCGTCGCGGTAGGCCCAATGAGCAGCGACACCGGCCTCGGCCACCTCGTGCATCTGGCGGGTGCGGATCTGCACCTCCACCCGCTTGCCGTCACGCCCCGACACCGTGGTGTGGATCGAGCGGTATCCGTTGGACTTCGGCTGGCTGATGTAATCCTTGAACCGCCCGGGCACCGACTTCCACCGCCGGTGGATCGCACCCATTACCCGGTAGCAATCGTCTTCACTGTCGACGATCACCCGGAACCCGTAGATGTCTGACAGCCGCGAGAAGGCAAGCTTCTTGTCCTGCATCTTGCGCCAGATCGAATAGGGTTTCTTCGCACGGCCATAGACCCTGGCTTTCACACCCAACTTTTGCAGAACTGTCTGGATGTCTTCGGTGATCTTCGGGATCACGTCGCCGCTTTCGCGTTGCAAAGAGATGAAGCGGCGCAGGATCGACGAGCGCGCCTCGGGGTTGAGAACCCGAAACGAGAGGTCCTCCAACTCTTCACGCATCCAATGCATCCCCATGCGACCAGCTAGCGGCGCATAAAGGTCCATCGTCTCCTGGGCCTTCTGTTTCTGCTTTTCCGGGCGCATGTGGCGGATCGTGCGCATGTTGTGCAAGCGGTCGGCAAGCTTCACCAGGATCACCCGCAGGTCCTTGGACATCGCCATGAACAGCTTGCGGAAATTTTCCGCCTGCTTGCTTTCGCGGTTGCTCAACTGAAGGTTTGTCAGCTTGGTGACGCCATCGATCAGCTCGGCGATTTCGGGGCCGAACCTTTCGGACACCTCGCCATAGGTCGACCGTGTGTCCTCGATGGTATCATGCAAGAGCGCGGTGACGATGGTGGCATCGTCCAACTGGCGTTCTGTCAGAAGTGCCGCCACAGCCACAGGGTGCGAGAAATACGGCTCGCCGGAGTGGCGCGTCTGACCCGCGTGCATCTGTTCGCCATAGGCGAAAGCATCGCGGATCAAGGCTTCTTTTGTCTTGGGATTGTAGGCGCGGACGAGGTCTAGCAGATCATCGACACTGATCGCCTTGTCAGCGGCCGCGTCGTCTGTTGGCCTACCGTCCGCCGCCACAGGGCCTACTTCTGACCTTGGGCTTCCATAAGCGCGCGCAGCATCTGCTCTTCGCTCATGTCGTCCTGGGCTGGGCGGTCCTGCTCCACACCTTGAAGAAGCGCCATGGCGTCTTCTTCGGGCTCATCAACCTCGATCTGGGTCTGATGGCTTTCGATCAGACGCTCGCGCAGATCTTCGGCACTTTGCGTTTCATCCGCGATTTCACGCAGGGAAACGACGGGGTTCTTGTCGTTGTCGCGATCAACCGTCAGCGGATCGCCAGCGGCGATTTCGCGAGCGCGGTGTGCGGCAAGCATCACCAACTCGAACCGGTTCGGGACCTTATCAACGCAATCTTCAACCGTGACGCGGGCCATGGGACACTCCAGAGACTAGAAACCGTTAAGGGCTAAAGGCGCTACATAAGCGCGGCGCGCCATGTTGACAACCGGATTCGAGGCTTATTCAGCCGCGACAGGCACGGGATGAATCTCGGCCAGTTCCGCATCGGGGCGTGCGGCCAGCATCTGCGCCACCGTCAGACCCGTGGCCGGGTCCATCCACTCGGGCGCCACATCGGCCAGCGGAACCAGCACGAAGCCACGCTCGGCCAGGCGTGGATGGGGCAGGATCAACTGATCCGGCACCACCTGCGCAGCGCGCTCTGGGGGCAGGTTGGCCCAGTTGGCGCGGGTCGCGGCATCGGGCAAGATCGCATTCCCCAACCCGATCAGGTCCAGATCCATCACGCGGGCCTCCCACCTGTGGGCGCGCGTGCGGCCGAATTCCTCTTCAATGTCGTGCAGAAGCGACAACAATTCGCCCGCCTTTCCCCGCCATTCGATTCGCACAGCCGCGTTCACGAACCGCGGCCCGGACCCCGGCGGAAACGCGGGCGTATGGAACAGGCGACTCATCTGATGGGGGCCGCCCACCTTTTCCACCAACCGCCCCATGGCGCGGGGCACACTGATTTCAGGCGGCATTCCGCCGGAAGGAAGGTTTGCGCCAAGCGCAATAAGGCTTACCCTCGCGTCACGGCTATACATCGTCTCGTGCACTCATCAAAATGCCCCTTGAGCCTATCGAAAGATAACTTGAATGTGTCATTCCTGAGTTGAATACAACACAAGTTTACTAGAACGCATTGGCCGTCCACCGAGGACCTAACTTCGGATTTCAAGACCGCCGACGCACATACACACACTTACGGGCATTGGACACAACATGTTTTACCGGGACGAGCGCCTTGCGCTTTTCATTGATGGCTCTAACCTCTACGCCGCCGCAAAAGCGCTCGGTTTTGACATCGACTACAAGCTCCTTCGGTCGGAGTTCATGCAGCGCGGGAAACTGCTGCGCGCGAACTACTACACCGCCCTTCTGGAAAATGACGACTATTCACCGATCCGCCCCTTGGTGGATTGGCTGCACTACAACGGCTTCAATATGGTCACGAAGCCCGCCAAGGAATTCACCGATAGCCAGGGTCGCCGGAAGGTGAAGGGGAACATGGATATCGAGCTTACCGTTGACGCGATGGAAGCCGCCCCACATGTCGATCACGTCGTCATCTTTTCAGGCGATGGCGACTTCAAACCGCTGGTCGAGGCGCTTCAGCGCAAGGGATGCCGGGTGTCTGTCGTCTCTACGATCCGCAGCCAACCGCCGATGATCGCCGATGACCTGCGCCGCCAGTGCGACAACTTCATCGAGCTGATGGACCTCAAGGAAGCAATCGGGCGTCCTCCACGCGAACCGCGGATCGAGGCGGTTGACCCAGTTGACGTGGGCGCCGAATAGCAGCGCCCACCTTGGTCAGGCTTCAGCCTTGCACCCAAGGCTCCAGAGGCCACCAGCCGCCAGCATCAGCGCAAGACCGGACGGAACCGTCCGCGTGATGTTGAACACCTGCCAGCGTGGCCGATACGCCTCCCAGATCGTCTGTGCCGCATCTATGTCGCGGGGGACGTCAAGCGCGGCCAGCGCCTCGTTCATCGGCACATTGACCAGAATGGTCAGGATCAGTCCTCCCATCAAGTAGACGCCCCCGCCTCCGGCGAAGAGCACCCGCGCGCGACCCTGGGTCGCGACGGCGGCGGCGAACAGGACCACTGGTGTCAGGAAGAACGTCGGGCAGAAGACCGCATTGCGCACGCTTGCGTTCATCGCCTGCATCGCCGCGATGGCGATGCGTGGGTCCGCCGCGTCCAGCCCCCACATGGTAGAGCATACCCACGCATAGAAGAACCCGAAAATCGCCCCTGAAAAGAGGACCGATGCAAACCCCAATGTTACGCCAACGCCACGCATGTCCTCAATCCTTTTAAGCAGCATTCGGTAGTGGCCGTAATATGCATTACGGTATTGCACTAATCCGTAATGCATATTACGGCTTGGGGTCAAGAGGGGGATGTAATGGAAGACAAATCCAAAGAGGAACGGCGCGTGCAGATCGAGGATGCGGCGTACCGGATGCTGGAGGAAAAGGGCTATGCGGGCGCATCGATGCAGGCGATCGCGCGGGCGGCAAAGGCGTCGAACGAGACGCTCTATAATTGGTATGGCGACAAAAAGGGCCTAATGGCCGCGCTGATCGCACGCAACACCGATACGGTGCGCGCGGCGCTTGCCGACAGCCCCGACAAACCGGCGCTTGACCAGCTTGCCCACCTCGGCCCGATCCTGCTTGGCATGGTCTTGGGGCCCCGCGCCGTGGCGCTCAACCGCGCAGCGGCGGCCGATCCCTCCGGCGATCTAGGCCGGGTGTTAGCCGCCGGGGGCCGCGACACCGTCGGGCCAATGATCCAGGGCATCATCGCCCAAAGCCCTTTGCAGGGCGACGCGACGCGGCTGACGCAGCTTTACCTCACTCTGCTGCTCGGCGATCTCCAGATCCGGCGTGCCACCGGCGCGATGGAGACGCCCACACCCGCCTTCTGCGAAGCCCGCGCGGCCGAGGCGCTTGAGATCCTCAAACGCCTCGCTGTTTGACAGGGACACGCCACCCCGCGCATCGTTCCCCATGCCGCGCTCCAACCCTCACCGCCCCTACACGCCTGACCCGGACCAGATGGCGCTTCGGCCCAACGTCTCTGGCAATGTGATCAATGGGCTGGGGGAGGCCACCAAACGCCGCCCCAAGATGGTCTATTGGGCACCCGACCCCGATGACATTCCCCACGGCGAGATGCAGCGTTGGTTCTACACCACCCGCCCCGACGAGGCCCGGTTCCGCGCCATGGCCGAATGGCGCGCGGGCATCTACGACGTCCCCCTCCCCAAGGTCACGGGCCCGCCCGCGCACAATACCCCCGAGGCCTGGACCGAGGCCCTCCTGCAATTCGTCAACGATGGATCCTGCGAGAAGATCGGGGTGGCAGACATGGACCAGAACTGGGCCTACGCGGGTCACACGATCCCGCAATCAAAGGTCATCGTCCTGGGCGTGCACCACGATTACGACGCCATCAGCCAGGCCCCTGACCCGACAGCCGCCCTTGAAGTTCTGCACCAATACGGGCGGGCGGCGAAGGCGGCCAAGGACATCACCGCCTGGCTTCGCGGCCTGGGGCACGGGGCCGAGCCCGTCACCGGCCCGATGACGGGCGCGCTTACCCTGATTCCGCCCGCGATTGCCTGCGGGTTCGGAGAGCTTGGCAAGCATGGCTCCCTGATCACGCCCGAGTTCGGCAGCTCTTTCCGGCTATCGGCCGTGCTGACCGATGCGCCGTTCGCGCCGACACCGCCCCGGACCCACGGCATCGACGACTTCTGCGCCAACTGCCGCATCTGCGAAGACGCCTGCCCGCCCGAAGCCATCGCGCCGCACAAGCAAACCGTCAGGGGCACCCGGAAGTGGTACGTCGATTTCGACGCCTGCCTCCCCTACTTCATCGAGAACCAGGGCTGCGCGATCTGCGTCGCCGTCTGCCCCTGGTCGCGCCCTGGTGTGGGCCTCAACCTTGCGGCCAAACTGGAACGCCGCGCGCGGCGCTAGACGACCCGCAACCCAAGCTGACCCAGCAGATCCGCCGCCTGCCCCTTGGAAATGACAGCACCCTTGAAGCGCCGTGCATCGGTCAGCGTCACGCCCCCCAGATCCGCCCCCCGCAAATCGGCCCCCTCGAACCCGCACGCCTCCAGGCGTGCATTTCGCAGCGAGCAGTCCTCGAACACGGCATCCCGAAAATCGCAAGACGTCATGTCTGCCTCGCTGAAATCGACGTGCTTCAAGGTCATTTTCCGAAACGAGACCTTGGTCAGGACGGCAAGGGACAGCAAGACATCCTCCAACTCGAACGCCACGGCCCGCACGTCGGACAGGTCGGCCCCCGTCATTTTGGCGCGGCTGATCCTGGCGGACGACAGCGTGGCACCGCGCAGGTCGGTGTTGCTGAAGTCGCCGCCCTCAATCTCGGCCTCCTGCAAATCCGTGCCGAGGAAACGGGCCCCCGATGCGCGACAGGTCTTGAAGATCGCCCCTTCCAGCACCGCACCGCTGAATGACGCACCGGGGAAGGTGCACCGCTCGAACACCCAGCCCGAGAGGTCCAGGTCAGAAAGGTCGATCCCGTCCAGCGTGCATTCCGTCAGCGTCGCAGGCCCATCTACGTGCTCGATATCTGCGCGGGTCAGGGTACGGGCGACGAAGGCGGTCATGGCAAGGCCTTAGACCTCGCCGGTGTATTCGCCGCGCGCAGGATAGCTTTTCTCGATCGCGAAATCGACAGCGCCAAGCAACTCCCGGAAGTGGGGCCGCACGAAGGGCATCGTCTGCACGGACATGTAATACAACGTGTTGTCGGGGTTGATCAGGAACAACCCGGGCTCTGCGAACAACGCAGGCTCTTCGATCCCGATGGAGGTCTTGCCCCGCGAGGTAGAGATATATAGCCCCCATTCCCGCGCCTTCGCCAGGCTCATGTCATAGGCAAAGCGCAAGTTCTTGGCGCCGATGTTCTCTTTCATCTTGGCGCCCCGCTCTGCACCATCGCTGGAGATTGCAATCGATCCCACGCCGCGCGCGGTGAATTCACTCACGAGGCTTTCGAATTCCGTCAGGTACTTGGCACACAGCGGGCAGTGCAGGCCCCGGTAGAAGCACACGACGGTACCGCGAGGGCTGGACTCAGCGGCCAAATCGAAGGTGCCGCCCCCCACCTGCGGAAGGGACAGGGCGGGCACGGCTTGGCGGGGCATCAACATGGGCGTCTCCTTAAGGGTCGCGCGCACCATGGCGGGCATTGCCGGGCGCGTCACCCGAAATCGGCAACCGTCACCGGTGTCAGAGCTTGCGCAGCACGGTGATCTGGAACGGTTGCCGGTTGCCTTTCGGAGTGATATGCACATGCGGCATGTCGTCCACCCGACGGAACCGGCCCGGCAAGGTGGCCTCCACCTCGGCAATAAGGTCGTCTGAGTGATAGCGCCGCACCGGCAGGTTGGAGCATGTCTCTGGCCCATCTTCGGCGAAGGTCGCGATGATTGCGTGTCCTCCCTCGGCCAGTGCGCGGTCCATGGTGTGCAGATAGGCGGCGCGATCCGGCGCATCGACAAGGAAATGAAACACCGCCCGGTCATGCCAAATCGCATAGACGCGGTCCGGCTTCCATTCGGTGACCGAGCCTGTGATCCAGTTCACAACCTCTGCGCGCGCGCCCAACCTTTTCCGGCTGACGTCCAACGCCGCGCCTGACAGATCCAGCACACTGATATCGCGAAACCCGGCATCCAGCAGCGCATCCGGAAGGCGTGACGCGCCGCCACCGATATCCACCAAGCCGCCCTCGGGCGTCCCGTAGCGCGCAATCAGCGATACCGACTGATCCGGCGTGCGTTCGAACCACGTCAACGCAGCTTCGTCGCGCGCAGCATACACCTTGTCCCAATGGTCTTTCCGGTCCGCCATGGCTCCTCCTACTTTTGACACCATTGCTTCTCGTGCCCCCCTGCGCTGCTATATCTCCCTGGTCGGCACTGGACCTCGCACCTATTCGCCCCTACCTCTTGGACGAAGCCGGAGTCCGACCATGACCAAATTGCCCCTCACGATTTACCTCGCCGCCCCGCGCGGCTTTTGTGCCGGCGTGGACCGCGCCATCAAGATAGTCGAGATGGCACTAGAGAAGTGGGGCGCGCCCGTCTACGTGCGCCACGAGATCGTGCACAACAAATATGTGGTCGATGATCTGAAAGCCAAGGGCGCGGTGTTCGTCGAAGAGCTATCGGAATGCCCCGACGACCGCCCGGTCATCTTCTCGGCCCACGGGGTGCCGAAGTCCGTGCCGCAGGCAGCGGCCGCGCGCCAGATGGTCTATGTCGATGCCACCTGCCCGCTGGTCTCCAAGGTCCATATCGAAGCGCAACGCCACGCCGACAACGGTCTGCAAATGATCATGATCGGCCACGAGGGGCACCCCGAAACCGTCGGCACCATGGGCCAGCTTCCAGAGGGAGAGGTGCTTTTGGTCGAAACGGTGGAAGATGTGGCAAAGGTCGCGGTCCGTGATCCGTCGAAGCTGGCCTTTGTCACCCAGACGACGCTGTCCGTCGATGACACCGCCGACATCGTCGCCGCCCTGCAATCGCGCTTTCCGGCTATCGTCGGCCCCCACAAGGAAGACATCTGCTACGCCACCACCAACCGCCAGGAAGCGGTGAAAGCCATGGCCTCCAAGGCCGAGGCGATGTTGGTCGTGGGTGCGCCCAATTCTTCCAACTCCAAACGTTTGGTCGAGGTCGGATCGCGGGCCGGGTGCGGCTATTCCCAACTTGTCCAACGCGCCACCGACATCGACTGGCGGGCCTTGGACGGCATCAAGACGCTCGGCATTACCGCGGGCGCTTCCGCCCCCGAAGTGCTGATCGAGGAAGTCATCCAGGCGTTCGAGGACAGGTTCGACGTCACCCGAGAAATGGTGGAAACGGCCATCGAGGACGTGGAATTCAAGGTGCCGCGCGTGTTGCGGGAAACGGTTTAGTCGTCATTCCGCGTGTCAGGATGGCCATCCGCCAATGCCTGTTGCCAAATCGGTGATGAGATCGGAATAGTGTTGCTCGAACTTGGTTCACAGCCAAGTCCACCGTTGTCCCGATCGAGATCGTAGTCATCGGGCCCAACGACCCGAACGGTGGCGTTTACAATCGGCCAATCCCCATCTCCGCCTGCACAATCCGGCTCTGGGCAACCCTGTCCGTCTGGCACGCAAAACCCAGCGTAGCTTGGGTGGCACGATTGACCGTTCGCAGCAAAAGCCGCGTACACGAACAGTACAACGAGGGGCGACAGGCGAAACATTTCTGAAAGGTAGTCGGCCCGTTAACCAAAGTTAATGGAAAAGGCGCCATTGCAGTCCCTTGCATCCAAGCCCCA
Source organism: Gymnodinialimonas phycosphaerae (assembly GCF_019195455.1). Classification (NCBI taxonomy): domain Bacteria; kingdom Pseudomonadati; phylum Pseudomonadota; class Alphaproteobacteria; order Rhodobacterales; family Paracoccaceae; genus Gymnodinialimonas; species Gymnodinialimonas phycosphaerae. The sequence goes on along the minus strand of NZ_JAIMBW010000001.1, from coordinate 3,573,033 downwards.
CAGGGACAATCCTGTGTCCTTGAAACCTGTGGGCGTCGCGCGCCACCCACAAGACCCCAAGGCCCCCCGCGTCATGTTCTGGAAAAAACGCCAAGCCCCACCCGCACCGCCGCCCAGTCGCACCCAGGACTGGCAAGCCACATTGCACCGAAGCGGTGTTCATTGCCCGCCCAACCGACATCCTCGGCGCGAACATGACACTGTTTCCGGAGTGACGCGGGCCAAGTCCGTTTTCTCAAATTGATATAGTATTGATTTACCCTAGTAGGTGAGTTCCATGCCCACGCCCTTCGACCCGCAGTTGGTCCTCGCCCGCCCCCTGATGGCCAACCTTGCGACCGTGACGCCGGACGGCGCGCCGCGCAATGCGCCGGTCTGGTTCGCATGGGAGAATTCAGCGCTTTGGATGTTGTCAGACGCCACCTCCAGCAGCGCCGCGCGGGTAATCTCCAACCCTCAGGTCGCCGTCGAGATCGTGGACTACGACAATGCGGCGGGCGTCCTGCGCCACCTCGGCCTGCGCGGAGAGGCCAGCGTCGAGCCGATGAACACCGCCCTCTTCCGGCGCCTCCTGCGCCGCTATCTTGGCCCTGAAGATCAGCAAAACGAATGGTTTATCAAAAACGTCGCCCGTGTGGAGGATCCCGCCGGCCGCCTGATCCGCCTGGTGCCATCCTCCATTTTCACCAATGATGTCAGCTTCTTTCGCACTGGCCCAGCACTGGCCCAGCGCAACGCCCGTTGACAGGCGCGCCCCTGTCGGGCACGTTTGCCGTAATTCTTATTACGGAAAACCCACCCCCATGATCACACCCCAGTTTCTGCTGACCGCGTTCGTGGTCGTCATCGCCCCCGGCACCGGCGTGCTCTACACATTGGCCCTCGGTCTGGGTCGAGGCCGCAGCGCCGCGATCTGGGCAGCACTGGGATGCACCATCGGCATCGTTCCACACCTTTTTGCAGCCACCCTTGGGCTTGCCGCCGTGCTCCACACCTCGGCGCTTTTGTTCAATGTCGTCAAATTCCTGGGGGTGGCCTACCTGCTCTATCTCGCCTATTCCGCGCTGCGCTCCGGCGGCGCCCTGAACGTAGAGCCCACCACAACGGACGAGAGCGGTTCTACCATCGCCAAACGCGGCGCGCTGATCAACATCCTCAACCCGAAGCTGTCGATCTTCTTCCTGTCGCTGATGACACCGTTCCTGTCCGGTAATCCCGCCGCAGTGACGCAGGAAATCCTGCTGCTTGGCGGTATCTTCATGGCAATGACTTTCGCCGTCTTCGTCCTCTACGGCCTCTTTGCCGCCACTGCGCGCACCTATATTCTCGGATCCGCCCGCATCATGGCCTGGATGAACCGATCCTTCGCCGCCATCTTCGCACTGCTCGCCGGCCGCCTCGCCCTGGAGCGCGCCTGACCATCTTTGTTCCCTGAAAATGCCGGGGTCTGGGGCAGCGCCCCAGAAGCTCCCTTGCCCCCGCTCGCAGCCGTGCCACATATGCGCCCATGACCCGCATTCCCACCTCTGCCCTTCTGCTTGGCCTCACAGGCCTGATCCCGTTCCTCTGGGGCGCGTCCTCCTCGGCGGGTCTTCTCCTTGACTACATGCCACTCTCGCTGCCTCCCGCGCTCACCGGCGGGGCCGTTCTGACGGCCTATGGCACGATCATCCTCAGCTTCATGGCAGGCGTCATCTGGGGATTTGCCGCGAAAGCGCAGACTTCCTGGATGCCGGTAGGCCTTGCGCTCTCTACCCTCCCCGCCCTTTGGATCTTCTTTTTCACCGGCCAACCGGAAAGCACCCGTATCATCGCCTTGATCTCCGGTTTCGTCGGGCTTCTCGCGATCGACGTCACCTGCGCGCGCCGGGGGCTTGCGCCGGATTGGTGGGTTCCCCTGCGCCTTTTTCTAACAGGGGTGGTTGTGTTTTGCCTTCTCATCGGTTTCCTACTGGGCCCATGATTGATCACCAGACCATCTCCGTCTACGGGGCCGCCGTCGAGCGGTACCGCGCCGCGCCGATGTCGCCCGACCATGTGGATTTTCTGGACGCTTTTGCTTCCAAGGTTTGCGACGGCGGGCTGGTCCTTGACTTGGGTTGCGGGCCCGGGGATCAGGCGAAACGGCTGATGGATCATGGCCTACGGGTCGATGCGATCGATGCGACCCCGGCCTTTGTGGATGCCGCTGTTGCGCTTGGTGTTCCCGCCCGCCGCGCGCTGTTCGAGGATCTGCCGGGTGCCACGCAGTACGACGGGATCTGGGCGAGCTTCAGCCTGTTGCATGCCCCACGCGACGCGGTGCAAAGCCACATCTTGCGGCTGGCCCAAAGCCTGACGCCCGGGGGCGTGTTCTTCCTCGGCATGAAAACCGGTGACGGGGAAGCGCGCGATAATCTGGGTCGGTTCTACAGCTACTTCTCTGTGGACGCATTGCAGGGGATGCTCACGGACGCAGGCCTGACCGTGACCGACTGTGTGACCGGCAGGGGAAAGGGTCTAGCGGGCTCTGATGACAGCTACGCCTTGATGATCGCGACAGCCGATGCCTGATCTCGTCGCCTACACGGACGGCGCCTGCTCCGGCAATCCCGGCCCCGGCGGATGGGGAGCGCTGATGCGCGCCAAGGACGGTGACAAGATCCTGAAGGAGCGCGAGTTAAAGGGCGGCGAGGCCGACACGACCAACAATCGCATGGAACTCCTGGCCGCGATTTCCGCGCTGGAGGCGCTGGAGAGACCCTCCAAACTGACGGTGATCACCGACAGCGCCTACGTGAAAAACGGCATCACCGGCTGGATGCACGGCTGGAAACGCAACGGCTGGAAGACCTCGACCAAAAAGCCGGTGAAGAACGTCGACCTGTGGCAACGGCTGGACGCCGCGCAGGCGCGGCACGACGTGACGTGGGAGTGGATCAAGGGACACGCAGGGCATGAGGGCAACGAGCGTGCCGATGAATTGGCCCGCGCCGGAATGGCGCCGTTCAAGCCGGGCAAGCGGAGCTGAATGAGCCTCCGATGACCCTCGCCCTGACGCTCGACAACGCCTCAGTGCTGATCTTCGCCCTGACCGGAGCCTTGGCGGCCTCCCGGGCGCAACTTGATGTCGTGGGTTTCATCTTCTTTGCCGCGCTCACGGCGGTGGGCGGCGGCACTTTGCGCGACCTCCTGCTGGACCGCGATCCCGTGTTCTGGATCGCCGACGCCACGCCCCTGGCCATCGCCACGGGCGCAGCGGTGCTGGTGTTTTTCACGGCCCACCTCGTGGAAAGCCGCTTGAAATGGCTGATCTGGCTGGATGCCGCGGCGCTTGCAATTGCCGTCGCGGCCGGCGTGTCCGTGGCCCGCAGCATGGAGGTCGGCACCGGTGTGGTCCTGGTCATGGGCGTCGCCACAGGCACCTTCGGTGGCCTGATGCGGGACGTGGTGGCAAACGAAGTTCCGCTGGTGTTGAAACAGGGAGAGCTCTACGTCACCGCCGCTGTCGCAGGCGCCGGGGCGGCCCTCATCGCGTCGCTTCTGGCAGATGGGACGATCTGGACCACGGTAGCATGCATCGCCACGACCTTTGGTCTGCGCGCAGGGTCACTACTGTTTGGGTGGCGCTTGCCGGTCTACAAACCGCGCCCACCGCGGGCCTAGGCACCAAAAAGCCTTGCAAGGCTTTTACAAATTCCTTGCAAGGAATTTCGCAAGATCCTTCGAAGGATCTTGTTGCGCGTCAGTCGATGGTGCGCGTCAGTCGATGGTGCGCGTCAGTCGATGGTGCGCGTCAGTCGATGGTGCGCGTCAGTCGATGGTGCGCGTCAGTCGATGGTGCGCGTCAGTCGATGGTGCCCGTCAGTCGAAAGTGCCGGTCACACGCCCCAGAAGCATGAAGGCGCGCGCGGTGCGGGTATCAGCCAGATGCGCAATTTCTTCGTCGCTTGCGTTTTTCTCGAACTCCATGAAGGTCCGGTCGAAATGGCGCAGGAAGTGGTGCACGGCATCGCGGAAGACCGGATCCTTACGCATTCGGCCCGCTGCCAACACCAGCGAGGATCGGTCGTGAATTCCGCCCAAGGCCGCAATCGGGCGACCCCGTTCGCCCTTCGCGAACCGCCGCCAGACCTCGGATTTGGAGCGATCAGGCCGCAGGTCATCCATGTAAATCCCGTCTTGCGACAGAAGCGTCAGGACGTCTTGAGAGGCACGGATCAACCGCTCTGTCGCGCGATCTTCCAAGGCCCGGCGCAGGGTGCGAAATCCCTCCTTGTCGTGCTCATTTTCGGGGAAATTCAGGGCCCTGATGAAATCCGCCACTGAAATCGGCTCAGCCGCGACCTCTTGCACGAGGCCCAAGGCCGGTTGCGGTTGTGCCGCGTCAATCTCGGCCAGGACGGGCGGCACCGCAGCCCGGACCTCTGCCGGGTCCACCACGCGCAGCGAGGTGAAGGTCGCCAGCTTCGTGTCCGCCGCCTGTTGTGCGGCCATCAGATCATCCAGCTTCTGGACAAGATCCGGCTTCATCTCCATCGACTGGCGCTGTTGTTGCTCCACATAAGCCGCCCGCATTGCGTCGATCGAGGCCTGAAGGCGCGCCGCTTCCTGTCGCAGGGCCCGCGCCGTCCGCGCGGCCATGGCCGCCACCCAGATCAAGGCCAGAGGAAGAATGACCGCCAGGATCGACAGCAACCGCGATAATCCGCTTGCGGTATCTTCCCCCTCCGCACTCGCGAGGCCCAGGAAAATCACCGCGACGATCCACAGGATCGACACGGCAATCGCCACGACCTCGATCACCGTGACACGGGGTCCGGCCTCGGCACGGGCATAAAGACCGAGGTCAAGGGCCGTCGGCGTGGCTTGAGGCGGCGGTGTTGGATCAGAAGACGGCATCGTCTTTGTCATCTCGGTCGGCGGACGGTCATGGCAGGCGGCTTGGCAAAGGCCTCAAACATAGGAAATCTTGACGATTTCGTACGACTTGGCCCCACCAGGCGTGCGCACCTCAACGCTATCGCCCTCTTCCTTGCCGATCAAGGCGCGGGCGAGGGGGGATTTGATGTTGAGCAGGCCTTTGTGAATATCGGCCTCGGCCTCCCCCACGATCATGTAGGTCTTCTCTTCCTCGGTCTCTTCGTCGACCAGATTAACGGTCGCACCGAATTTGATTGCCCCCGACAGGGTCGCCGGATCAATCACCTGCGCCAGCGAGATCGATCCCTCAAGCTCTTTGATCCGCCCCTCGATGAAGGACTGCTTCTCTTTCGCGGAATGATACTCCGCGTTCTCGGAAAGGTCGCCATGCTCGCGCGCTTCCGCGATCGCCTTGATGATCGCCGGACGCTCGATACTCTTGAGCTGCTTGAGTTCACCGTTCATGGCCTCCAGGCCCTTCGGTGTCATGGGGATCTTTTCCATCGGTCAGTGCCTTGCGAAACGAGAGCAAATGAAAACCCGGCGAAGCGCAGGGCCATGCCGGGATAAGGGAACGTTAGGCGCGAATGCGCGCCGGATCAACTGGGATTGCGGGCAAGCCCCTACAACGAACCAGAGATACCGATTTCAGCCGTTCCGCTGATCGACAGGCCGGCGACCGGTGCTGCGCGCTCGGGCCGCTCGGGTTCACCATCCACACCGCAGGCGGTAAGGATCAGGATCGACAGAATTGCGAGATACCGCATGGGGGGCCTCCTTCAAATCCCGTAGTGTCAGCCGCTTTGCGCCGCCTGTCCAGCGGGAAGGTCCCGTGTCGGCAAGCCTGCGCCTAACCCAGTTCCGCCCGCCACTGTGCGATCTGCTCGCGCACCCGAACCGGCGCAGTGCCCCCGTAGGACACGCGCGAGGCGACAGAGTTGTGCACGCCCAGCACATCGAACACGGCTTGCGTGATGTCCCCATGAACTGATCGCATGTCCGCCAGCGTCAGGTCCGGCAGATCACAGCCCTTGTCCTCGGCCAGCTTCACAAGGCTGCCTGTCACGTGGTGCGCCTCCCGGAACGGCATATCCAGCGTCCGCACCAGCCAATCGGCAAGATCCGTGGCGGTAGAGAACCCGCTGGCGGCGGCGGCCTCAAGGGACGCTACATTTGCCTCCATGTCGCGCACCATGCCTTCCATCGCGGCCAATGCCAGCATCAGGTTGTCGGCGGCATCAAACGTCTGTTCCTTGTCTTCCTGCATGTCCTTGGAATAGGCCAGCGGAAGCCCCTTCATCACCGTCATCAGCGCCACATTGGCCCCGAAGATCCGCCCAATCTTGGCGCGGATCAACTCTGCCGCGTCGGGGTTCTTCTTCTGCGGCATGATCGACGATCCGGTCGAGAACCGGTCAGACAAAGCCACGAAACGGAATTGGGCCGACGACCAGATCACCAGCTCTTCGGCAAAGCGCGACAGGTGCATGGCGCAGATGGAGGCAGCCGACAGGAACTCCAACGCGAAATCGCGATCCGCCACGGCATCGAGGGAGTTCGCGGCGGGGCGGTCGAAGCCAAGCGCCTTGGACGTCATGTCCCGGTCAATCGGGAAAGAGGTGCCGGCAAGGGCAGCGGCCCCCAGCGGCGATGTGTTCATCCGCGTGCGTGCATCGCGGAAGCGCGAGGCGTCGCGGCCCAACATCTCGACATAGGCCATCATGTGGTGGCCCCAGGTCACGGGTTGCGCAGTTTGCAGGTGAGTAAAGCCGGGCATGACCCAATCGGCCCCGGCCTCGGCCTGGCCCAACAGCGCCCGCTGAAGCGCCTCGATCCCGGTGATGGCGGCGTCCATCTGGTCACGCACCCACAGCTTGAAGTCGGTAGCGACCTGGTCATTGCGCGAGCGTGCCGTGTGCAGACGTCCGGCGGCCGGGCCGACGATTTCGGTCAGGCGAGACTCCACATTCATGTGGATGTCTTCCAGCGCGGCGGAATAGGTGAACGTCCCGCCCTCGATCTCTGACAAGACCGTGAGCAGGCCTTCCCGGATCGCCTCGACATCGCTACCGTCCACGATGCCTGTCGCGGCCAACATGGCCGCATGGGCACGGGAGCCTTCGATGTCCTGGCGCGCCATTCTCTGGTCAAATGAGATCGAGGCATTAATTGCCTCCATGATCGCATCGGGACCAGCGGCGAACCGGCCGCCCCACATGGTGTTGGCTTTTGTCGCGTCGTTGGTGGAACCCGTACCGCTCATGTCTAATGTCCTGTCTCTCAAAGGAACCAAGATGGTCCGCAAAATTCTACTTACCGCCGCTTACATCGCCGCAAGCCTTGGTGCAAATGCTGCCATGACACTACAGGCGTCGGCGCAAGATCTGTCCGCGCTACAGGTGGGTGAGATGCGCGGGTTGGTGATCCATGCGGATCCGGTCACGACGTCCGCGCTTCCCTATGTGCAAGCAGACGAGACGGAAGGCGCCCTTTCGGATTACGCGGGGCAGTATGTGCTGCTGAACTTCTGGGCCACCTGGTGTGCGCCCTGCCGCGAGGAAATGCCCTCGCTGCAACGCCTGCAGGACCAGATGGGCGGCGACACCTTTCAGGTCGTGACGCTGGCCACGGGGCGCAACCCGCCGCAAGCCATCCGGCGGTTCTTTGAGGAAGAGGGCGTGACCTCCTTGCCGCAACACCGCGACATCAATCAACAAATCGCGCGCGAGATGGGGATTTTTGGCTTGCCGATCACGTTGGTCCTCGACCCGGAAGGCCAAGAGATTGCCCGCTTGCGTGGCGATGCCCACTGGGATTCGCCCGAGGCGATTGCGATGCTGCAGGCGATCATGGCATCTGGCAGTTGATCACGGGGGCCGTTCGTCCATCATGCCCCTTGCTCGCGGGCCATCTCCGTCACCGCGTCATGCCGGAAGCAGCCCACCAAATGGTCGTTCACCACGCCGGTTGCCTCTAGCCAGGCATAAACGATCGTCGGGCCACAGAACTTGAACCCCGCCTTCTTGAGGTCCTTCGACATGCGCGCGCTCATTTCCGTGGACGGCGGCACATCCGCCATCGACTGGAAGGTGTTTTTCAGCGGCACCCCATCGACGTAATCCCAAATGAACCGATCAAACCCGCCGCGCTCTTCCATCGCGATCCAGGCCTGGGCGTTGGTGATCGCCGCCTCGATCTTGCCCCTGTGGCGCACGATGCCCGCATTCCCCAGCAAGCGCTGAACGTCGGCCTCGCCCCAGTGCGCGATGACCTCTGGGTCAAAGTCCTCGAAAGCCGCGCGAAAGGCGTCCCTCTTGCGCAGGATCGTGATCCACGCCAGCCCCGCCTGGAACCCGTCAAGCACCAGCTTTTCCCACAGCGCCCGGCTGTCGTATTCGGGCACCCCCCATTCTTCATCGTGATAGGCCACGTAGAGGGGGTCCGACCCACACCAATCACACCGCCCCGCGTCCCGATCACCACTTGTGCCCGTCATTCCAAAACTCCCCTGCATTCGAAGCAAATCGCGAATTTCATCCTTCCTTAAAGAGACTCAGGGCATCAACCCAGAGCGAGTGGGTGATTGGAGTTGCACAATGCGTGACATTGGCGTGGAACCGATAGAACCGGGATTGGAAAGTCCCCTTGACGCAGCGGTCACCCAAAGGGATCGCGGCACCTTGGCGATGGTGCAGCAGGCCCTGGCGCGGGGCGATGCGCTGCTGGCCTTTCAACCGATCGTCCGCGCCGATGGGCAAGGCATCGCGTTTTTCGAGGGGCTGATCCGTATCCTCGACGAAACCGGCCGGGTCATCCCCGCGCGCGACTTCATGGGTGCCGTGGAAGATACGGATATCGGCCGCCAGATCGATTGCGCGGCCCTGCATTTCGGCCTTGAGGCCCTGCGCAATAATCCCGGATTGCGCCTGTCGATCAACATGTCCGCCCGGTCTGTCGGGTATCCACGCTGGATGCAGATCCTTCGGACCTGCCTGCGCGACCACCCCATGGTGGTTGAACGTCTGATCCTTGAGATCACCGAAAGCTCGGTCATGATCATGCCCGAGATCGTGGCCATCTTCATGGAAGACCTGCAAGACAAGGGCATCACCTTCGCGCTGGACGACTTCGGCGCGGGGTATACGGCCTTCCGCCACTTCAAGACGTTCTACTTCGACATCCTGAAAATCGACGGTCAGTTCACGCGCAACATTTCCGAAGATGCGGACAATCAAGTCCTGTCCGAAGCCCTCATCGGCCTCGCCCGGCATTTCGACATGCTTGTTGTGTCGGAATCGGTCGAAACCGCGGAAGAGGCGCAATGGCTTGCCGCCGCCGGTGTCGATTGCCTGCAAGGCTACTACTACGGCGCCCCGTCGATGAAATTGCCCGACGTGGATACCAACCAGATCGTCCGCAGCGCCTGAACACTGCGGCCTCTACCTTCCGCTGCGTCAAGATCCATGCTGCAGGCGCATATCCGCCACCTCATCCTTACCTGAGACACCGTGTCCGTTGAATTATACGTGTCGTGCACACTATCACCTGCGCAATTCATACGCTGCGTCGGACGCCTTGCATGACCCCCGGCGCGCACAGGAAAGGACTTCCCATGACCAATGTCGTCATCGCTTCTGCCGCCCGCACGCCGGTTGGCAGCTTCCTCGGCTCTTTCGCCAACACCGCCGCCCATGACCTCGGCAAAACCGTGATCGAAGCCGTGGTGGAGCGCGCCGGTATCGACAAGGCCGACGTGTCCGAGACGATCCTTGGCCAAGTCCTCACCGCCGCCCAGGGCCAGAACCCGGCCCGCCAGGCCCACATCAACGCGGGCCTGCCGCAAGAATCCGCCGCCTGGTCGATCAACCAGGTCTGCGGCTCCGGCCTGCGTGCCGTGGCCCTTGGCGCACAGCACATCATGTTGGGCGATGCCTCGATCGTTATCGCCGGTGGTCAGGAAAACATGTCCATGTCCCCCCACGCCGCCATGCTGCGCGCGGGCCAGAAGATGGGCGACATGAAGTATATCGACACGATGATCCGCGATGGCCTGTGGGACGCCTTCAACGGCTACCACATGGGTCAGACCGCCGAGAACGTGGCCGAGAAATGGCAGATTTCCCGCGAACAGCAGGACGAATTCGCCGTCGCCTCGCAAAACAAGGCCGAAGCGGCCCAGAAGGCCGGCAAGTTCGTGGATGAGATCTGCTCGGTGATCGTGCCCAACCGCAAGGGCGACATCACCGTCGATCAGGACGAATACATCCGCCACGGTGCCACGATGGAAGCGATGCAGAAACTGCGCCCCGCTTTCACCAAGGACGGCTCTGTCACCGCCGCCAACGCCTCGGGCCTGAATGACGGCGCTGCCGCCACCCTGCTGATGTCCGCCGATGACGCCGAGAAGCGCGGGATCAAGCCGCTGGCGCGCATCGCCTCCTACGCGACCGCGGGCCTCGACCCGTCGATCATGGGTGTGGGCCCGATCTATGCGTCCCGCAAGGCGCTGGAAAAAGCCGGTTGGACAGTCGATGATCTGGACCTCGTGGAAGCGAACGAAGCCTTCGCCGCGCAAGCCTGCGCCGTGAACAAGGACATGGGCTGGGATCCGGCCATCGTGAACGTGAACGGCGGCGCCATCGCCATCGGCCACCCCATCGGCGCTTCCGGCTGCCGCGTTCTGAACACGCTGCTGTTCGAAATGCAGCGCCGCGACGCCAAAAAAGGCCTCGCCACGCTGTGCATCGGTGGCGGCATGGGTGTCGCCCTCTGCGTCGAGCGGGACTGATCACACCTAAATTGAAGGCCGTGCGCAATAAAGTTGCGTGCGGCTTTTTATTTTTCTAACAAAGTTAAGCACCATAAGGAGAGAGACATGGGACGAGTCGCACTGGTCACCGGCGGCAGCCGAGGCATTGGCGAGGCCATTTCCAAGGCCCTGCAAGCGGACGGCTACACCGTCGCCGCCACCTACGCGGGCAACGATGAAGCCGCGAAGAAGTTCACCGACGAAACCGGCATCAAGACCTACAAGTGGAACGTGGCCGATTACGACAGCTCCAAGGCGGGCATCGAACAGGTCGAAGCGGACCTCGGCCCGATCGAAGTGGTTGTCGCCAACGCGGGCATCACCCGCGACGCGCCGTTCCACAAGATGACGCCCCAGCAGTGGCAGGAGGTTATCGACACCAACCTCACCGGTGTCTTCAACACCGTCCACCCGATCTGGCCCGGCATGCGGGACCGCAAGTTCGGCCGTGTCATCGTGATCTCTTCGATCAACGGCCAGAAGGGCCAGTTCGCGCAAGTGAACTACGCCGCAACGAAGGCGGGCGATCTGGGCATCATCAAATCTCTGGCGCAGGAAGGCGCCCGCGCCGGCATCACCGCCAACGCCATCTGCCCCGGCTACATCGCCACCGAAATGGTCATGGCGGTGCCCGAGAAGGTGCGCGAGTCGATCATCGGTCAGATCCCCGCAGGCCGTTTGGGTGAGCCCGAGGAAATCGCGCGCTGCGTGTGCTTCCTTGCCTCTGACGATAGCGGCTTCATCAACGGCTCCACGATCTCTGCCAACGGCGCGCAGTTCTTCGTCTGAACCGCTTCACAGTTTCGAAAGGCCCCTGCCAAGCGCGGGGGCCGTTTGCGTTGCGCACGCCGCTTTCCTTCGCCTGTTGAACGATCTAAACGGCGTTCATGACCCGCACACGCGCCACGGCCATCGGTTTCATTGCCGTCCTCCTCTGGGCGCTTCTGGCGTTGTTTACCATCGGCTCTGCCCCGGTTCCGCCGTTCCAGTTGAACGCGATGACCTTTGCGATTGGCGGCACCATCGGCCTTGTCTGGGTGACGCTGACTGGCGGCTGGCCCAAATTGCGTGCCGTGCCGCTACGCGTCTACGTCTTTGGCACGGTCGGCCTATTCGGCTATCACGCCCTCTATTTCAGCGCGCTACGCCTTGCGCCCCCGGCCGAGGCCAGCCTCATCGCGTACCTCTGGCCCCTGTTCATTGTCTTGTTCTCGGGCCTCCTACCCGGTGAGCGTCTGGGGCCATTGCACATTCTGGGTGCGCTCACGGCTTTTGCGGGCGCCGCGCTGATCGTAGCGCCGGGGGCCGAGGGGTTTTCAGGTGGCATAGGCCTCGCCCTGGCAGGGCTCTGCGCGCTGACGTGGTCCAGCTACTCGGTGATTTCCCGGCACCTGGGCCGCATGCCGACCGAAACCGTCGCGGTGTTCTGCGTCGCTACAGCCGTTCTCTCGGTCCCGGCGCATCTGGCGCTGGAAACAACCGTATGGCCAGACGGCGCATTGCCTTGGGCTGCCATCGTCGCCCTCGGGATCGGGCCCGTGGGCCTTGCATTTTATGTATGGGATTTGGGCGTGAAGGCTGGCGACATCCAGGTGTTGGGTGTGGCCAGCTACGCGGCGCCGCTGTTGTCGACGCTTATCTTGGTCATCGTGGGCGTCGCAAGCGCATCACCCAACTTGATTATTGCGGCCACCCTCATCGCGGGTGGCGCAGGCCTTGCGGCCCTTGGCTCTGCCCGCGTTCAGCGAAGCGCGCAAAGATAGCTGTTCACGCGCGCCATCTTTTGCGCTTCGTTCACTTGGAGTTGGAACGTGGACTGGCGCACAAGCGCGCGGATTTCCGAGAAGAACATCTTAAGTGACCTTTGGGATGAGGGAGAGTTTTTAATCTGCCCATCATTTAGGCGCTCTCGGGTCCGAACCCCAATGCTCTTTCGGAATGGCCGCTAACCGGTGGCCGCAACGCTCAGGTCGGTTTTGGCACGGCGACGGAACAATTGCGCGAACAGCCGCGCTATCTCACGGCTGCGCTCGGCACGCGCCTGGTCAATGATTTTCCGCATTTCGGGTTCTGCGAGATCGTGGAGCATGGGACACCTATACAAGTAAAGACTGCGTTCCTGACTAATATAGGAGCAATGCGGCAGTGCAGCATTGCAAATTCTGCAACCCCGCTTCCCGCTCGCTCATGCGCGTCCGGTCAGAAAGCCCCAGATCTCACCCAGTATCTTTCCACGTTCTGCGTGAGCACGGGAAATGGCGTCGCGGGTGGCGGGGCTGGTGGTGTTGTCGAAGTGCATGGTGCGTATCCTTATCGGTTGCGTGTTTCATCTTGTTCTCAATATTGGCTGTTGCCGGGATCCTCACAAACGAGACTTTCCAACCCTTCACACAAAGTATACTTAACCGAGAATGTCTGATCGCTTGCCTCCCCTCACCGCGCTGCGCGCCTTTGATGCCGCCGCCCGCCATATGTCGTTCTCCAAGGCTGCGGCCGAGTTGAACGTGACACCCGCGGCCCTGTCGTTTCAGATCAAATCCTTGGAAGAGCATTTGCAGGCGCCGCTGTTTCGTCGCCTCAACCGCGCCGTCGAACTGACGGATGCCGGGCGCGCGCTGTCCCCCGGCGCCGCCGACGGTTTCACGGCACTGGCCAGCGCATGGCGCGCCGCAAAGCGGACGGTGGATCAAACCAGTCTTACCGTCACCGCGGGCCCTGCCTTCACCGCCAAGTGGCTGGCACCGCGATTGTTCAAGTTCGCCATGGCCAACCCCGAGATCGAGCTTCGATTTTCGGCAACCCTGAGGATGATGGATTTCAGCCGCGACGACGTGGACGTCGCCATTCGTTTCGGTTTGATGAAAGACGAACCGGGGTTGTTCACCACGCCCATCATTCGCGAATGGGTCGCGCCGATGATGGCCCCGGATTTGGCCGAGAAATACCCGAACCCCAGCGACCTCGCACGCGCGCCGCTGCTGCACTATGATGATTTGAGGTTTCTGAAGCCCGCGGTCGATTGGGCCGCATGGTTTCGTGCCGCCAATCTACCGCCGAGGTTCTCGGCGGGGGCGCGGTTCAGTCAGGCGGATCATGCCTTGGATGCCGCGGCTGCGGGCGCCGGGGTGATCCTTGGGCGCATCTCGCTGGCCGAAAAAGACCTGAGCGAGGGGCGTTTGGCCATGCCCTACAAGATCGCCCTGACAACCGAAGCCGGGTATCGTTTCGTCTGCCCGGAGGGGACAGAAATGCGCCCGCAGGTGAAGAAGTTCCGTGAGTGGATCGAGGCGGAAATCTCCACCCTCGATGCATATCGAAACGGGCTTACATTCGTGGATGCCGCCGAGGTCGAGGTCTAGACGTCGCCCCGGCGGCGACGAGAATTACCGGCCGAGGCGGCTGATTTCCTCTTTCAGCCGCAGCTTTTCTTTCTTCATATCGCGCAGGGTCAGGGGGTCCACGGCCGGACTGCGTTCTTGTTCTTCAACCGTAGCGGAGAGGTTGGCATGCTTCTTCTTGAGTTCCTGAAGATGGGCATTCAACGACATAAGATACTCCTCTGATGTTAAACCATACCACTTCAGTCCAGCATATTGTCATGCGTCTGTCACGAAGAACTGTGTTAACGGCTAAAATGCCTCATATTTAGCTGGTTAACCGAATGGCAGCGGCGCGCCATCGCGCAGAACCGCGCGGGCTGTTGCAGAATAGTCATCGCCATCTCGCAGGTGCGTCGCCCCTTCATGTATAAGAACGGGGGCGAGCAGTTGGAACGCGCCTTTCGCCCCTTTGCGCGCCCGCACCACCACACGGCTTGCGGCGCGGCCTTCTCGGGGTGTCAGGGGCAAAACGGAAATGCTCCCGAACCCGGCCAGTCCCGCCAACAAGTCCGGCAGCCGCTCGGCCATATGGATCATCGTCAGCCAACCGCCTGGTTTTAGCCGCGCGCGCGCGGCGACGCACCAATCTGCCAGCGGGGTCTCCTCCCTCAGCGCCGCGTCCCGGCCCGCATCGCCCGAGGGCGTGCCCGGCCCATAGTAGGGCGGGTTGGCGATCACATGGTCAAAGCTGCGCTGGCGCAACGCAGCGGGCAGCGCCGTCAGATCGGCGTCTACCACGTCGATCCCGTTGCGTCGCGCCAGTGCCCCATACGCCACTTGCCGCTCCACCCCGGTGACGGCCACATCGACCCGCGCCATTAGGCACAAGGCAGCCACGCCGACGCCACAGCCCAACTCCAACACGCTTTCACCCGGTTTTGCCGCGCAGGCGGCGGCCAGAAACACCGGATCCGTTGCAGCCCGGTAGCCATCGCGCGGCTGCCACGCCATGACGCGGCCGCCCAGGAAGCCGTCTTGCGTCAGCTCCACTCCGACACCGGAAGATCATTGTCGCGCAAAACCGCCTCTGCGGCGGCGGCCTCATCCCGGCGCACCATCAGGCGGCGCGGCAATATGCCGATGCTTCCCTCAAGGCCGCTCATATGGACGTCCAACTCGAACACCTCTATATCCTCGCCCCTAAGCAAAGCGGTGGCGAAGGCGATCACGGTCGGGTCGTTGCTGCGCAGAATTTCAAGCATGCAAGACAGGTAAGCCCCCAAGGCTCACCTGTCGAGATGGAGATGGGGACATGAGCCTGGATACGCCAACGCAAAAGCCCCACGACCGCCTGTCTGCTACGCTGGCTGACGATCTGGTCGCCGTGAACACGCTGATCCGCGACCGCATGGCCTCCAGGCACGCCCCCCGCATCCCCGAGGTCACGGCCCATCTGGTGGAAGCCGGAGGCAAGCGCATCCGCCCGATGCTGACGTTGGCTTGTGCGCGGCTGTGCGGCTACACGGGCGACGATCACGTGAAGCTGGCCGCGACGGTGGAATTCATTCACACCGCGACCCTGCTGCACGACGATGTTGTCGACGAGTCCGAACAGCGCCGGGGTCGCCCCACGGCGAACCTGTTGTGGGACAACCAATCCAGCGTTCTGGTCGGCGATTACCTCTTTGCCCGCGCGTTCCAATTGATGGTGGAGCCGGGTAGCCTGCGCGTCCTCGACATCCTTTCCAACGCCGCCGCCACAATTGCCGAGGGCGAGGTGCTGCAACTGACCGTCGCCGCCAACATCGACACGCCCGAGGATACGTACCTGCAAGTCATCCGGGGCAAGACCGCCGCCCTGTTCGAGGCCGCCTGCGAAGTCGGTGGCGTGATCGCCGAGCGCGACGAAAAGACCGTGAAAGCGCTGGCGACCTACGGCGACGGGTTGGGCGTGGCCTTCCAGATGGCCGACGATCTGCTGGATTGGGGTGGCGTCGACGGGGGCGCAAAGCTGGACAAGAACATCGGCGACGACTTCCGCGAACGGAAAATGACGCTGCCGGTGATCCGAGCCATTGCCGCAGGCGATGCGGACGAGCGCGCCTTCTGGGCACGCACCATTGGCAAAGGGGACCAGCAAGAGGGCGATCTGGAGCGCGCCCTTGGCCTGTTGCAAACCCACGGCACCCTCGCCAGCACCCGCGACGCGGCCAATGCCCATGTGGATCAAGCCAAGGCAGCCCTCACCGCCCTGCCCGACGATCCGATCCGCGACATGCTGAGCGATCTGGCCGACTACGTGGTGGCACGGCTGAACTAGCCCAACACTCGCGCCTAGGGCATCACAAGCGCCGCCTCGGCCCACCATTCCCTGGGCATCGAAGCGGCGGCGGCTTCTGCCTGCTGTTCCGTCGCGTATAGCCCGAAACACGTCCCGCCCGAGCCGCTCATCCGGGCCAGCGCACAGCCCTCGGTTTGCGCCAAACGCTCCAGCACCTCGGATATCACCGGTGAGACCGTCTTCGCAGCCGCCTCCATGTCGTTGCGCGTCGTGGCGAGCCACGTGATGAAACTGTCGAAGTCGTTCCATTCAGGCGTTGGCAAGGCCGCGTTGTCGACGTCTTCCATCATCTGAAAGACCACGCCTGTCGGAACAGCGACCCCTGCGTTGACCAGCACCATCCACATAAGCGGAAGTTCCGGCACCTCTTCCAACACCTCGCCAATGCCTGACATGCGGCACGGACGTCGGTGCCAGCACACGGGAACATCCGCGCCCAAGGCCTCGGACCCGTCTGGCCCGCAGCCCAAAGCGATCAATACCGACGCCGCATCGGTCGAGCCGCCGCCAATTCCGGCGGATTGGGGAAGATGTTTTTCCAGCGTGATATGCGAGGGCCGTCCGGCCCATTCTGCCGCCCGCCACACAAGATTGCGCGCGTCCGACGGAACACCCTCTGCCTTGGGGCCCGTGACTGTCACCGACATCTCGGACGCGGGTTCTACCGTCAACCAATCGAACACGCCCGCGAAGACCACCAGACTGTCGAGCAGATGATAGCCATCGGCCCGCTTGCCCGTCACATGCAGGGCAAGGTTCACCTTCGCCGGCGCAAAAACTTTCATGACCCTGCGACCCTTCCGCCGACGCTACTGCTCGGTCAAGGCCCCTACGCCGCCTTCTTCCTCCAGCACCTCATAGAGGCCGACATCCAGCTTGCGCCGGATGCGGGCCGCCTCGTCAGGCTCGGGGTTGAAGGACAGGGCGCGGTGCCACTGGAATTCCGCCTCGCGGTAGCGGCCATTGACCCAATATACATCGCCCAGATGGTCGTTGACGATGGGGTCGTTGGGTTCCAGTTCCACGGCGCGCTCCATCGGCGCCACGGCCTCATCGAAACGGCCAAGGCGGTAATACACCCAACCGAGGCTGTCGATGATGTAACCGGATTCAGGCCGTGCCGCGACAGCGCGCTGGATCATATCAAGGGCTTCATCGAAGTTACGGCGCTGCTCCACCAGGGAATAACCAAGGTAGTTCAAGACGTTGGGCTGTTCGGGGTTCAATTCCAACGCGCGGCGAAAATCGGCTTCCGCCGGGTCCCAATTGTCGATCTGGTGATAGCTGATCGCGCGGGCGTAGTAGATGAACCAATAGCGCGGCAGATCCGTGTCCACGAGGGACAAGACCGCGGTATAGGCATCGATTGCCTCTTCGAAACGCTCGGCCCGGCGCAGGATATCGCCGTAGGCCGCCTGCACCGACGCGAGATCCGGGCGCGCCTCGGCAAGGGCGGCAAGGATGGCGATCGCCTCTTCCTGCTGCCCCAGATCCTCCAGCGCTTCGGCCCGGCCCATCTGGGCCTCGATGTAATTCGGATCGCCCTCTGGCACGGCGGCAAAAGTTACGGCCGCCTGTTGGAATTGCTCACTCGCGCTCATCAATTCGCCCGCCAGCACCATGGCATCCGTGTGATCCGCGTCGATCCCTTGCGCGGCCTGCGCCATCAGTAGCGACAACGTCGTGTTACGGTCGCCCGACAGCAGTTGCGCCACGGTAAAGAACACCTCGGCCACGCCATCCTGGGCGGTAATCACGAAATCATAGGGGATCGTTTCGCCTGAGCCGACTTGCGCCTGAAGCGCCAGAAGGCCGGGGTCAGGAACGGCCTGAGTATAGCCGTCCAGCAGGTCCAGCGCCTCGGCGCGCATGTCCAACTGAAGCATGACAACGGCGCGGGCACGTACAACGCGCTCCGTATTGGTGATCTGAACCCCGGTCGCGCCTGACAGGATTTCATGGGCCGCCTCGAAGTCGCCGACAGCCGCACGGGCCAATGCAAGGTGTAGCGCCGCCAGTTCTTCCAGGCCCCGCTCCGAGGCCAAGGCCTCGAACAGATCAACGGCACCAGACATGTCGCCTTGGCCAAAGGTCAACCACGCGCGGGCAAGGTCATTGGCAAGGGGGCCGGGGCCGTTCCCGGCCTCGATCATGTCGATGGCGGCTTGCAAGTCGTCCTCGGCCACGTGCCGCACGAATTGCACCAACGCGACCAGTTCTTGACCATCCGCCCCCTCGGGAAGGCCTTCCGCAACCGCTGCGGCCTGCTCCCACTCGGCAAGCGCGGCATGGGCGAAGACCGCGTTGCTGACGATGAACGGATTGCCGGGATCAAGCAGCAAGGCCCGGTCGAAATACGCCGCCGCCTGTGCATGATCGCCGGAAATCGCCGCCGCGCGGCCCGCCAGATAGGCCCCTGCCAACCCCTCGGCATGGGCCGTCACCGGTTGGATCATTGCCATCGTGGCAAGGGCAAAGACTGAACTTCTCACGCGCATCAAGCTCTCCTCAGAGGCGGTTTCGTCAAAGACTAGGCCGCGTCCGGGGGAAGGGCAATCACGTCGCCGTCACATGCCCATCACATATTGGGGTAATTCGGCCCATCGCCGCCTTGGGGCACCGTCCAGTGGATGTTCTGGGACGGGTCCTTGATGTCACAGGTCTTGCAGTGGACGCAGTTCTGGAAGTTGATCACAAAGCGCGGGTCCTTCCCGGCCTCTTCGACAACCTCGTAGACCCCCGCCGGACAATAGCGCTGCGCGGGCTCTGCATATTCCGGCAGGTTCACCGCAATCGGCACGCTGGCATCGCGCAGCTTCAAGTGCGCGGGTTGGGATTCTTCGTGGTTGGTAAAGGAGAAAGCGACGTTCGTCAGCCTGTCGAACGACAGCTTGCCGTCAGGCTTGGGGTAGTCGATCAGGTTCCAGCGCGCGGCCTTCTCGGTCGCGGCGGCGTCCGTCTTGCCGTGGCTCTTGGTGCCAAGGAAGCTGAAGCCCAGCGTGTTGGTCCACATGTCGAGGCCGCCCAGCGTCAGCGACGCCATCAACCCGCTTTTGGACCAGATCGGTTTCACGTTGCGCACCTTCTTGAGGTCCTGACCGATCGGGCCTTCGCGCACCTCCACCTCATAATCGCTCAACTCATCGGACGCGCGGCCATCCTGAATGGCCGCGAAAGCCGCTTCCGCCGCCGCCTTGCCGGACAGCATCGCGTTGTGGTTGCCCTTGATGCGCGGCACGTTGACCATGCCCACGGAACAGCCCAGCAGCGCCACGCCGGGGGCCACCATCTTGGGCATCGACTGATAACCGCCTTCAGTGATCGCGCGGGCGCCATAGGCGATGCGTTTGCCGCCTTTCAGAAGCTCCGCCACCATCGGGTGGTGCTTGAACCGCTGGAATTCCATGTAGGGGAACAGATGCGGGTTCTTGTAGTTCAGGTGAACCACGAAACCCACATAAACCTGATTGTTTTCAAGGTGATATATGAACGATCCGCCGCCCGCGTTCTTGCCAAGCGGCCAGCCCATCGTGTGGGTGACGCTGCCCTCTTTGTGCTTGTCGGGGTCGATTTCCCAGATCTCTTTCATGCCCAGGCCGTATTTCTGCGGCTCGTGCCCCTCGCCCAGATTGTACTTGCCGATCACCTCCTGGCTCAGGCTGCCGCGCACGCCCTCGGACAGGAAGACGTATTTGCCCAGCAGCTCCATCCCCGGTTCGGTGCCCTCGCCGTAGGACCCATCGGCCTCCAGCCCGAACACGCCGGCCACGACACCGCGCACTTCGCCGTTGTCGCCGTACACCATCTCGGAACACGCCATGCCGGGGAAGATCTCGACCCCCAACGCTTCGGCCTGCTCCGCCATCCAGCGGCAGACATTGCCCATGGAGACGATGTAGTTCCCGTGGTTGTTCATCAGCGGCGGCATGGGCCAATTGGGGATGCGCACGCCACCGCCCTCGCCCAGCATGTAGAAGTTGTCGTCTTTGACAGGCACGTTCAGCGGCGCACCCTTTTTCTTCCAGTCGGGGATCAGCGCATCAAGTCCGCAAGGGTCCAGCACCGCGCCCGAAAGGATATGCGCCCCAACCTCGGATCCCTTTTCCAGCACCACGACGCTTAGATCGGCATCCAGCTGCTTCAACCGGATCGCCGCCGACAGCCCCGCAGGCCCTGCGCCCACGATGACGACGTCATATTCCATGCTTTCGCGTTCGATCTTGGTCATTGGTTCGGCCATGATGCGCATCCCTCAGTCTGTCATCAGCCCACAAAATGGGCCGGAAAAAGCGTTCGGAAAGGCGTAGCGCGCTGGTGACGCAGGCGTCAATCGTGACGCCACATCAATAATGCCGCAGGGCAGCGTGGACGCCGGGCAACTGCGGCGCTACGTGGACCCCCAACGCGCGCTCAAGCAGCCCGAAGGCCGGAGCGCATGAAAAAAGGAGTCATCCCCGTGCGCATCATCTACCTCGCCCTCATCTTTGCCGGCATCTACTACCCATGGCGCCACTTCTACGCGTGGTTCGATCAGAACGGTTGGGACCTTGGGCCGATGATCGACGCGTGGTACGTGAACGAGGCGACGACGGCCCTGACCTGGGACCTGACAATTGCCGCCATCGCACTGGTCGTCTGGGTGCTCTACGAGGTCATCGCGCGGCGCGATTTCTGGTGGCTGCTGGTGATCCCGGTGACCTTCGGGATCGGCGTCTCGGCGGGTCTGCCTTTGGCGCTTCTCCTCCTCACGATCCGGCGGGGGCAAACGGCGTAGACCGGGCCTTGGTCCGGGGCCGGATTTCAAATTGATACACCATTGATATACCTCGTCAGAGGGTAAGCACCGGTCAGAGGGTAAGCACCGTCTGGCCCGTCGTTTTCCGCGCCTCCAGCGTCCGGTGGGCCTCGGCCACATCTTCAAGGGCAAACCTCTGATCGATGCGGATCTTGATCGCGCCCGACGTCACCTTCTCGAACAGTTCCGCCGCCATCTGCTGGCACGTCGCGTGATCCGCGATATGGGCAAACAATGTTGGCCGGGTGATTTTCAGCGACCCCTTCTGCGCCAGTTTCGCCAGTTCAAACGGCGGCACGGGACCCGAGGCATTGCCGAAAGAAATCATGAACCCCAAGGGCTTGAGGCAATCAAGCGATCCCTCGAATGTATCCGCCCCGACCGAGTCCATCACGACGTCCACACCTTTGCCGCCGGTCAGCTCCCGCACCTTTGCGACCCAATCCTCGGTCCGGTAATTGATGCAGACCTCGGCCCCATTCTCCACCGCCAGCGCGCATTTCTCTGCGCTGCCCGCCGTGGCGATCAGCCGAATGCCTTCGCTGCGTGCCCATTGGCAGGCGATCAGCCCCACGCCACCCGCTGCGGCGTGAAACAGCACCGTGTCGCCCTTGGCAATCGGTGTCGTGCGTCGGAAAAGGTAGTGCGTTGTCAAACCCTTGAGCATCATCGCGGCGCCTTCTTCAAACGATATCTCGTCCGGCAATGGGCAGACCTGCGCGGCGGGCATCACCCGCGCCTCCGTATAGGCGCCGGGCGGCGTGCAGGCGTAGGCGGCCCGGTCACCAACGCTCAGATGCATCACGCCCTCGCCCACGGCTTCGACCACGCCTGCGGCCTCCATCCCCAAGGCCTGGGGCAGTTCCATCGGATACAATCCCGACCGCTGGTAACAATCGATGAAGTTCAATCCGACCGCGTGGTGGCGGATCCGGATTTGTCCCGGGCCGGGCTCTCCCACCTCAAGATCCACAATCTTGAACTGTTCCGGGCCGCCGTGGGCCTCGATAATCGCCGTCTTTACCATGGTCTTCCCTCGTGAGCCTCTTTGAACCCCATTGGATAGGTGCTACGTCGCCGCTTGCAAGACAGAAGGAACGCGCGCGATGGATCATTTTCTCTACAAGGACGGCGTGCTGCACGCCGAAGATGTGTCCGTTGCGGACATCGCCGCAAGCGTCGGCACGCCCTTTTATGCTTATTCCACGGCAACGTTGACCCGGCATTTCCAATTGTTCGAAGACGCCTTAAGCGGCCTTGACCACCTCATCTGCTTCGCGATGAAAAGCAATTCAAATCAAGCAATTATCGCCCATATGGCTGCGCTTGGCGCGGGGATGGACGTGGTGTCTGGCGGCGAATACCTGCGCGCCAAGGCCGCAGGCGTTCCGGGTGAGAAGATCGTGTTCTCCGGCATCGGCAAGACCGAAGCCGAGATGCGGCTGGCGCTGGAGGGCGGCATCCGGCAGTTCAACGTGGAATCAGAGCCCGAGATGGAACGCCTGTCCCGCGTCGCCACGTCCCTTGGCGTCGCGGCCCCCATCACCGTTCGTGTGAACCCGGATGTGGACGCGAAGACCCATGAAAAGATCGCCACCGGGCGCAAAGAGGACAAGTTCGGCATCCCCATTGCCCGCGCGCGCGAGGTTTATGCGCTCGCCGCCTCTCTTCCAGGCCTTGAGGTCATCGGCATCGACGTCCACATCGGCAGCCAACTCACCGAGCTTGAGCCGTTCGAGACCGCCTACACCAAGGTCGCTGACCTTACTGCGCAGCTGCGCGCCGACGGCCATGAAATCAGCCGCCTCGACCTCGGCGGCGGGCTTGGCATCCCGTACGAACGCTCCAACTCCGCCCCGCCGCTGCCCATCGAATACGGCGAGGTGATCAAGCGGACCGTCGGCCACCTAGGGTGCGAGATCGAGATTGAACCCGGCCGCCTGATCTCTGGCAATGCGGGCATCCTTGTGGCGTCCACCATCTACGTGAAACATGGCGAAGGTCGGGATTTCCTGATCCTCGACGCGGCGATGAACGACCTCATCCGCCCCGCCATGTACGGCGCCTACCATGATATCATCCCCGTCGTGGAAGCCGCCCCCGGCGCAGAGCAGTCGCCCTATGACATCGTCGGGCCCGTGTGCGAAAGTGGCGACACCTTTGCGAAACAGCGCAACCTGCCCCCGGTGGGCGAGGGCGACCTGATCGCCTTCCGCTCGGCAGGGGCTTATGGTGCCGTCATGTCGTCGGAATACAACACCCGCCCCCTCATCCCCGAGGTTCTGGTCCACGGCGATCAATTCGCCGTCATCCGGGCGCGTCCATCGTTTGACGACATGATAAACCGAGATACACTCCCTGAATGGATGTAGCGGGCCGCGTGCGCCCCGGCAGATGGATCATATGACCGAGGATAACGCCGACACGGGCCCCAAGACCGACGCGATCAAGCGGCTGATCTGGCCGCTGCGACTGACCCGTGCAGGCATGGTTGCCGAACGGTTCGTGCGCGCCTTTTGGCCCGTCTGGACACTGGTCTTCGTGGTCTTCGCGGCGCTGGCATTCGGGGCGGGCAGTCTTGCGTCGCCGACCGTCATCTGGAGCGTTCTGGGCGTTGTTTCCTTGGCCGCACTGGTTCTGATTGCCCTTGGCATCCACGGCTTCAACATGCCGACCCATGCCGAGGCGCTGGAGCGTTTAGACGCGACCATGCCGGGTCGCCCGATCACCACATTGCTTGATACACCCGCCGTCGGTGGGAGCGATGCGGCCAGCCGATCAGTCTGGGTCACTCACGTCGCCCGCATGGCCAATCGCGCCGCAAGCGCCCGTGCGCCGCAGCCCGATTTGCGGGTCTCTCGCGCCGATCCCTATGCGCTGCGCTACATTGGCGCGGTCGCACTTGCCATGGCGCTGCTCTTCGGAGGCCTGTCGCGTGTGACTGAGGTCGGCGAGGTTCCGCTTGGCCCGGGTGCCGCCACGGCCTCTGCCGGGCCATCTTGGGAAGGCTGGGTCGAGCCGCCGATCTACACCGGTCTGCCGTCCCTTTACCTCAACGACATCACTGCCGACGGGTTCCAGGCCCCCTTGGGATCCGACATCACCCTGCGCGCCTACGGGGCGCCCGGCGAGATTACCCTGCGCACGGACATCGGGCCGATGCCAGAACCCGACCCCAACGCCTACGCCCAGACCGTCACGATGGAACGCGGCGGCACCTTGGCCGTCGACGGGCCGGGCGGGCGCGAGTGGACCGTCTCCGTCCGCCCGGACCAACCGCCCACCATTGCGCTGGACGGAGAGGTTGAGGGCGAGCCGCCCGGTGCGATGCAGTTCACATTCACCGCCACTGATGATTACGGCGTCAGTTCAGGCACCGCCACAATCCGCCTAAATGCCGATGCCGCCGACCGCCGCTTTGGCCTCGCCGTCGATCCCGAGCCACGTGAGCCTGTGGTTCTCGACCTGCCGATGCCGTTCCGGGGCAACCGCGATGAGTTTACCGAAGTTGTGCTGGAAGACCTGTCGGAACATCCCTTCGCCAACCTCCCCGTGACCCTCACCCTCACCGCCGTGGATGACGCGGGCCAGATCGCCACCGCCTCCTACGACGTGGCCCGCCTGCCCGGTCAGCGCTTCTTTGACCCGCTCGCCAACGGGCTGATCGAGTTGCGCCGCGATATCCTGTGGAGCCGAGAAAACGCCGAACGCTCTGCCCGCTTGTTGCGTGCACTGACCCATCGGCCCGAAGACGGGTTGAACGAAGGCGTCTACCTCGCCCTGCGGTCCGCCATTCAGCGGCTGGAATCTGCCATCGACTTCATCTCGATCGAGGCACAGGAAGACGTGGCCGAAATCCTCTGGAACGCCGCGCTGGAATTGGAATTCGGCGATGCCGGTAGCGCGCTGGAGCGTCTGCGCCGCGCGCAGGAACGCCTAGAGGAAGCCATGCGCCAAGGCGCTTCTGACGAAGAGATCGCCGAACTGATGCAGGAAATGCGTGAGGCGATGGACGACTACATGCAGGAGCTCGCCGACAATACGGAGTTCGGCGACGATACCGACCAGCCCGATCAGGGCGGTGAACGGCAGGAAATGACCGGCGCCGACCTGGATGAGATGCTGCGACGCATCGAAGAACTGATGCAGGAAGGCCGCATCGCCGAAGCGATGGAGATGCTGCAGGCCCTGCAAGAGATGCTGGAAAACATGGAGATCACCCAGGGCGACGGCAGCGGTGATGGCCCGCAAACGCCCGGCCAACAGGCCATGGAAGGCCTGCAAGACACGCTGCGCGGCCAACAGGAGCTGTCCGACGACGCCTTCCAGGACCTGCAAGAGCAGTTCAACCCCAACCGCCCAGGCCAGCAAAGCGAACAGCAGGGCGATGCACCCCAAGGCAACCAGCCCGGCCAAGAGGGCGAGAACCCCGGTGATAGTGCCGGTGGCGATGGCAGCGAAGGATCCCTGGCCGAGCGGCAACAGGAACTATTGCGCCAGTTGGAAGAACAAGCCCGTCGCCTCCCCGGCACTGGCACCGAAGCGGGCGACGAGGCGCTGGACCAGCTTGGCGACGCTGGTCGCGCGATGGACGAGGCGGCGGATGCGCTGGAACGCGGCGACATTGCCGAGGCGCTGGACCTGCAATCCGAGGCGATGGAGGCCCTGCGTGAGGGCATGACGCAATTGGGCGAGGCCTTGGCACAGGAACAAGGCGCAGAGCCCGGCCAAGGACAAGCCGAAGGTAACATGGCCGAAAGCCGCCCGCTGCAAGACCCACTGGGACGACAGGCAGGCAACAATGGTGCCTTTGGGTCCGACGAGAACGGTTTGGGTGAGAACGAAGAAGCCCGCCAACGCGCACGCGAACTTCTGGACCTGCTGCGCGACCGCGCCGCCGAACAGGCCCGCCCCGAGATCGAGCGGGATTACCTACGCAGGTTGTTGGAGCAATTCTGACGCACGCGGCGTAACGGCACGTACCCGTTTCGGGGCGAAAACGGGGGTGGGAGAAGGTCTTACCCCTCAGAGCCACTCGCCAGTGACCGGGCCATATCGTCCAACCAGAACCGGGCTGCATTCACGGTGTCCAAGTAGCTTTCCAGCGCCGGGCCCGCTTGCGGTACGGCCTCGGAAATCTGGCCCGCATAGCTGTAGATGCCGACCAGAACCGCGGCCAGGATGATCATCATGAAGAACCCGCGCCGCACGGATCCGCGACGGCGACCAGCGGCGCCGACCGTATCGACATCCGTCGCGCTGGCCTCATCCTCATGGCGGTCCCCTGTGGCGCGGAGGGTCGAATTGATCTCTTCGATATCGGGGAACTGCTCGCGCCGCGAGGCGGCTGCGGCACTCGCCACGGCTGCGGAAATCTGCTCTGTGTCAAAGGCGTCTTCGGCCCCTTCCAACTCGGCCAAGCGCTCTTCGCGGGTCGGGCGCGGCTTGGACGCGAGGGGCATTTCCTCTTGCTGCGGGGCAGGCTCTGGCGGCGGATCACCCCGACGCAAGCGCGCTTCGCGCTCGGCCTCTTCTCGCAGGATATCGGTGACGCCGGGATCGATCTGTCGCCGCGTCGGGCGCGGTGCCTCGGCGTTCGCCTCAGCCCCCGGCGCACCGCTTGGCCCCTCCACCGCGACTTCCGACAAGCGCGGCTCTCGCTCGGGGGCGGCGGGTTCGGGCGCCGGCTCTGGCGCAGGTGGCTCTACCCGCCGGGGTCCGGGCTGAAACCACGTCTGCGAACAATTCGAACACTGTACATCGCGCCCGCCAGGGGGCACCATCGCTTCGTCGACTTCGTATTTTGCGCTGCAATTGGGGCAGGTTAGCCGCATCGGGTTAGTCTCTGATCTTGGGGCCGAAACGTCGGACCTTCAGGCAGCGAGGCGCACCGCCCCGTCGCAACTTCACCGCAAAGGTTAGCAACCCGGCGGGACCTTTCCAATCCCCGTAAAATCGCAGGCCGATTGCAGTTGCAACAACGACT
The DNA here is from genome assembly GCF_019195455.1 of Gymnodinialimonas phycosphaerae. Taxonomy (NCBI): domain Bacteria; kingdom Pseudomonadati; phylum Pseudomonadota; class Alphaproteobacteria; order Rhodobacterales; family Paracoccaceae; genus Gymnodinialimonas; species Gymnodinialimonas phycosphaerae. The sequence goes on along the minus strand of NZ_JAIMBW010000001.1, from coordinate 3,545,880 downwards.
CAGTCCCGCGTCAAGGCGCGCGCCCACGATTGCAGTGCCGCGGCAACAATGCGACACAGGGACAGCGCAAGGGTAGGGGCTGAATTCCAATGATCGAGATGCAGGACGCCGCCTATGGGTACGGGGCCGAGCCGCTTCTTTCAGGCCTGTCGTTGCATCTGCCGCCGGGCTCTTTCCACTTCCTCACAGGACCTTCGGGCGCGGGCAAAACCACCTTTTTGAAGCTGTGCTATGCCGAACTGCTGCCCACGGGCGGGCACATCAGCCTGTTCGGCCATACTGCGACGGGCCTCGCCCGCGATGGCATCGCGGATCTGCGCCAACGCATCGGTGTCGTGCATCAGGACTGCAATTTCCTGGATCATCTACCCCTGAGAGACAACCTCGCCCTGCCCCTGACGGTCACCGGCAAGGGCAGCATGGTCCAGGAAAGCAACCTGACGGAACTGATCGGCTGGGTCGGCCTTTCGGCCCGCGCCAATGCGTTCCCGCCCGAACTGTCAGGGGGCGAGCGTCAGCGCGCGGCGCTGGCCCGCGCGATCATCATGGATCCGGATCTGATCCTTGCCGATGAGCCTACCGGCAACGTCGATTGGGACATGTCCCTGCGGCTTCTGAACCTGCTGGTCGAATTGAACAAGCTGGGCAAGACCGTTGTCATCGCCACCCATGATCTGGCGCTGATCCGCGCCGCCAAGCAGCGCGTTCAGGCGCGGGTGCTGCGGATCCAGGGCGGGCAGATCATCAGCGCGGGGGCGGACCTATGAGCTTGGGGGCAGACCTCTTCGCCTTGGTGCGCGGCGATGCGCAAGCCGACCGTGTGGTGCCCCGCAGCGGGCAATCCGCACGGCTGACACTGGCCACCTCGGCGGCGATGGCCTTCCTGGCTGTCTTCGCCATGGCGTTATCCATGGCCTCGGGCCGCCTGGCGGACCGCTGGTCCGATGCACTGGCGCAGTCCTCCACCATCCGTATCTCTGCCCCTCCGGCAGAGTTGGAGGCGCAGACATGGGCCGTCCTGACCATTCTGGAACAGACCCCCGGCATCGAAAGCGCCCGCGCCATGACCGATGAGGACCAGCAGGCGCTGCTGGCCCCCTGGTTCGGGCCGGACCTGCCGCTTGAAGACCTGCCCATCCCCCGTCTGATCGAAGTCATCGAAACGTCCGAAGGCTATGACGCCGACGGTTTGCGCCAGCGCCTTGTCGCGGAAGCGCCGGGGGCCGTTCTTGATGATCACGACCGATGGCGTCGCCCGTTGGCAGAGGCAGCAAGCCGCCTGCGCCTGCTGGGGGGCCTCGCGCTGGTGCTGATCCTTGGGGCCACCGCCGCCATGGTGACGCTCGCGGCTCAGGCCGCCCTCTCGGCGAATGAGCAGGTGATCCGCGTGCTGCGCCTAGTGGGCGCACGCGACAGCTACATCGCCCAAGCCTTCGTGCGCCGCTTTACCGTGCGCGCCTTGACCGGGGCCGCCGTGGGCACCGCGATCGGCGTGCTTGCCGTGATGATCCTGCCCTCGACGCGCGACACGGCAGCGATCCTGACCGGCCTCAGCTTTTCGGGCGCGGGGTGGCTCTGGCCGCTTCTGATCCCGCTTCTTGCGGCCGCCACGGCCTTTTTGGCGACACGATTTGCCGCGTTCCGCACCTTGCGAGGCCTTCAATAATGCAAACCCTCCGATCCTTCGTTCACATCGTGCAGATGTATGTCGCGATGCTGGTGATCGGCGTCGTGTTGTTTCCCTGGGCGCTGTTCAGTCCCCGCGGTGCCCATTTCGCCTGCCACACCTATTGCCGTTGGGTCTTCTGGACCCTCAGCTGGATGGTTGGCCTGAAAATCGAAGTCCGCGGCACGCCCCCCACCGATGAGGTCATGGTCGCCGCCAAACACCAAAGCTTTCTGGACGTCATGGCCATCTATCACGCCGTCCCACGGGGTAAGTTCATCATGAAACGTGAACTGATGTACGCCCCGATCATCGGTCAGTACGGGTTGCGCATTGGCTGCGTTCCCGTCAATCGCGGCAAACGTGGCGCGGCGATCAAGAAGATGCTGGAGGATGTCCGTTCGGGCCGCCAACAGGGCGGCCAGTTGATCATCTACCCCCAGGGAACCCGCATCGCGCCCGGCGTCTCGGCCCCTTACAAGGCCGGAACCGGCGCGCTTTATGGGCAAATGGATCAGGCCTGTGTGCCGGTGGCGACCAACATAGGGGTGTTTTGGCCGAAGAAGGGCATCACCCGAAAACCGGGTGTGGCGGTTGTGGAATTCCTGCCCCGCATTGAACCGGGAATGGCCCCGAAACCTTTCCTCGCCCGTTTGGAGCATGAGATCGAAACCGCCAGCGACGCTCTGCTGGATGAGATTGGATTTGTGAGACACGCACCATGAAAACGATTACCGACATCGCCGCGCTGGAAGCCCTCTATGACGCTGCCGTGCCCACCTCACTCAAGAAGGTGGTGCCCGGTCTCACCCCGCTTTATCGCCAATGGATCGAGGCCGCGCGGTTCGTCGTGATCAGCACCGTCGGTCCCGAGGGCACCGACGCCAGTCCCCGGGGGGACGACGGCCCCGTCGTCCGCATCGTCGATGACAGGACGCTGATGATGCCCGATTGGCGCGGTAACAACCGCATCGATAGCCTGCGCAACATCGTTCGCGATGGGCGCGTCTCGCTGATGTTCATGGTGCCCGGCGCGGATAATGTGGTGCGGATCAACGGGACGGCGGTGCTGACCGACGACCCGGACGTGACATCGACGTTCGAACAGCGCGGCAAGCACCCCAGGTCCGTGATCGTGGTGACCACCGGAGAGGTGTATTTTCAATGTGCCAAAGCGATCATGCGCGCGGGGTTGTGGACCCGGGATGACGCAGAAGGCCTACCGAAAGCCGGTGATTTCATCACCGATGTGGACCCCGCCTTCGACGGCAAGACCTATGACGCCGAATATCCCGTGAAAGCGCCGGAGCGGATGTGGTGAAGGCCCTCGCCTACGTCTTGCTCCTCCTCGGCCTTTTGCTAGGTCTCCTCGCAGGTTTCGTCTTTTTTGCGGCCTGGTCGGACTTTGGCTACAGGGGATGTCCGGGGGCGCAGCAATGCTCGGACGCGGTCAGCGTGATGGTGCTGACCGGCTGCGCCATGGTGGCAAGCTTGGTAATGTTGTTCGCGGCGGTCGTTCTGGCGCGGCGTTAAACGCCGATGTGCGAGACCCGGACATCCGCGTCGTGGTCACGCCCATACGCCACGATCCCGATGGATCGCACGTCCTCGGCCCGGATCTGGGCGGGCAAGGGATCGCGGGACGGACTGAACGCGCCGAGCGGCAAGGTGACCTCGGCCCACTCCGGGCCCGTGTCGAACCCGGCGCGATAGGATAGCCAGGGCCGTGTGCTGTGGATGCTCCGCAGGTGGACGAAATAACGCTCGCCATTGCCACGGACCCTCAGGTGCACGGCATCCCCGCTTAGACCGTGGGGCAGATCCGCCCGAATCTGGATGAAGCCGCCATTGTTCGCCGTCGAGACGGTGCCTTGCAACCGCAGCACCCCGTCTTCGACCCAGCCGCGCCCGGTCGAGACGCCGCCCATGACGGTGTCGGCGGCATAGCGCCAGGTAAACGCGGTGATAGACTGCATGGGGCTCGCTTTCGCGGCTGTCGCAAAGAAAGGCGCAAGGCACAGGCCGAGGGCGGCCTGCCGCCGGGTTATCACGCGGCGAGACCTTTGGTGCCTAGATCAAGGAATTTCTTGCGGCGCCCCGCGATCAGGGCTGCGCGGTCGGCCTCGTGGAGGCCCGCAAGCATCGATGCAATCGCTTTGCCCACGCTCTTGATGGCCGCTTGCTTGTCACGCTGCGCGCCGCCCATCGGCTCGTTGATGACCACGTCGCAAACCCCCAACTTGTGCAGGTCCTGGGCTGTCAGCCGCAGGGCCTCGGCCGCTTCACGCATCTTTTCGGCGTCTTTCCAAAGGATGGAGGCGCAGCCCTCCGGGCTGATGACGGAATAGACCGAATGCTCCAACATCGCCAGACGGTCGGCAGTGGCGAAGGCCACTGCGCCGCCTGAGCCGCCTTCGCCGATGATCACCGAGATCAGCGGCACGCCGATTTGCAGGCATTTCTCGGTAGAGCGTGCAATCGCCTCGGACTGGCCGCGTTCTTCCGCGCCCTTGCCGGGGTAGGCGCCAGGGGTGTCGACAAGGGTGATGACGGGCAGGTTGAAGCGGTCGGCAAGGTCCATCAGGCGCACCGCCTTGCGATAGCCTTCGGGGCGGGCCATGCCGAAATTACGCTCGATCCTTGTCTTGGTGTCAAAGCCCTTCTCATGGCCGATGACGACGACAGGCGTATCCTCAAACCGGGCCAGGCCGCCCATGATCGCATGGTCGTCGGCAAAATTTCGATCCCCGGCCAGCGGCGTATACTCGGTGAACAGCGCTTCGATGTAATCCTTGCAGTGGGGGCGCTGTGCGTGGCGGGCAACCTGGCATTTCCGCCAAGGCGTCAGATCCGCGTAGAGGTCCCGCAGCAGATCGGCGGCTTTCTTGTCGAGGGCCGCCGCCTGATCTTCGACGTCCATCCCCTCTTCCCGGCGCGCGATGGCGCGCAACTCTTCGGCTTTGCCTTCAATCTCGGCAAGCGGCTTTTCGAAGTCGAGGTAGTTCATCGCGCGTCATTCTCCACCGTGGACGGACCATAGGTATATGACGCTGCGCATCGTCAGATGCAACGGAACAGATCAAATCGAACTAGGTGCTGCTTCGCTCGATCAGAAATTCCGCCTTTGCAAAAAGAACCTCATGCTCTTCCGGGTTAAAGATCTGCGACCTGCGGGGCGTAGTGATGTGTGCCCTGCTGCCTAACGCGCCGCGCGGCCCGCATCGTTGATGCGCCCAGTCAGAGCGCGGAATGACCGCCGCAGTTTTCGCAATGCGCAGGAAGTCCTTGGGATCCGGAGCCTCCAACACCTCGAACTGCAGGGTCGCGCTGATCCCCTCATCCCGGCAACGGTTTTGAAGGCCAAGGCGTAGATGCGATTTGACGCGGCTGACCGTGTCAATTTCGTATGCGGTAACCGGCACCAGAACCGAGCCATCAATGGCCATGCCCGCGTATTGTGCGTGCTCCATATGCTGTGCCAGGAAGGGCCCATCCAGGACCGCCTTTTCGGCAGCCCCGAAGAACCGCTCGGACAAATGCCAGCCTCCGGTATTCACGGAGATCTTCAAAAATCCCGAGAACGTCCCGTAAGGCAGCGCGGCGAAGGCATTGGTCACGTCGCGCACGAAAGCGGCCCCGGTCAACAGTCCCGTTTCCGGATCCCGCGTCATGGCAGCCGCCATCCGGTGTTCTCTTTGAATACGGCGGTTTTCTCGTTCCAGTACGTAACCGATCAGCGGAATGGCCAAAAGGTTCATCGCGAACAGGGGCAACGCAGCGGTTGTAAAGAACCAGGCGGCCAAATCGTCGGGCAACACGAAACCTGCCAGCAAATGCGACGACATCGCGATGGCCAGAACCAGCAGCATTTTGAAACTACGCTTGTCAAACCGCTGGACATACCACGCCCAGAAACAACCGGCACCACCTGCCATGATCATCGCCACTACGCCAGCCGTTGCACCGATGCCCCCCATCCCAATCCGCGTGCTCGCGGCGATGAACAGACACGGCAACAACCCGCGCCAGCCCAGGAATGCCCCGGCAAGGGCAATCGGAATATTGCGCAGATCGATGAGCAGACCGTCATACGGCTCGATCGGGCGCAGCATGAGGATCAAGGCGATCACGCCAAACAGAGCCCCCAGGGCAAAAGGCGCCAGGGCCTTGCCCGAGAGTTTCCGACGAACGCCGCCGTAGGCCTCACCCAGAAGGGCGGACACAGCGATTGCTACGATCACATCAACGATGAAAGTGACAGACATACGCCAACCTCCAAGAAAAATAACTTGCGCACCACTGTGTACAGGTACACTTGCCAATTCCTTAACGGCCGAAACTTAACTCGCGATAATTTTAGACTGCTGCACGATGACCTCGGCCTGTTTGATCGACGCGATGTCTACCAGACGGCCTTTGTAAACGGTCGCCCCGGCCCCTTCGGCCTTGGCCTTTTCCATGGCGGCCAGAATCTCTTCCGCCTCGGCCACAGCTTCTTCGGAAGGGGTGAAGACTTCATTAGCAACGGCGATTTGCTTGGGGTGGATCGCCCATTTGCCAACCATTCCCAAGGTTGCAGACCGTCGCGCCTGCGCGCGGTAGCCCTCATCATCCGAAAAATCGCCGAACGGCCCGTCAACGGGCAACACCCCATGGGTGCGGCAGGCCGCGACAATCGCCGTCTGGGCCCAATGCCAAGGATCGGACCAGTGCTTTTGGCCCTCATGGAGCATGTAGTAATTCTCTTGCGTGCCGCCGATGCCGGTCGTCTGCATCCCCATCGACGCCGCGAAATCCGCAGCCCCCAAGCTCATCGCCTGCATCCGGGGCGAAGCCGCCGCGATTTCTTCGACATGGGCGATACCCGCGGCAGACTCAATGATCACCTCAAAGCCGACGGGCTTTGTGCGCCCCTTGGCCGTTTCAATCGCCGTGACCAGGGCATCGACCGCGTAGATATCCGCCGCGCACCCCACCTTGGGGATCATGATGATGTCCAGACGCGGGGTGTCGGCCTCCAGCAGTTCCACCACATCGCGATACCAATAGGGCGTGTCGAGGCCGTTGATCCGGACCGAAAGGGTCTTCTTGCCCCAATCCACGTCCTTGATCGCGGCGATGATGTTGGCCCGTGCCGTGGCCTTGTCATCCGGCGCGACGCTGTCTTCCAGATCCAGATTGATCACATCCGCCGCAGAGGCCGCCATCTTCTCGAACAGTTTCGGATTCGAGCCGGGGCCGAACAGCTGGCAGCGGTTTGGGCGTGCAATGGGAGTGGGCTGGATGCGGAAGCTCATGGGGACCTCACGAAAGGAAATTGCGCAATGCGTTGTGTGAGGGGTAATTTATTGCGCCTCAGCGTGCAAGCGCCGCAGTGCAGAAATCAGCGATTCCGCCAGGGGCGATCCTTCGCGCCCTTGCCGCGCCGCCGCGAGGCATATTCCGTGGGGATCAGGATCAACGCGGCAGCCGAGCCGATCACCGCGTCCAAACCCGGAGATCCCAGCGACAGACCGAACAGGGACCGCACGAAGAATAACACCAGCACCGCGCCCCAGGCGATGAATACCGAGGGCAGAATGCCGTTGTGGGTCCAGCCCCATTTCTCGAACAAGAAAGCCACGACGCCCGCGATCATCAGGGATCCGAAGAATGAAAACAGGATCATATGCGTTCTCCAAAGCGCGGGCACAGACCCGGTTTATCCCAATATGGTCCCCGGAGCGATCCTTGCGCCCAGAAGCCAGTCTTTCGTGTCCATCGCGCCCTTGCCCTCGGGCTGGACACGCGTGATTTCAACCGCCCCGTCACCGCAGGCGACGGTCAACCCTTCCAGCACTTCGCCCGCTGCACCGTTGCCGTCGGCCACGCGGCTCTGCAACAGCTTCAAACGTTTGCCGCCCACCATGGTCCAAGCGCCGGGAAACGGCGACAGGCCCAGGATCTGACGATTGATATGGGGGGCGGAAGCGGTCCAATCCACCTTCGCCTCGGATTTATCGATCTTGGTGGCATAGGTGACACCCTCTTCGGGCTGCACCTCTGGCGCAAGATGGTCGAGTTGCGCCAAAGCCTCCACAATCGCCTTGGCGCCGATCGTGGACAGGCGGTCGTGCAACGCGCCAGTCGTCTCTTCCGGGCCAATCGGGGTCTTTTTGCGCAAGAGGACAGGGCCGGTATCCAGCCCGGCCTCCATCTGCATGATGCATACGCCCGTTTCGGCATCGCCCGCCATGATCGCGCGATGGATCGGCGCTGCCCCGCGCCACCGGGGCAGTAGGGACGCGTGGATATTCAGACAACCGCGTGCCGGCGCGTCCAGCACGGCCTGCGGCAGGATCAACCCGTAGGCGACGACAACGGCGACATCGGCCTTCAGCGCGGCGAAATCTGCCTGTGCCTCCGCCCCCTTCAGCGACACCGGATGGCGCACGGCCAGGCCCAAAGCCTCGGCGCGCGCTTGTACAGGGCTGGGGCGGGCCTTCTTGCCGCGTCCCGCCGGGCGCGGGGGCTGAGAATAGACGGCAACGATCTCGTGCCCCGCGTCGTTCAGTGCTTCGAGGACGGGAACAGAGAAATCAGGCGTTCCCATGAAGATCAGGCGCATTGTGTCCTCGGATTTGGGGGCGTTGCGCCCGCTTTAGCAGGTCACGTCCCTCCCCGCCATGGCTCGGGCGCATCCCAAAGGGGCCGCGCTGCCTCTTGGCGCGCATCGAAATCGCTCACCCCGATGTCGCGCAGCAGATGCGCGTCAAGCCGGGACAACGCCCGCCTGCTTCGCCAGACGGCGCGCCAGTGAATGAAGGGCAGGCGAAAACGGCGGCGGGGGCGAACGGTGGCCTGGTCGGTATCAGTCATTGGTGGTCTCCTTTTCCGGCCGACCCTGCCCTGTGACGCGCCTTTGATGCTTTGGTCCGGACCAAAGCGTTCGCCCTTGCCACGCGGCCTGCGAACCCGCAGCCTGCGCCCATGACCCAAGGACCAGACATCACTCGCATTGCCATGCTCATCGGCGATCCGGCCCGCGCCAACATGTTGCTGGCCCTGATGGATGGCCGTGCCCTGACCGCCGGAGAGCTGGCCGAGGTCGGCGGCATCAGCGCCGCAACCGCCTCTGGCCACTTGGCGCAACTGGTCGACGCGGGGCTCCTGTGGCCGCGCAAACAGGGGCGGCACCGCTACTTTGCCTTGGCGGATGCAGACGTGGCCCATGCGTTGGAAACCCTCGATGGCCTTGCGGCCGCCAAAGGCCACATGCGCCACAAACCGGGGCCGAAGGACGCTGCCCTGCGAGAGGCGCGGATTTGTTACGACCATCTGGCGGGGGCGCACGCGGTGAGGATGTTCGATTGCCTCGCCAGCGGCGGCCATCTGACGGTCTACCATGAGGATATCGGCTTGACCGCCCAAGGCGCCACTTTCATCGAGGGTCTTGGCATCGACGTAGACGCCCTGAGCCGCCTTTCGCGGCCCCTGTGTCGCGTGTGCCTGGATTGGTCCGAGCGTCGGTCCCATCTGGCCGGTGCCCTTGGGGCGGCGCTATTGGCGCGCTTTGAGGAATTGCAGTGGCTGCGCCGGTCCCGCGACAGCCGCCATGTGACCTTCACGCCAGACGGCGCGCGCGCCTTTGCGAAGGCCTTTTCCTGAACTTGGCGCCTAGGCCTTGCGGGCCTTCTTGATCAACATCTCCCGCTTCACCTTGCTGAGGTTGTCGAAATACATCTTGCCCGCAAGATGGTCGATCTGATGTTGGACGGAGGTGGCCCAAAGCTCCACAAACTCCTGCCGGACACGCATTCCGTGGTGATCGGTGAACGCCACCACGACCCGCGCGGGGCGGGTGATCTTCGCGCTGACGCCGGGAAGGTTGGGCGAGCCCTCGGGGTAGGTGTTCATGTCATCCGACACGCTGATGACCTCTGGGTCCGCCATGCGGATCGCCTGCCCGCGCGTGTCGCTGGCATCCACTACGGCAAGGCGCAGCATGACGCCGATCTGCGGCGCGGCAAGGCCGACGCCGGGCATCGCGTCCATGGTGTCGATCATGTCCTGCCAGATCGCGCGATGTGCATCTGTGATGGTCCCCACGGTCTCGGTGGCGGTACGAAGGCGCTTGTCGGGCCATGGGATGAACGGCTTAACCGGCATAGAGGGCCTCCAGCTCGGCCCGATCTTCCGGAGACTGGTGATCGAAGATCACCCGGCCATCAAGGTGGTCCAACTCATGCTGAATGCAGCGGGCAAGGTTGCCTTCGAAGGTCTCTGTCTGCGGCCCGTCAGCCCCCTCCCACGCCAGCGTGACGCCCTCCGGGCGCGTGACGCGCATGGGCAGATCGGGAATGGAGAGGCACTGTTCCTCCATGCTCCGCATATCAGCGCTGCGTTGCTGGACCACCGGATTCACGAAGACCCGCGGCGTGCGCACGCCTTCTTTCCACGTCACATCGACCACGAACACGCGCTGCAAGACACCGACCTGCGGCGCTGCCAGACCGCGCCCGTAAGCGGCATACATCGTGTCGAACAGATCCTCGATCAGCTGCGGGTCAACCTTCCCCACCGGCTTGCAAACCTCCGACAACCTCGCGTCGGGCCACAGCAGAACGTCCCTGACGCTCACACCCCGTCCCTTGCCCGGTCGCGCTTCAGCTTCACCATCTTGCGGGTGATCAACTGCCGCTTCAGCCCGCTGAGGTAGTCGATGAACAGCTTGCCCTCCAGGTGGTCGATTTCATGCTGCACGCAGGTCGCCCAAAGCCCGTCGAAGGTCTCTTCCTGCGGGTTGCCGTGCAAATCGATCCACCGCACCGTCACTGCCTCGGGCCGGGTCACATCGGCATAGATATCGGGGATCGACAGACACCCCTCATCATAGGTGTTCATCTCATCCGAGGATACCACGACCTCCGGGTTGAACATGGCCAGGGGGCGCGGCGCGGCGCCCTCCTCCTTCACGCAATCCAGCACGATCAACCGCTGGCCCACGCCGACCTGTGGCGCGGCCAAGCCGATACCGGGCGCTTCGTACATGGTGGTCAGCATATTGTCGGCCAGCATGCGCAACTCATCCGAAAGGTCCGCCACGGGGGCGGCCACCTTCTTCAGGCGTGGGTCGGGATGGATCAGGATCGGTAGTTTCATGGGCGTTCATGTAAGACAAAGCGCCGCCCGAATAAAGGGCACTCCCTCACCCATCTTTGTTCCGTGAAAATGCACCTTGAAGGCATCGACGCGGCCACGCGTATCACCGGCCGACCATTCCAGCCCGAACCCTTGCAGCCCGCCCGCCAAACGTTAGGGTCTCCAGAAACCAAACAGGAGCCCTTCCCATGTCATTCGACGAGATCATCGACCGCCGCGGCACCCATTGCGTGAAATGGGACATGATGGAGGCGCTCTACGGCGTCTCGCCCGAGGATGGTATTTCGATGTGGGTCGCAGACATGGACTTCCGGCCGCCCCAATGCGTCCAAGACGCGGTGGCGGATATGCACGCCCACGGCATTTACGGCTACTTCGGCGACGACAGCGCGTACCGTGCCGCGATCTGCTGGTGGATGCAGGAACGCCACGGCTGGACGGTCGATCCCTCCCACATCTTCTCGACCCATGGCCTGGTGAATGGCACGGCGATGTGCCTTGATGCCTTCACCCGCGAAGGCGACGGCGTGGTCCTGTTCACGCCCGTCTATCACGCTTTCGCCAAGGTCATTAACGCCTCCGGTCGCGACCTGTGCGAACTGGAAATGGACGTCGTCGACGGTCGCCTGACCCTCGATTTCGACAGCTTCGATGCGCAGATGAAAGGGCACGAGAAGATGCTCGTGCTCTGCTCCCCTCACAACCCCGGCGGCCGCGTGTGGACCCGCGACGAACTGCAAGGCATCGCGGATTTCGCGCGTCGCCACGACCTGATCCTTGTCTCCGATGAAATCCACCACGACCTGACCATGCCTGGCCAGACCCATATTCCCATGGCCCATATCGACGGCATTGCCGACCGGCTGGTGATGATGACCGCTGCCACCAAGACCTTCAACATCGCGGGCAGCCACATCGGTAATGTGATCATCGCCGACGATACCCTTCGCGCCACGTTTGCGGGCCGCATGGCCGCGCTTGGCATGTCGCCCAACTCCTTCGGTCTTTTCATGGTGACCGCCGCCTATTCGCCCGACGGGGCAAAATGGCTAGACGAGTTGCGCGCCTACCTGGCTGAAAACGCCCGCATTTTCGATGAGGGGATCAACGCCATTCCCGGCCTGCACTCGATGGCGTTGGAATCCACTTACCTTGCGTGGGTCGATTTCGAAGGCACCGGTATGACCCGCGATGAATTCACCAACCGTGTCACCAAGACCGCCAAGATCGCCGTCAACTACGGGCCGACCTTCGGCAAGGGCGGTGACAGCTTCCTGCGCTTCAACATCGCGGCCCCCCGCACGGTCATCGAGGACGCCGTGGCGCGGATGCAAGCCGCCTTCAGCGACCTGCAGTAAGCCTTTCGCGCAGCAGGTATAGCGCCAGGCTGCCCACCACGATCGCTCCTCCGCCAAGCATCATCGGCGTAGGGGCCTCGCCAATGGCCAGCCACACCCATAGCGGCCCCAGCACCGTCTCCAACAACAACAGCAAGCTGACATTCGCCGCCGCTGTATAGCGTGAGGCAAGCGACAGGCAGAAGAAACTGACCGGCAGAACCACCGCGCCGGTCACTAGAATGGGCCACAGGACCGCGTCACCCAGCATCTGCGCCGGACCAACCAAGACGATGCCCACGGCCCCTGCCCCCAATGCGCCCAAGCCCACTGTCGGCAGGATCGGCATATCCCCGAACCGTCGGATCAGCACGAACGACAGCGCCAGGCACACCGCAACCCCCAACCCGTAGAGCGCGCCCACCAGCGCGCTTGCATCCCACACGCCTTCGCCCTTCCCAAGCACCGCAACTGTGATCCCCGCCAGCACACAGCCAATCGTGACCCAGGTCGCCCGCCCCGTGGCCTCCCCCATCAACGCCCACGAGAACAGGGCCGCAAAGACCGGCACCGTTGCCACCCCCAGCAACACCATCGTCACCGGCGCGCCGACGATCCCGAAGGTAAAGAGCGTTCCATTCACCCCTTGGCAGACCGCAATTGCCAAACCTCCGCCCGAGAATACCAGCGCCAGGTCCCTGCGCCAATGGCCCACGCGGCTCACGGCCCAGGCCGCGATCAGCACCACCCCCATGATGGAGGAGCGCCAGCCCAACATCTGCACACCGTCCATGCCAGAGAGCCGCATCAACATCGCGTCCGGCGTCAGCACAACTGCGCCAAGCGTCGCGAGAAGCAGGCCCGGCCCGAGGGCCGCGAGGCCACCGTTGCCGCGCGTGAAGCGCGACCCGCTCATCCCAACCCCTCGATCAACGCCGGCTCATGGCCAAGGCCGAGGATCCACCCCTCTTCCCGGTCGCCTTCGCGCAGCATCGCCTCCAGATGATCCGGCGCAAGCGAGGCAAAGGCCTTCGCCACCAACCGCACCTGCGCGGCGTCCAAAATCTCCACACCCCGAACCCGCGCCTTTACGCTCGCGTCAATCAGACCGGGATAAATCTCAGCCAAGACAATCGGTGTGTCGCTGGCCTCGAACGGCGAAACTGACAGGTCCGTGCCATACCGCTTTCGCAGCCCTTGCACATGGGGCAAGCCCAGAAGGCTCTGCGACCCGACCGAGCCATTGCCCAAAAGCTGAAACGTCGTCTTCGCGCGCGGCAATTTCTGCTCGATCACCCGCCGTTCCATGAATGGGAACGGGTCATAGACCGGCTTGCGAAACAGCAACTGCTTCGTGGCGCGCTTTGCCGAGCAGCCCCAGAACGGACCCGGCGCGGCGAAGCCCGCGTTCATCGCCTCTGCCACGTCAAATCGATTGTTCCGGTTGCGGTCGTCATCTTCGATCCGTGAAGCGAGCCACTCCCAAAGCACCAACGGATCGCCCGAGCCCGCCACGGCCCTCGCAAACCCTTTCGGATACCCAAACGGAAAGTCAAAACCCACCAGCACCCGCCGCCCGGCGCGCCGCTCGCCATCAAGCAGCCCCGTCAGGAACCGCATCGCCGCCACGCGCGTCCGCTGGTAACTCGTCGCAAGGTACGTATCCCGCGCCATCCCCACGAAAATCGCATCCTTCGTGCGCCTGGCAGGCGACGGCGCGGAACGGGCCGACCAATCCACGATCACGATGGTATCAAAGCCGCTCACAACCGCGCCTCGGCCATGGCCAGATCTTCGGCGGTGTTCACGTTGAAAAACGCGCCCGCGTCCTCGAACATCACGGGCGTCACGCCAACGCCGTCAGCCCAATCCGTCACCTTCCGCGTGCCCGCCGCCAGGGCGTTGCGCAAATCATCGGCAAGGCTCACGTCCCACAATGCCGTGGTCCCGTGCAGCCCGTCTTCGGTCTGCGCCGCTACGATCCGCCCCGGTACATCCAACCGCGCCGCCAGGTCCAGCGGCAGAAACGGCGTGTCCACCGCCACCGTCAGCACCCGCGCCGCGCCCAGGCCCTGCGCCCAGACCATCGCTGCCAGGATACCACCCAACGGCCCTTGCCCGGGCACCTCGTCAGGGACCACGGGCAATCCTTCGAACGCCTCGTCCGCGTTCACCGCGACGCCATGCACCTGCGGCGACACCCGGTCCAACACATGCCGCCAAAGCGGCACGCCCCCCAACAGGACCCTAGCCTTGTCGCCGCCAATGCGGCGCCCCTGCCCGCCGGCCAGGATCACCGCCGGAAAATCGTGTTCCGCCAATTGCATCCTCCCCTGCGCGAGTCTACCGATGTGCCATTCCGCACGGATACTGACGCACCATGACACCCGATACCACCACAAGAACCGCCTTTTGGCGCGGCGCTCGCGATTGCGGGCCATTCCTTTTCGTGGCGGGCCCATTCGGCATGCTCTTCGGCGTCGTCGGGACGGAGGCCGGGCTTAACATCGCCGAGGTCATGGGCTTCTCTGTTGTCATCATCGCGGGCGCGTCCCAATTCGCCGCGCTGCAACTGATGTCCGAACAGGCGCCGACCGTGATTGTCCTTCTGTCGGCCATCGCGGTGAACCTTCGGATGGCCATGTATTCCGCCTCTCTCGCGCCCCACGTGGGGGGGGCGCCGCTGTGGCAGCGGGCGCTGATCGGCTACATGAATGTCGATCAGACCTACGCCGTGTCGGTCCTGAAGTACGAAGCCACCCCCCAGATGACCCTGTCCGAGAGGGTCGCCTATTTCTTCGGCACCTGCTTGCCCATCGTGCCGATCTGGTACGCCGCCACCCTTGTGGGTGCGCTGCTTGGCCAATCCATCCCGACCGAGTGGGGGCTGGAGTTCGCCGTCCCCGTGACCTTCATCGCCATGATTGCCCCCGCTTTGCGCACGCCCGCCCATATCGCGGCGGCGGGGGCCTCGATCATCCTGGCGCTTGCCTTCGCGGGCCTGCCTTACAACCTTGGCCTGATGCCCGCAGGCATCGGCGCGATGATCGTAGGAGCAGAGGTTGAGCGGCGCATGGGTCGAAGCTTCACGCAACCGCCGGGGGCGCCCAAATGACCGGTTGGAGCGCCGGAGAGATCTGGTTCATCATCGCCGCTCTCGGACTTGCGACCTACGTGATCCGGTTCTCGTTCCTCGGCCTGATCGGGGACCGGGCGCTTCCTGAATGGCTGCTGCGCCACCTGCGCTATACACCCGTTGCGATCCTGCCCGCCTTGGTGACGCCTTTGGTCGTCTGGCCCGCCACGGCAGACGGTGCGCTGAGCCCGCCACACCTCGCAGGTGCGGTTGCTGCCATGGGCATCGGCTATTGGCGCAAAAGCCCGATTTGGGCGGTCGTGGCGGGCATGGGCGCGTTCCTGGTGGTGCGGGCAGTCATGTAGACCGAGCCTTGGCCCGGTTTACGGGTGACGCGCTACACCGGAAGCGCCGTCGTCTTGAACACCGTCTTCAGTGCGAAACTTGACTGCATCTGCGCCACGCCGGGCAACCTCGCCAGATGCTGGCGATGGATCCTTGCAAAATCTTCGCTGTCCCGCGCCACCACCTTCAACAGGTAATCCGCCGAGCCTGCCATCAGGTGGCATTCCAACACATCTTCCACCCGTGAAACGGCCTTCTCGAAGGCATCGAACGTCTCATCCGATTGGCCTTGCAGCTTGATCTCGACGAACACCGTGGTCACGCGCCCCACGGCGCGAGGGTTCAGCAGGGCCACGTAATCGCGGATCACGCCCGAGGCCTCCAGCCGCTGCACCCGCCTGTGGCAGGCGGAGGGCGACAGGTTTACCCGCTCGGACAATTCCGCGTGGGTCATCCGCCCCTGCCGTTGCAGCGCCCGCAGGATGGCAACGTCCATTGCGTCCAGATCGACTTCCTTGATGATTTCTCTCGCCATACCCGCCCTTTGCACAAAGATATTGCAAAGGACTGCCCCAAGTCGGGCAAACTTTCAAAGCAATTCGACCCCGACAGGCGTATTCCCGATCCAAACGACACACGTTCTGGGAGGAACCACCATGCATATCGGCTGTCCGACAGAGATCAAACCGCAAGAGTTCCGCGTTGGCATTACCCCCGCCGCCGCGCGCGAGGCCGTGACCCACGGCCACCGTGTCACACTGCAATCGGGTGCCGGCATCGGCGCGGGCTTCACGGATGAGGATTACCTCGCTGCGGGCGCCGACATTGCTGCTGACGCCGCCGAGATATTCGCAAGCGCCGACATGATCGTGAAGGTCAAGGAACCTCAGGCCGTTGAGCGCGCCATGCTGCGTGAGGGGCAGATCCTGTTCACCTACCTGCACCTTGCCCCCGACCGCCCGCAAACCGACGACCTGCTCAAAAGCGGCGTCACCGCCATCGCCTATGAGACCGTGACGGACCGCACCGGTGGCCTACCGCTGCTGGCCCCGATGTCCGAGGTCGCCGGTCGCCTCGCGCCACAGGTCGGATCTTGGGCGCTGCAAAAGGCCAATGGCGGGCGCGGTGTCCTGATGGGCGGCGTTCCGGGCGTTGGCCCGGCCGAGGTGCTGGTGATCGGCGGCGGTGTCGTCGGCACCCAGGCCGCCCGTGTCGCCGCCGGTATGGGCGCGGATGTCACCATCCTCGACCGTTCCCTGACCCGCCTGCGCTACCTCGATGATGCCTACCGGGGCGCGTTCAAGACCCGCTACGCCAGTGCCGACGCAACCGCGCAACTGATCCAGACGGCCGATATGGTCATCGGCGCCGTGCTGATCCCCGGCGCCGCCGCGCCCAAACTGGTGACCAAGGCGCAGCTTTCGACCATGAAGCAGGGCGCGGTCATCGTCGATGTCGCCATTGACCAGGGCGGCTGCTTCGAGACATCCAAGGCCACCACCCACCAGGACCCGATCTACGAGGTCGACGGCATCGTCCACTACTGCGTCGCCAACATGCCCGGCGCGGTCGCCCGCACGTCCACCTTGGCCCTCGGCAACGCCACGATGCCCTTCATGCTGGCGCTGGCCGACAAGGGCTGGAAACAGGCCTGCGCCGACGATCCCCACCTGCTGGAAGGCCTCAACACCCACGCGGGCAAGCTGACCAACTACGCCGTCGGTGTGGCCTTGGGGATGGATGTCATCTCTCCGGCGCTGGTTATCAAGAACTAGGGCAACGGAAAGGGCGCGGCGGCGCGTGGTACCCGAGCAAGTGATTTAGACCCACCCGGAGTTCCCGTAATGTCGCGCCTTTCCCCCTATTGGCTCTGGGCCGTTCTGGCCCTGCTTCCCGCCCTGTTCACCTACGAGGCGCTGACCTCCACCGATCCACGGGCCATCCACGGATTGCTCCACCCCACGGGCGAATTCTCGGCCCGGCTGTTGATCATCACGATGATGATCTCGCCCCTCGCGCTGATTCTCAAAGGCAGCCGCTTCGTGGCATGGCTCAAGCGCAACCGCCGTTACTTCGGCTTCGCCGCCTTCGGCTATGCGCTGCTGCACACCATTTTCTACCTCATCGACGAAGGCAGCCTGACTGCCGTCACCAATGACCTGCCAAAGCTTTATATCTGGACCGGCTGGATCGCCTTCGCGATCTTCATCCCGCTGGCGCTGACCTCCATGGATGCTGCCGTGCGCTTCCTCGGCACCCATTGGAAAACCCTGCAACGCACCACCTACGTGGCCGCCATGTTCGTGCTTGTTCATTGGGCGTCGCTGCATGATTGGGGCGGGACCGGCGTGGCGCTTGTCCACTTCGCCCCCCTTGCTTTGCTGGAGGCCTACCGGGGGTGGTACTGGATCAACAAGGCCGCGACCCGGCGGGTAGCCTCGGCCTGAGGCGCCACGAAAAAGGCCCGCGCTGTGGCGGGCCTTTTCCATCTTTCATGCCGTCGTCGCCGCTGCGATCTTGCAGCCTTGGCTTATCCGCGCGCCTTCAGGCTGTCGCGGATTTCCAGCAGAACGTCCAACTCGCTCGGGCCGGTCTCGACCTCGGGGGCCACTTCCTCGGGCTTTTCGGCGGCGGACTTCACGCGGTTCACCATCTTCACAAGCATGAACACCACGAAGGCGATGATCAGGAAGTTGATGATCGCCATCAGGAAGTTGCCGACGGCAAAGACAGAGATCCCAGCCTCCGTACAGGCCGCGACCGAGGCGCATTCGCCGTCGCCCAAGACGTAGAACCACCCCGAAAAATCCATCCCGCCGGTAAACAGCGCAATGATCGGGTTGATCAGATCGCCTACCAAAGAGGTGACAATCGCCGTGAAGGCTGCGCCGATAATGATACCAACAGCCATGTCCATTACATTGCCCTTGGCAATAAAGTCCTTGAATTCGTTAATCATTTGGTTGTCCCAACCTATCCAGATCCTGTTCGCTCGGGATGTCATTTCGTGCGCATGCGCACAGTGCTCCCTCTCGCACCTCCACACTTGCCGGGGTAGCGCTAACAAACAAGGGGACATAATTGCTGGTGTGATCAATTCTGGAGGGGACACCCCATGACCGCCATCACCGACCATCCCATCAACACCCGCTGGCCTGCTGCTGATCCGACCGTGCTTCAGCTCTACTCTTTCCCCACGCCCAACGGAGTGAAGGTCTCTATCGCGCTGGAGGAAATGGGCCTGCCCTACGAGGCGCATACCGTCACGCTGTCGGACGCCGACGTGAAAAGCGACGCCTTCCTGGCCCTGAACCCCAACAACAAGATCCCCGCCATCATCGACCCCAACGGGCCGGATGGTGAGCCGCTGGAGCTGTGGGAATCCGGCGCCGTCCTGATTTACCTGGCCGAGAAGACCGGCAAACTGATCGGCACGACGCCCGCACAGAAGTACGAAATCATCAAATGGGTGATGTTCCAGATGGGCGGTGTGGGCCCGATGTTCGGGCAACTCGGCTTCTTCTCCAAATTCGCCGGGTCCGAGATCGAAGACCCGCGCCCGAAACAGCGCTACGTCAACGAGGCCAAGCGCCTGCTTGCCGTGTTGGAAAAGCAGTTGGCCGACCGTGATTGGGTTGCGGGCGACTACTCCATCGCGGACATCGCAATTGCCCCATGGCTTGCGGCGCTGGATTTCTATGGCGTGAAAGAAACTGTCGGCTGGGACGAACTGACGAACGTGCCCGCCTACCTCGACCGCTTTCTTGCGCGCGAGGCCGTCAAGGTCGGACGTGTCACGCCCCCGCGCGAGGGGTAAGGATCAAGGGGGCGGGCGCACGTGCCCCATAATAGGGCGGGGTTCAGCCCGCCGCCCCCTATCTTCACCAGTTACGTCGGCAACTTGCCTGTCAGCACATAGCGCAAGATCTGCACGACTTGCTCAGGCTCTTCCGCCGCCGCCAGCGCCGCGCCGTGGATCTCTTTCAGCGCGTGTTGATGCTCGGGCATCGACAGAACGATCAGCGGTTTGCCAAGGGCCGCCGCCATGCCCGCGTCAAATGCCGCGTTCCACTGTTTGTATTTCTCACCGAAGCGCACGACGACAATGTCCGCGTTTTCAAGGCCGTGCCGGGTTCGGATCGCGTTGACCTTGGCCCCCTTGTGATCGTGCCAAAACTTGTTTGGCTCCTCGCCCAATATCGCCACACCGCAGTCATCGCTGGCCGCGTGGTCCGTAACAGGACTGCTGAACGTCACGTCCAGATCTTTAGAGCCGTCTATGATCCGCTCGCGCCAATCGGTGTGAATCTCGCCTGATAGATAGACTTTCATCGGGTATTTCTCCTTTATCCGCGCAACGTACCGCCCGTGGCTTTGCTGACCTTCTCAACGATCTTCGCGGCCACGGCCTCGATCTCTTCCTCGGTCAGGGTCTTGTCGCGGGGCTGCATGCGGACCGCGATGGCGATGGACTTGTTGCCCTCCCCCAGCGACCCGCCGATGAATTCGTCAAAGACGCTCACGTCAGCAATCAGTGCCTTGTCGGCGCCAGCGGCAGCATTCACCAGATCCAACGCGGCCACATCCGTGGGCACGACGAAGGCGAAATCACGCTCCACCGCTTGCAGGTCCAACATCGTCACGGCCCCGCGCGTGGCGGACGTGCTGCGCGGCATCGGCACCTCTTCGGGGAAGATCGTGAAGGCCATTGCAGGGCCCTTCACATCCATCGCCGACAGGATCTTGGGGTGAATTTCGCCAAAGATCCCAAGCACTTTCTTGGGCCCAAGGCAGATCATCCCGTGCCGCCCCGGGTGCCATTGGTCGCCCGCCCCGCGCAGGATCTGCGCCTTGGCCGGTGCGCCAATGGCGGCCAGAACGGCCTCCGCATCGGCTTTCACATCATAGACATCCACCGCACGACGTGCGCCATGGGGATCGCGGGGACCGGTGTGGCCCACCAGAATGCCCGAGGCCTGCAAATGCTGCTCCCCCGGTTCACCACCATGGAAGCCTGCGCCAACTTCGAACAGCGCCATATCCACCATCCCACGCGCCTGGTTGCGCGCCGCGGCCTGCAGCAGCCCCGGCAGAACCGAGGGGCGCATGTGCGACATCTCGGAGCTGATCGGGTTTTCCAGCATCACGTCATCGGTGCCGCCGCCGAACAGCTCTGCACTGGCCTTGTCGATGAAGCTATAGGTCACGCATTCATTGTACCCCAGCGCCGCAATTGTGCGCCGGGCACTGCGTTCGCGCAGCTGCATCGGCGTCAGCACGGGCGCGGGAACGCCGGGTTCGCGCGGCAAGGGCTGCGGCTCCAACTGGGACAGGGACGTGACGCGAGCGACTTCTTCTACAAGATCGGCCTCCCCCTGGATATCGCGACGCCAGCTTGGCACCCAAACCTCCAGCGTATCGGTGCCGGTGGCGCTGAACCCCAAAGCCGTCAGGATGCGCGCCTGCTCTTCGCGGGACACGTTCATTCCGACCAAGGAGTTCACCCGGTCTGGCCGCATCGTGTAGCTGCGTGCGGTGTCCAGCGGCTTGCCCGCTTCCACAACCTCAGACGCCTCTCCACCGCACAAATCCAGCACCATCTGCGTCGCCGCGTGCAGGCCGGGCAGCGTATACTCCGGGTCCACGCCCCGCTCGAACCGATAGCGCGCGTCCGAGTTGATTTTCAGCGCACGGCCCGCATAGGCAATCGCGATGGTGTCCCACCAGGCGGACTCGAGGAAGACGTTCACCGTCTCCTCGGTGCAGCCGGTGTCCAGCCCGCCCATGATCCCCGCAATGCTCTCTGGGCCATTGTCGTCGCTGATCACCATGTGACCGGCAGGCAGGGTGTATTCCTTGTCATCCAGCGCGGTCAGCGTCTCACCGCCCGCCGCTTTATGCACCCGCAGATTACCCGCCACCTTGTCCGCGTCGAACACGTGCAGGGGACGGTTCTGGTCGTAGGTGAAGTAGTTGGTGATATCGACAAGCGCAGAAATCGGCCGCAGCCCAATGGCGCGCAGGCGGTCCTGCAACCACTGCGGAGAGGGGCCGTTCTTGACACCGCGAATAAGCCGCCCGGTGAAATGCGGGGCGGTGTCCAGCGTATCGGCGTCGATGGTGACGTTGATCGGGCTTTTGAACGTGCCTTTGATCTCGGCGGGCTCATGGGCCTTCAACGTCCCCAGCCCCTTCGCCGCCAAGTCACGCGCAATCCCGTGAATGCCAAGCGCGTCCTGCCGGTTCGGCGTGATCGCAATCTCGATCACCGGGTCCACCTTGGCGGGGTCGTTCTTGGCCAGCCAATCGACGAAGGTCTGCCCGACCTCGGCATTGTCCAGCTCGATGATGCCGTCGTGTTCCTCGGACAGTTCCAATTCCCGCTCGGAGGCCATCATCCCGAAACTCTCGATCCCGCGGATCTTGCCGACGCCGATGGTGATGTCGAGGCCGGGGATATAATCGCCGGGTTTCGCCAGCACCACGTGGATGCCCGCCCGCGCATTGGGCGCACCGCAGATGATCTGTTGCACGCCGTCGTTGGTTTCCACCTGACACACGCGCAGACGGTCTGCCTCCGGATGCTTCTCGGCGGATTGGACGTGGGCAATGGTGAAATTGGCCAACGCCGCCGCGCGGTCCTCCACGCCTTCCACTTCCAGCCCGAGGTCCGTGAGGGCATCGGTGATGGCTTGGACAGAGGCGTCCGTGTCGAGGTGATCTTTCAGCCAGGAGAGGGTGAATTTCATTTTCGGGGCTCCGCGCGTTTATTCACGGGTGTTCTACCCGTTCACGCTACGAAGTCCATGGAGGGCATCTGGAAAGTATGGACGCAAAAAACGAAGACCGCCCAAAGCTTGATATCGCTTAGCGGGCGGTCTGCCTAGAAAACCAGGTCTTAAAGCCCGAAAACCGGGATACCCTGTACATATACCGCTTCATCAATGAAGATTCAATGACTGCCGAATCCTAGAGCTGCCAACACGCCCGCGCGCACATTTTCAAGATCAGCAGCAGAGATCGCAGGCGTGATCCATTTCCGCTTACCAACCTTGAAGCCATCCATTCGCTTCAGGCTAATGTTCATCAGCAAATCGCACTTAGCCCAAACTCCATCATCGGGAGCATCCCAAGGTGCATAATTCTGGCTAAGCTTCACATGATATGGAAGTTGCTTGATCGGAGCCGTTGTACTGGTCGGAACAACTGCAACTAGATCGCCTCGATTGGGAAGGCGGGGCGAAACGACTACGACAGGGCGCCGCTTGCAGATCTCTGGCGGTTCAAAACCTCGAAAATCTGCAACTAGAAGCGCGCCTGCGCGTGGGTGGAATTTAAGTGGCAAGCCTTCTCAAACCCCCGCATGCACGCTTGGCATCTCCAGCGCCCCAAACCCGTAGTGCCGCAGCCACCGCAGGTCGCTGTTGAAGAAGTCGCGCAAATCCGGGATGCCGTATTTCAGCATGGCAATCCGGTCGATGCCCATGCCGAACGCGAAGCCCTGGAACTCGGACGGGTCGATCCCTCCAGCCTCAAGCACTTTCGGATGCACCATGCCAGAGCCCAAGATCTCCAGCCAATCGTCGCCCTCACCGACCTTCACCGTGCCGCCCTCGAAGCTGCACTGAATGTCGACCTCGGCGCCCGGTTCCACGAAGGGGAAGTGGGACGCGCGGAAGCGGGTTTTGACCGCCACCCCGAAGAACGCCGAATAGAACTCCTCCAGCACCCATTTCAGGTTGGCCATCGAAACGTCTTTGCCCAACACAAGCCCCTCCACCTGATGGAACATCGGCGTGTGGGTCTGGTCGTAGTCCGCGCGATAAACGCGACCCGGCGCGATGATGCGACACGGCGCGCCGTACTTTTCCATATGGCGGATCTGCACGGGGGACGTGTGAGTGCGCAGCACGTGGGGCGGGCGGTTATCGCCCTCGGCCCTATGCGTATAGAACGTGTCCATCTCGGCCCGCGCGGGGTGGTGGCCGGGGATGTTGAGCGCGTCGAAATTGTAGAAGTCCGTCTCGATCTGCGGGCCTTCCGCGACGGAAAAGCCCATGTCGGCGAAGATCGCCGTGACCTCCTCCATGACCTGGCTGACAGGGTGAATGGACCCCACACGACGGTGCCGCGCGGGCAGCGTCACGTCCAACCACTCCGCCTTCAGCCGCTCATCCAACGCGGCGTCGGCCAGACCGGCCTTCTTCGCCACAATTGCGGCGTTGACCTCATCCTTCAGGGCATTGAGCGCGGGACCGGCAACCTGCCGTTCCTCGGGCGTCATCTTCCCAAGCTCTCGCATCTTCAGCGAGATCTCACCCTTCTTGCCAAGGGCGGCCACGCGAAATTCCTCTAGCGTCGCCTCATCCGTGGCGCCGCCGATGCGGTCAATCCAGCTGCTTCGCAAGTCGTCCAAGCCGTCCATATTCGCGCGCTCCCGCCTCGTAATTCCGGCAAATCCCTATGCGGGAGAGGGGGGGAATGCAAGCTGAGCGCTTTGGCCGAAGCCGTGCCTGCCCCATTCCTGCCACATTTGAAGCGCCCCTTTTCAAGGGCCGGAATGACGTGCGCGTAAGGACTCTAATATATTGATAAAAATGATGAATATCGGCCCTTGCGGTAAGTGTCCTTTCAGACACAGGGCGGCATTCCCGCAACAGCTAAGTCAGGTGATTCGGCACAAGTGTGTCAAATCATTGACTGAAACCGGGCTTGCCCTCAGTTTCGCCGCCAAGTCGGGCGAGTAAGCACCGGCATCTATTGGGCAGGTACACGTGAGCATGTTGGTCACACAAAACTCGGGGTTTGCCCCCCGAAACTTGGCTCCCGCCACGGGTCTGGTCGATGCGGAACAGCATCGGCCATGCGCATGTGCGGGCGGCTGGGTCGCCACATCAACACTCTCCCCCCGTGTATCCGTAGAGTATCAAGGCGGCGCCATACCCTTGGGTGCGTCGTCTACACAGACGGAGTTTGTTTGATGGCGATCTTTAGAAAACGCATGCAACAAGACATGGATCATGAGGATGCAAGCCAGCGGCTGGCCCATGCATCCCGGCGGGCAGATCATTACCGCAAGCTGGTGGCAACGCCGTCGGTCTTGCTGGCAGCAGGCCTGTTTACCGTGTCCGGCGTGGCCGGTGGGTTCCTTGCCACGGGGCAGAACACGGCGCAAACGCCGCGCCAGATGGCCATGACGTTGCCCGCAGCCCCGGTTGCCGCCGTGCAACCCGTGCTGGCACCGCAAGCCCCCACGGCCCCGGAACAGGTGGCCGAGGTCGAAACCGAAGACCTTCCACCGGTGTTGGAAGCCGCCCTGGAGGTCACCGAAGTCGCCCCGGAGGAGGAAGAACTGGTCTTCACGTCCCTCTCGGTCGATGCCGCAACCGGCCGGGAAGAGCGGCGCGCCGCGAACCGCCCCGTCCTGACGGAAGCCCAGGCAGAGATCTGCCGCCAGAACCTGCAAGGGGCTGCTGATCGTTTGTCGGTCCGCTTCTCGGCAGGGTCCACCGACGCAGAGTCGGAAGACATGAACGCCGCCTTCTCCTTCGCCGAAGGCGTCGCGTCGTGCAGCGGTATCCGCGTGATGGTGCGCGGCCATTCCGACGCCACCGGTGACGAAACGCAAAACCTTCTGCTGTCGTGGGAGCGCGCCGAATCCGTGATCGAGGCGATTGAAGCCGCCGGTCACGACACGTCTTTCTACGAGCCCATCGGCTTCGGGTCCCGCCAGCTTCTGGCAGACACCCCGGCCGAACAAGCCCAAGCCCTCAGCCGTCGCGTCGAATTCGCCGTCGTGCCGTTGCGCCAGTAACTGAAAAGGTCAAGAACCATGCCCGTATTCGTTAATCTCATGCTTGTCCTTTTGCTGATCAGCACCGCTGGCGCCGGGGGCTACCTGCTTGCCCGCGCCCACTTCGCCGCCACGATCGCCAATCGCGTCATGGCCTACCAAGCCCGCCTTGCCCGGTCCCAGCGGGACGGCAAGCAAGCGCACAAAGACGTCGCACGCCTCGAAGCAGAAGTAGCCATCCTGTCCGAAGACCTTACCCGCGCCCGTGGACGGGTCAGCCGCTATGAAGTGGCCTTGTTCGAGGGCTATCCGGCCAGCGAAGTGGATCTGGAAGCCGCAGCCGCAGCCGTCAACGAGCAGTCGCTGCAACAGCAGGCAGCCGCCTACGTGCAGCGCGTCCATGGCGTTGATGACTTTGACCGCGCAGGCGATCAGGACGTAGCCCCCGTCGCACAACGCCGTGGTTTGGAGCAGATGAGCCGCGCCATCGCCTGACGGCCCCTCACGATCCGAGGCAACAAAAAACCCCGCGGCGCCAGATCGGTGCCGCGGGGTTTCTTTTGTTTCCGACAGGAAAGACGCTTAAAGCGCGGCCTTCGCCTGATCCACGATCGCGCCGAAGGCGTCGGGCTCGTGCACGGCCAGATCAGCAAGGACCTTGCGGTCCACCTCGATCCCGGCTTTCGCCAGACCGTTGATGAAGCGCGAATATGTCAGCGCCTCATCATGCTGACGCACAGCCGCGTTGATGCGCTGGATCCACAGGGCGCGGAACTGGCGCTTGCGGTTCTTGCGGTCGCGGGTGGCGTATTGGTTGGCCTTGTCGACGGCCTGGGTCGCGGTGCGGAAGTTGGTCGACCGCGCGCCATAGTAACCCTTGGCGGCATCGATGACTTTCTTGTGGCGACGGTGAGTGACGGTTCCACCTTTGGTACGGGACATATCAGCGGCTCCTTAACGGTCGTAGGGCATGTAGGATTTGACGATCTTGGCGTCGGGGGCCGAAAGCTCGGCCGTTCCGCGCGCATTGCGGAGGAACTTGTTGCTCCGCTTGATCATCCCGTGCCGTTTACCGGCCTGACCTGCCAGCACCTTACCAGTGCCTGTCACCTTGAAGCGCTTCTTCGCGCTCGACTTCGTCTTCATCTTCGGCATTTCCAACTCCTATCGTCTCGAGTGGTTCAGGTGCGTCGCGGCATGCCGTATTTCGGCCGGAGGCACCGTAGGAAAGCACCCATTACGGTCAACACAGACGGCTTGCAAGACAAAAGCCCTGCTTTTTCGTGCCATTTGAGTGCCATTGTGTTGCGAACCACAGGGGTGCGGGACCGGGCGCTTGAATTGTGGGTAATCCGCCAAAGCGCATGAAATATGCGACAAACCCCCAAATATTGCGGCTTCCGCTTTGGTCAACGCTACAGACAGTGTGAGTTTGACCTGTAGGGGCGCAACGTCGCCCGTACGACTGGGGATAGCACTGTGGCCGTATTCTACTCTCACCGATTGAAGTCAGTCATTCAACATATGGTCTGTGACTTGGGCCTGACGTTCCCTTTGGACGATCAGGGTGCCCGGGTCTCTATCGCCGAAAACCGCAAGATGATCGAGGAAACCGCAGCCAGACTGCGGGTCCATGTCCAGTTCCACGAGACGGAGCAGGGCATGATGGCCGTGTTTCATAGTGATTGAGTGATATGATGAGCAGCCGCAAACGACGCGACGCACAATCGGTTGAATTAAGGGCAGCGGGCATGACGCTGGCCCAGATCAGCCGCACCACGGGGCAACACCCCAAATCCCGAACCGCGTTGGTTTCTGTCTCGTTGGCTCTGTTCGGTCTGGCTGCCGCCGCTGCATCCTATGTCGCCCTTGGGCCAACCAGCACCGCGCCGCGCCCCATCGCGGCCTTGGACCCCGTCGTCGCGCAGGATCCGTCACCCTCCGTAACACCGGCGGACGTCGCAGCAGTGATCGCCCGGATCCCGTCGCGCCTGCGCAGGTGCAGCCCGTTCCTGCCGTTGCAAACATACCCATGGAGATCCGCATAGCGCCCGAAGCGACTGCCCCGCTGACCGTCGCAACCCCGGACGCCGTGCCCGAGCCCGCTGCACCGGCCCTGGGGGCCGAGGCCGATTGCGTCGCAACGCTCGACGCCTTGGCCGCGTCGATCACCGTCCCTTTCGATCCTTATGCCGTCGAGACAACCAGCGGCGCGATGGCCCCCGTGGTCGACCTCGCGCAGCGGGTGGCCGAATGCGACACCGCCTATATCGTCGTGGCTGGCCCCGCAGACCCATCCGGGGATGAGACGTTGAACCTTGTCCTGTCCTGGCAACGCGCTGAATTCGTTGTCACCCACCTGACCGACACCGGCTTTGACCGGATCCGCCTTGAGGCGATCGGCTTTGAATCCCGGCGCCCGATTTCCGAAGGTGCCGCTGGCGCCGACGACACCCTTAACCGACGCGTCGATTTCATCGTCCGTGCCGAACTTCCGTAGGATTACGCCATGTATGTTGCTTTGAACCTTATCCTTTTGACGGCGCTGATCCTCACGGCGGGCCTTGGCGGATACATCCTTGCCAAAGCCAAATTCACAGCGTTCCTGGAACGGCGCACGGCTGCCGACCAAGGGCAGATCACGCGACATTGCAGGGCGGCGACGGCGACAGAGGATGACACAAAGCGGATGTCGGGCGATCTGGACCGGGCGAAACGGCAGATCAGACGGTACGAGGCGGCCCTTCTTGCGCAGCCCGAAGCGCCCAGGCAAACGCCGTTGCCGGACCGAACCGGGCGCTATGACATGCCTGACCTGCGGGCGGAAGAACCCTCAGGGCATCTTGATGGCGAGGTCTTGCAGGACGTCAAGAAGACTATCGACGTTGACCGTTGCCGGATTAACGTCGTCCGTCGAGAAATAGCGTAGGAAGATGTTGCGCGCCTGATCGTCCATGCCTTCATGCATGCCCATCGACCAGGTCGGGAACATCCGTTCGCGGACATCTTGGCTGGAAATCAGGATGATACTGGAGTGCCGCGGATCACGGGCGATCCGGTGGTAGATCGCACTGACTTCGGCGCGCCCACCTTCCAGACCCTGTAGGAAGTGATCGCCGTTGTAGTGCAGCATTCCGGTAATGAAGGCGCGTTGGTTGTTGCGCCGACACTTTTCGATGAGATCATCAACATCCATCCGCTCGGACGGGTTGCGCTACGAGTAATAATCGAGACGGGTCAAAATCATGCAACCTATTCCTGCGGTATGGGGTCGACGCGCACGCCTACTGTGGTCGCCACCCACAAGAACACAATATTTGGGGCGGTTCCCAAGGCAATTCGCTCCTCCCTCTTATCGACGCATTGCGACATTAAGGTTTCGGTTCGGGACCTTGGCCTAGTTCAGCACCCGCGCGGCAACCGCAATAAAGGCGTTGGGAATGTCCAAGGGCTCCAGCCCATCGGGCTCGTTCAGGTGAACATAGGTGCCAAGCCCGATGGCAATCGCGAAGGAGATGAGGGCGACGAACGGCCAGCGCTTCATCGTCCAGGCTGCCACGATGGACGAGAACGACATGATCCCGACCAGGGTGGCGATCACCAGAAGGATATCTGCGCTGACCGGAAGCGTCATTCCAGTTCGGACGCGTAGATCAGGCGTTCGTCACAGGGGGCGATTCGCAGGATGTTGGTGGACCCCGTTTGTCCGAAAGGCACGCCCGCAGTCACGACGATCAGATCCGTCTTCTCGGCCAAGCCTTCCGACGTCGCGGCCTTTACGGCGTTGATGACCGCTTCCTTGAAGCGCCCCACCGCCCCGACCTTCACGCAATGGCAACCCCAGGTCAGACACATGCGCCGGGCGATGGCCTGGCGCGACGTCAGGGCGAGGATTGGCACGCTGGGACGTTCTCGGGCGGTAAGGGCCGCGGTCGAGCCCGATTCCGAGAAGCAGCAGATCACACGGATATTCGTCGTCTCGGCAATCTCGCGCGCGGCCGAGACGATGGCATCGGCGACCGTCTCTTTCTTGCCGCCCCGGCTGGCCTCGATCACCTCGCGGTAGGTGGGGTCGCTCTCGACCTCGATGGCGACGTTGTTCATCGTGGTCACGGCCTCGATCGGAAAATCACCGGCAGCGGACTCAGCGCTAAGCATGACGGCATCGGCACCCTCGTAGATCGCCGCCGCCACGTCCGAGACCTCGGCACGTGTGGGCATCGGGCTTTCGATCATCGACTCCAGCATCTGCGTGGCCACGATAACCGGCTTGGCGGCATTGCGGCACTTGCGCACAAGGCGCTTCTGGATCGGCGGCACATTCTGAACCGGCAGTTCCACCCCAAGATCGCCTCGGGCGACCATGATCCCGTCGGAGGCCTCTAGAATTTCGTCGAAATTCGTCACGGCAGAAGGCTTCTCGATCTTTGACAGGACCGCCGCGCGGCCTTTGGCCAGCGCGCGCGCCTCTTCCACATCCTCTTTGCGCTGAACGAACGACAGCGCCAGCCAGTCGACGCCCAACTCGCAGACGAACTCCAGGTCCTTGCGGTCCTTCTCGGACAGGGCGGCAAGCGGCAGCACCACATCGGGCACGTTCACGCCCTTGCGGTTGGAAATCCGGCCCCCCGCCAACACCTCACAATTGGCAAAATCAGCGCCGCATTCCAACACCTTCACGCGGATCTTGCCATCGTTGATCAACAGATGCGCGCCGGGTTCCAGCGCCGCGAAAATCTCGGTGTGGGGCAGTTGCACGCGCGTCGCGTCACCGGGGGTATCGTCCAGGTCCATGCGGAAGGAGCCGCCGACCTCCAGGTCATAGCCGTCATCATTGTCGAATACGCCGACCCGCAGCTTGGGGCCCTGAAGGTCCGCCAGAATCGCGATGGGCTGCCCCAGATCGGCCTCGATCTGTCGAATGATCCCGTGGCGCACCGCAATCTCGGCGTGATCCCCGTGGGACATGTTTAAACGAAAGACGTCCGCGCCCGCTTCGTGGAGCGCACGGATCATCTCATAATCATCAGAGGCCGGGCCCAGGGTGGCAACGATCTTTACGTTACGGTCGCGTTTCATGACTCTCTCGTCCTATTTTGTGCTTGGAACACCGCTTTTGCTGCGATGTTTGCGCTATCAGTGGCGCCGTTAAATCCGTATTGACGCAAAACGCGCGCCCGAACAACAGGGCAGAGTGCTGGCGTTTGGCCGCAGTCCGAATTACCCCTGCTTTCAAGCAGGTATGGATGAACAATCAATGACGGATGCAGTTGAGGTGTTTGGCGCGGAGCGAGGCGGGCGTTGGGTCGTCACCTGCGACCACGCCAGCAACCGCGTTCCTGACGACGTGGCCGGTGGAGATCTGGGCGTGCCGCCCGAGGACATGCACCGCCACATCGCATATGATGTGGGCGCTCTGGGGGTGGCACAGGCGATGGGAACAGCGCTGGATGCGCCTGTCGTGGCCTCGAAATTTTCGCGGCTGGTGATCGATCCAAACCGGGGCGAAGACGATCCGACGCTACTGATGCAGATCTACGACGGCTCGATCATTCCCGCCAATCGCGGCGTGTCCGGCGCAGAGCTGGAGCGGCGACTTGATCGCTTTCACCGCCCGTATCACCGCGCCCTGGCCCAGGTGATCGCGCGCCGCAACGACCCGATCCTTGTGGCCGTCCACAGCTTCACCCCGCAGCTGCGCGGGCGGGACCCTCGGCCCTGGCATGTCTCGGTTCTATATGCGGGCGACACGCGGCTGGCCTATCCGCTGCTGGCGCGCCTTCAGGACGAGAAGGACCTTTGCGTTGGCGATAATGAGCCCTATTCCGGCCATCTGCCCGGGGACGCCCTGGACCAACACGGGACCGTGCCCGGCAGGCTCCACGTGCTGATCGAAGTGCGCAACGATCTGATCGAAACGCCCGCCGCGCAAGAAGACTGGGGCGCTCGGCTGGCAGGCTTGCTTGAAGCCGCCGCCCAAAGCGCCGAATTGTGAGACGACCCAAAGGAGTTTTGACATGAGCGACCCTACCACTACTGAACTTGAAGCCGCCGCTTTTCGCCGCCTTCTGGCGCATCTGGACGCCCGCACGGACGTGCAGAATATCGACATGATGAACCTGACCGGGTTTTGCCGGAACTGCCTGAGCCGCTGGTACCAGGAAGAAGCCGCCGAGCGGGGGCTGGAACTTGGCAAGGACGCGGCCCGCGAAATCATCTACGGGATGCCCTACGCGGAATGGCGGGAGAAGTATCAGACCGAAGCGACCGCCGAACAGAAAGCCGCGTTCGAGGTCAACAAGCCGGACCACTGATCCTTGACGAAGGGAATGCGCTCGCTTCGCGATCGCCCGCGCCGGGGGCCTTGCCCTCCGTTCAGCGGCTTTGCCGCGTAGCTTGGGACCCGCCAAAGGTGTACGGGCAAGATGAACAGGGGGCGCGTCAGGCAGCCTTCTGGGCTGCTTCCGAGCGAAGGAAAGCGGGTTTGCCAGGCTGGCTGAGATCCGGCACATGGGCATAGCCGCCGATGTCGAAATCCAGAATCTGCTCGGCCCGCGTCAGGCGGCGTTCCTGGATGAACCGCGCCATCGCCCCGCGCGCTTTCTTGGCGAAGAAGCTGACGATCTTGGGGCCGCCGGGTTTTTCCTCGAAGAACTGGGGCGTGACGATTTGCAGATCCAACGCCTTCTCGTCCACGGCCGAGAAATATTCGACCGAGGCGCAGTTGATCAGCGTATCGGTCTTGATCGCCTCGGCCTGCGCATTCAAAGCCTCTGACAGGCGCGGGCCCCAATAGGCATAAAGCGAGGGGCCTTTGCGGGTCTTCAGGCGGCTGCCCATCTCCAACCGGTAGGGCCGGATCGCATCGAGGGGACGCAAGAGGCCGTAAAGACCCGAGAGGATCCGCAGGTGATCCTGAGCATATGCAAGCGTGTCGGCCTCAAGACTTGCCGCCTCAAGCCCGGCATAGGTGTCGCCCGCGAAGGCCAGGGCGGCGGGCCGCTCGCCTTCTGGCGCGTCCTCAAAGGCCTTGAAACGGTCCGCGTTCAGCTTCGCCAGATCAGCACTGATATCCATCAGCTTGCGCAGGTCCGCCTGGCTCAGGCGCTTTGCGGCGCGGGCCAGCACAACGGCATCGTCCATGAAATCCGGCTTGGTCGTCGCAACCTCGCGTTCGGACCAATCGAGCCGTTTTGCGGGGGAAATCACGGTAAGCATGAACGGGGCCTCCTAGCGGTTCGGACAAAATGTAAGCGACGCGCGCGAATTATCCAGCCTCGCGCCGAAGGTGCGTCAACCCGTGTCGCGCAGGACATCGAGGAACGCATCGCCAAAGCGGTCGATCTGCTTTTCCCCCATGCCCGCGATCCGGGACAGATCATGGACGGACGCAGGCCTGCGTTCCGCGATCTTGCGCAGTGTGGAATGGGTGACGGAAAGGTATTTGCCCGTGCCGTCATCCCCGCGCATAAGGTCCTGCTGGACCTCCATCAAGCGGTCGAAGACATCGCCCGCGTCGCGTCCCGCCAACGCGCGGCGGACGGGGTGGACAGGCTCTGCCGTCTCACCGGTGATGACTTGCAGGAAAGCGGTGCCGTAACGCTCCAGCTTGGTGGCACCGACGCCGGATATCCGCGCCATATCATCAAGGGTTCTGGGCCGCTTCTCGGCCATTTCGATCAAGGTCTTGTCGGTGAAAATGACGTAAGCCGGTACACGCGCATCCTCGGCCAGCGCCCGGCGCTTGGCTTTCAGGGCAGACATCAGCGGCGCGTCATCCTCGGAAACCAGCATCTTCACGGCGGGGCGGCGCGGCGCCTTGGTCATCGTGTCGCGGCGCAGGGTAATGGTCTCCTTGCCCCGGAAGATCGCGTGGGCGGCTTCCGTCATCCGCAACGCGCCGTAGCGCTCGGGATCCGGGCGCACCAGGTCCAGCCCCATCATCTGCCGAAACACCGCCTGCCAGCCGCGTTTGTCGAACTCCGTGCCGACGCCATAGGTGGGCAGGCGATCGTGACCGCGCTGTTTGATCTTCTCGTTTTGCACGCCCAACAGCACATCGATCAAATGGCCCGCGCCGAAACTTTCGCCGGTGCGTCGCATCGCGGACAGCGCCTTTTGGACGGCGACGGAGGCATCAAACAGCTCCGGCGGCTTGGCGCAGAGATCGCAGTTGCCGCAATCCTCCGACGTATCCCCGAAGTAGGCGAGCAACAGTTTGCGGCGACAGCCATGGGCCTCGGCCAGGCCGATCAGCGCGTTGAGCCGAGCATGGTCGGCTGCTTTGCGTTCGGGCGGCGCAAGGCCCTCGTCCACCTGCTGGCGGCGGAAACGGATATCGTCGGGGCCATAAAGCGTCAGCGTATCGGCGGGCGCACCATCGCGACCGGCGCGGCCGATTTCCTGATAATACCCCTCGATCGACTTGGGCAGATCGGCGTGGGCGACCCAGCGGATATCGGGCTTGTCGACCCCCATGCCGAAAGCCACCGTGGCGCAGACGATCAGACCATCTTCGGTGTTGAATCGATGCTCGACGATCCGGCGGTCCTCGGCCTCCATCCCACCGTGATAGGCGCAGGCGTTGTGCCCTTCGTCGCGCAGGGCCTTAGCCAGCGTTTCCGTCTTCGCGCGGGTGCCGCAGTAAACGATGCCGGATTGCCCCTTACGGGCGGCGGCAAACGACAGGATTTGCTGGCGGGGTTGGTTCTTGACCTCGAACGCGAGGGTCAGGTTGGGCCGGTCGAAGCCGTGCAGAAAGACCTCGGGCGGGCCCTCAAACAGACGTTCGCAGATCTCGGCGCGGGTCTCGGCATCCGCCGTCGCCGTGAAGGCCGCAAGCGGCACATTGAGCGCGCGGCGGAGCGCGCCAAGCCGCAGGTAATCGGGGCGGAAATCGTGGCCCCATTGGCTGACGCAATGGGCCTCATCCACGGCGATCATCGATACGCCCGCGCGCGACAGCATCCGTTCGGTCCCCGATGACGCAAGGCGTTCGGGCGCAAGGTACAAAAGCTTCAGCGTGCCCGCTTCCAGCCCCTCCCACACCGCGTCGGTTTCCTCGGGCGTATTGCCCGAGGTCAGCGCGCCCGCCTCAACCCCCGCTTCGCGCAATCCGCGCACCTGGTCGCGCATCAACGCGATCAACGGAGAGATCACCACAGTGACCCCCTCGCGCATCAAGGCGGGCAGTTGAAAACACAGGGATTTTCCGCCCCCCGTGGGCATGATCGCCAAGACGTCCTTGCCCGAGGCCACGGCCTCCACGATCTCTGCCTGACCGGGCCGAAACGCGTCAAACCCGAAGGTGGACTTCAGAATCGCGGATGTGTCGGGGTGTTCGACCAACATCGTCGGGCAGCCTGTCGATTTTTTTATGCAAATGCTCGTGTTGAGGGTGAACGTCCCATATTGAGAATCGGTAAACAAGGCCTGCGCGCCCAAACAGGGCCAAGATGTTGTGGATTAGTCCGCAATCCCAAGCAGGGCTGGTAGGTCATCCATGGTTCGGAACACCTGCGCGCCGACCTCTTCCAGATCCGCGCCGCCCATTGGCGCATAGCCGAAACACCGCATTCCGGCCCGTTGCGCGCCCAATGCGCCCGAGGCGCTGTCCTCGATCACCACGGCGCGGGCGGGCACGACGCTCATGTATTTGGCGGCGATGAAGAACAGCTCTGGATCCGGCTTGGAGACCCCAAGGGTATGGGCAGAAAACCGTTTGCGTTCAAAGCGGTGCGCCATGCCCGTGGCCCCCAGCGTGATGTCCATTTTTTGGTCCGAGCCGTTGGAGGCGACGCAATAGGGCACGCCCGCCGCGTCCAGCGCGTCCAGCACGCCAACCACGCCGGGGATCGGGTCGACGCCCTTGCGAAGGCGGGCGTAGGTTTCTGCATAAAGCTCTGTGATCCACTGGGCATCGGTGCCCGGCAGCGGCGCCCCCATGGCGCGGACCCCGGCGGCGACCTGCGCCATGCTTTTGCCCACGAACATCCCCATGATCTCGTCCAGCGACATGTGAATACCCATGCCCGCCAGCGCATCCACGGTGACCTGATTGGACACCGGTTCACTGTCCACCAGCACCCCGTCGCAATCGAAAATAACCAGCTCAGGAGGCATGCATTTATCCGTCGTTTTTCAGAAGTGAAATTGTAGTGCCACCGTATTGCCGCTGATCGAGCAGCGTGAAAGGCGCAGGGACCAGCGGCGGGGCGTTTTCTTCCCACACGATGGTGGCACCGGGCGCAAGCCAGCCGGTGCGCTGTAGGGTCTCCAACGCGGCCTCGCCAAGGCGTTGGCCATAGGGCGGATCGAGGAACACCAGATCAACGGACTCTTTCGGCGGGCCAAGGTCCGCCACGTCGGTGCGAAAGACCTTGGTGATGCCTTGGGCAGAGCAGAGCGCGATATTCTCGCGCAAAAGCGCGCGGGCGGCGGTGCCGCTATCGACGAAGGTGGCGTGGATGGCACCCCGCGACAGCGCCTCAAGCCCCAACGCGCCGGTGCCCGCAAAAAGATCAAGCACACGGGCGCCGCGCACCAGGTCGCCGTTGCGACCATTGGTGAGCAGGTTGAACAGGCTTTCACGCACGCGGTCCGTGGTCGGGCGCAGATGCGCCGCCGCATCCCCCGTGCCGACATCCGCCAGTTTCTTGCCGCGCAGACGCCCGCCAACGATTCTCATGGCATGAGCCTCATGCCTTCAGCAGCGCCTTCAGATCTGCCTCCAGGTTTGCGACGACGTCGGGTGCCGGGGACTTGCCAGCCTCGATCAGCCGCTTGCCGATCATGTAGCCGCGCGGGTCGTTCATCGCATCCACGGCCAGCAAGATGTCGTCCGCATAGTACCAATGGGACCGCGCCGCGCCGCCATCGCGGACAGCGACCCGGTCATAGCCCGTGTTGAGCCCGGCGATTTGCAACTTCACATCGTATTGGTCGGACCAGAACCAGGGCTTGGGCACGTAATCCTGCCCCGCCCCAAGGATGTTTTTCGCCACGGCTTCGGCCTGATCAATCGCGTTCTGCACGCTCTCCAGCCGGATCCGCGTGCCCCGGAACGGCAGCGAGGCGCAATCGCCCGCCGCCCAGATGTTCGGGTCGCTGGTCTGCCCGTGGATATCGGTCGCGATGCCGTTATCCAGTGTCACGCCCGCCATCTGCGCCGGGCCATCGTTCACCACGATACCGATGCCCGCGATCACCATGTCATAGGGATGTTCTTCGCCGTTTTGCAGGATTGCGCCGACGACGCGGCCATCGGCCCCGTTGAGGCATTCCAGCCCGACGCCTTCCAGAATACGCACCCCATGGGCGGTGTGCAGCGCCCGGAAATAATCCGCCGTCTCTGGCGCGGCGACACGGCCCAGGATGCGCGGCGCGGCCTCGATCAGGGTCACGTCCATGCCGCGTTTGCGGGCCACGGCGGCGGCCTCCAGCCCGATGTAGCCGCCCCCCACGATCAACGCGCGGCGGCCTTGCGTCACCTCGGGTTCCATCGCATCGACATCGGCCAGCGTGCGCACCACATGCACCCCAGCCAGATCACCGCCGATCTTGGCGGGCAAGCGGCGCGGCGTGGACCCCGTCGCCAGCACCAGAGCATCATAGGGCAGCACGTCGCGGCCCACCGTCACGGTCTTTGCACCCGCATCAATGGCATCCACGGGCGCGCCCAGGCGCAGCTCGATCCCGTTTTCCGCATACCATGCCTCGGGCCGCAGAAAGAGGCGGTCAAGCGCCATCTCGCCCAGCAAATAGGCCTTGGACAAGGGCGGGCGCTGGTAGGGGGGCACCGGCTCATCCCCGATCAGGGTGATCGCGCCCTCATACCCTTCAGCACGCAGTTTGGCGACGCAGGAGGCCCCGGCCTGACCCGCTCCGATGACGATTATCTTCTCCATGATGCACTTCCCTGCTGGCACTGTCCGAGGCAGACCCTATATGCCGGAGGAATGAACGCACAAGCGCAGGAGACGACACCAATGGCACTTTCCGTGGGCGATGCCCTTCCCAACGCAACCCTTTTGCGCATCGGCGCCGAAGGCCCCGAATCCGTCGAGATGGACACGCTGACCAAAGGGCGCAACGTGGCGATCTTTGGGCTTCCGGGCGCCTACACCGGCACCTGCACGACGGCGCACATGCCGAGCTTCATCCGCAATATGGGGGGCTTCAAGGCCAAGGACGTTGACGAAGTGATCTGCGTATCAGTCAACGACCCCTTCGTGATGGATGCATGGGGCGCGGCCACGGGCGGCAAAGAAGCAGGCATTGCAATGTTGGGCGACGCCTCCGCCGCATTCACCAAAGCCATCGGCATGAACTGGACAGCCGAGGCGGTGGGCTTCTTCGACCGTTCCCGTCGCTACGCCATGTATGTGGAGGATGGCGTTGTGAAGAACCTGCACGTTGAGGAAGGCCCTGGCGTCTGCGAAGTCTCTGCCGGGGAATCGCTGTTGGCGGTGATCTGAATTCCTATGGATCGCCTTGCTAGGATGCGAGGCGATCCATCTTCGCGGCGAGGGTAACATCCAGCGCGGACAGCCCGTCCACGTCATGGGTCGCCAGTGTGACCTCGACCGTCTTGTAGACGTTCGACCATTCCGGGTGATGGTCCATCTTCTCGGCCACGATCGCCACTTGCGTCATCCAGCCGAAGGCGCGGGTGAAGTTCTTGAAGACAAAGGTCTTGTGGATCGCATCGCGCCCATCGACCTCGGCCCAGCCGCTTTCGCCCAGCGTCGTCAAAGCCTCGGCCCGCGCGGCCCCTTCCAGTTTTTCCGCCATTACTCCTGCTCCTCCACTGTCGCGCGCTTGAACGGGCCATAGCCTGTCAGCACCTCGATTTCTTCATCCACGGCGGCCTTCTCGGCCTCCAGATAACGGGCGATGGCCTCGGCAAAGCCCGCGTCCCGCACCCAGTGGAGGGAATGCGTGGCGACAGGCAAATACCCCCGCGCCAGCTTGTGGGCGCCTTGCGCGCCCGCCTCCACGCGGGCCAGGCCATGGGCAATCGCGTAGTCGATGGCCTGATAATAGCACAGCTCGAAATGCAGGCAGGGGTGGTCTTCCACGCAGCCCCAGTAGCGCCCGAAAAGCGCATCCGCCCCGATGAAGTTCAGCGCCCCCGCGACCGGCCTGCCATCGCGAATGGCAAGACACAGCAGCATGTCATCGGCCATGGTGTCATGGGCGATATCGAAGAACGCACGCGTCAGGTAGGGCGTGCCCCACTTCCGTGCGCCGGTGTCCTGGTAGAAGTGCCAGAAGGCATCCCAATGCTCAGCCTTGATGTCGGCCCCGCTAAGGCTGACGATCTCTCCGCCGAAGGCCTGCGCGCGCGCGCGCTCCTTGCGGATGTTCTTGCGCTTGCGACTGGAAAGCGTGGCAACGAACCCGTCGAAATCCGCATAGCCGTCGTTCACCCAATGGAACTGCTGCGACCAGCGACGCATCAACCCGATGCGTTCGCCGGCAATCGCCTCATCCTCGGTGCAGAAGGTGACATGAAGCGATGACAGATCGTTTTCCGACGCGATCTGCACCGCCCCCTGGATCAACGCGGATATCCCGGTGACATCATGGCCGGGACGGGTCAGGAACCGTCGCCCGGTGGCAGGCGTAAAGGGGGCCGCGATTTGCAGCTTGGGATAATAGTCGCCGCCCGCGTTTTCATAAGCGTGGGCCCAATTGTGGTCGAAGATGTATTCGCCCTGACTGTGGCCCTTGGCGTACATCGGCGCGCAGGCGATCACCTGATCGTCCATCCGTGCCACCAGATAGCGGGGCTGCCAGCCGCTGCCCCGCCCGACGCTGCCCGATTGCTCCAGCGCCTCCAGGAAACGATACGTCGTGAACGGATCACGGGGGCGGCCGTCTTCGGGGCAGGCGCAGGCGTCCCAATCCTCTGCCGCGATCTGCGACAGGGAGGTCAGGACATCGATGCTGATCTGTGTCTCGCCGTCCACAATCGCCTCCGCTTGGGTTTCCCCCATAGATGGGGCCCCCGGCGGTTGCGTCAATCGGCAACCCCGGCGCAGAGGCGTCATTGGCCGGGCGTATAGCCCTCGAACGTGATGTTGTCCGCCACCCGGCGCGCTTTCGCCTCCTGCTCGGGGGATTTCACCGTCCAGCACAGGATCGGAACCCCCTTGGCCTTCAACTCCGCCACGCGCGGCGCGGCAAGATCTTCACAATCATGGCTGATGAAGCTGGCGCCGATGGCATCGAACGCACCGATTTCGCGCAGGGCATGCAGGGTGTCGGGCGACAGATCCGGCCATTCCTTCTCGTTGAAGCCGTCGGTCACGATCCCCCTCGGCACGCTTGGCGCGCGCTTGGCCATGTTGGCGACCATATGGGGATTGAACGACATCACGGCGACGGGGCCGTCGTAGCCTTGCAAGGCGCGAGCGACGGCGCGCTCCAGCTCATCCGGGGCAGAGCCGGTGCCGCCGGATTGGTCTTTCAACTCGATCAGCAGGGGCACCCTGCCGCCGACAATCTCCAGCACTTCCGGCAAGGTCGGCACCGTCTCGGACGATCCTGTCAGGGTCAGTTTCACCAGATCGCGCGCAGCCCATCCCCGGATCGGCCCGCTTTCCGCTGTCAGACGGTCCAGCCGGGCATCGTGGAACACCATCGCCGCCCCGTCCGAGGTCAACTGCACGTCGATCTCAACACCATATCCCTGCGCCACCGCCGCAAGAACGGCACCGGCGCTGTTTTCGATCACGCCACGGGCGCGGTCGTGAAGGCCCCGATGGGCCAGGGGTTTGCCGAGAAACTCGGGCGGGAGGGGCGGCGTCATAAAGGGTGTCACTCCGCGATCTGGAAGATGCCTTCGATCTCAACCGCCACGTTGAACGGCAAGGCGCCTGCACTGACGGCGGACCGGGAATGACGGCCCGCGTCGCCCAGCGCCTCTACCAGGAAATCCGAGCAGCCGTTGATCACCTTCGGCTGGTCGCCGAAATCTGGCGTGGAATTCACGAACCCCGTCAGCTTCACGACCCGGATCAGCTTGTCCAGGTCGCCACCGCACGCCGCTTTCACCTGCGCCAGAAGGTTGATCGCACAGACTTTCGCCGCCGCTGCCCCCTGTTCCACGCTTAGGTCAGCGCCGATCTTGCCGGTGATCATCTCACCGTTTTCAATCGAGATCTGGCCCGAGACGAACAGAATGTCGCCCACTTGCACGGACGGCACGTAGTTGGCCGCAGGCGCGGTCGCATCCCCCAGGGTGACGCCCAGTTCCGCCAGCCGTGCTTCGATATTTCCGCTCATGTCAGAGCCTCCCCCGAATATGTTTCGAAGCGACCGTAATGCGCGGCGCGGCC
This sequence comes from Gymnodinialimonas phycosphaerae, assembly GCF_019195455.1. Lineage (NCBI taxonomy): Bacteria > Pseudomonadati > Pseudomonadota > Alphaproteobacteria > Rhodobacterales > Paracoccaceae > Gymnodinialimonas > Gymnodinialimonas phycosphaerae. The sequence continues at coordinate 3,505,178 of NZ_JAIMBW010000001.1, read as the reverse complement.
CATGGAAAGACCGCTTTAGCTTTCCCGGAACGCCCGCGAAAAATAGGTCGTGAAAGGCTCCAGCAGGTAGGCCAGCGGGGTGCGGTCCTCGGTCCGGATGAAGGCATCCACCGGCATCCCCGGGATCAGGACCCGTTCGCCCAGAAGTTGCGCCTGCTCTTCCGTCATGGTGATTTCCGTGCGGTAGAAGCTGCCGCCGCTGACCTCATCCACGAACGCATCGGCCGAGACCTGCGCGACCTCTCCCATGACCTCGGGCATGGAGCTTTGGTCAAAAGCCGGGAAGCGCAGGGACACAGTCTGTCCTTCGAACACCTGATCGACGTCGATCGCGGGGATACGGGCCGAAATCACCAGGGGGCGACCCGCGGGCACGATATAGGCGAAGGGGTCTGCCGGGCGCAGGACCGAGCGGGCGCCAAAGATCGTGAGGCCATGGATCGTGCCCGCCACGGGCGCGCGCAGTTCCAGCCGGGAAATGCGGCGTTCCAGATTGGCGGTCCGCTCCACCAGTTCCTGTTCGTCGACACGAATTTCGCGCAGCTCTCCGATCGCCTGCTCCCGGCGCGTCGTCGTCAGTTGCAGGATCGCCAGTTCCGTCTCGATGATCCGCTCCGCTGCCTCGGCGCGCCCGGCCGTGGCCTGCCCCAACTGGCCGCGCAACTGCACCAACTCCTGCCGCAGACGCACCACGGGTTCGACCGTGCCGGTGCCCCGTTCCAGCAGGTCTTCGCGGCGGGCAAGTTCTTCTCCGACAAGCTCGATCTGTTCCACCAGCGCGGCCTCCTGGGCGCGCATGGCGTCGACCTGCGTGCCGATCTGGGTGATCCGCCCACGCAGCTGCTCTTCCTCACGCGCAAGGGTATCGGCGCGGGCGGCAAAAAGGTTTTCCTGCCCCGAAAGCGCATCTGCGATCTCGGGGTCGGTGGCCGCAATGGCCAGCAAGGCCTCCGAATAGTGGAGCAACTCGGCGCCATCGCGCTCGGCCTCCAGCCGGGCGCGGCGGGCGGCTGTCTCGGCCAGGCGGGCACGGGCGACGGCCAGTTCCGTCAGCGAATCAGAGGCATCCAGCCGCACCAGCACCTGCCCCTCGTCCACGCGGTCGCCTTCGTCGACCATCAACTCGGCCACCACGCCGCCTTCGGGGTGCTGGATCGCCTGACGGTTGCGGTCGACCTCGATCTGGCCCGAGGCCACAACGGCCCCCGACAAGGTGCTGGACACCGACCAGCCGCCAAATCCAAGGACCAGGACCGCCAGCGCGACAAGGCCGATCAGCATCGGGCCGCGCACGGACCAGGCGGGGCGCGTGTCTTGGGTCATGTCAGATCTCCCGCCGCTTTGGCACTGGTGACGCGCTGCACATCGGCGCTGTTTTGCAAGACCTTGGCCAGCACCTCATCGCGCGGGCCGAACGCCTGCACCACCCCGTTCTTGAGCACCAGAAGCTTGTCGCATTGTTGGATCGCATTGGGCCGGTGCGCCATGATCAACACGCTGTTGCCCGCCGCCTTCATCCGCTGCACCGCAAGGTTCAGCGCCTCGGAGCCTTCGTGATCCAGCGCCGAATTCGGCTCATCCAGCACCAGCAGCACCGGGTCGCCATAAAGCGCGCGGGCCAGCCCGACGCGCTGCACCTGCCCCCCCGACAGTCGCGGCCCAAGGCCCGATACCTGGGTGTCATATCCCTGGGGCAACTCGCGGATCATCGTGTCCGCCGCCGCCGCAACCGCCGCCGAGGTGACCGCCTCGCCTGAGGGGTTGGGATCGAGCCGGGCGATGTTTTCCGCCACGCTGCCGTCAAAAAGGCTGACGGATTGCGGCAGGTAGCCGATCAGTTTGCCAAGGGCATCGGGGTCGTATTGATCAAGCGTCGCCCGATCCAGCCGGATCGAGCCGCCCGCAATCGGCCAGACGCCCGTGATCGCGCGCGCAAGGGTGGATTTGCCGGACCCAGAGGGGCCGATGATGCCCAGCGCCTCGCCAGGTTCCAGCCGGAACGAAACCCCGCGCAACGATGGCTTCTTCTCGCCCGGCGGTGCGATGGTCAGGCCCGCAACTTCCAGTGCGGCCTTCGGGCGCGGCAGGGCCAGACGCTCGGGCTCCTGCCCCTCGGACAACAGCAACTCGCGCAGGCGCGTCCAGCCGCGCAGGGCCTCCTGGATCATCGGCCATTGGCCGATCGCCAGATCGATAGGCGCCAGGGCGCGCCCCATCAGGATGGAACCCGCAATCATCGCGCCGGCCCGCAACTCTCCGCGCAGCACCAAAAGGGCGGCAAGGCCCAGGATCGCCGATTGCAGGAACAGTCGCAGGGTCTTGGACAGGGTCGCATAGCCCCCCGCACGGTCGGCCACGCGCATGCTGACATCCAGCGCCCGCGCGCGTTGCCTGTGCCACCGGGTGAACGCCGTGCCCTGCATCCCCAACGACCGGATCACCTCGGCCGAAGATTGCATCTCTCCGGCCATGCGATCGGCGGCGCGGCTCGTCTCGGCCGCCTCCGCCAAGGGCCCGGCGGTCGTGATGCGGTTGAAAAGGGTCACCAGGATCAACACCCCCGCCGCCCCCAGCGCCATCCACCCCAACCACCCATGGAACGAGAAGATCGCGACGATGAAAAGCGGCGTGAACGGCAGGTCGAACACCGCCATGAATACCGGCGACGACATCACCCGTTGGACCGAGGCCAGATCCCCAAGCGCCGTCTGCGCCTGCCCGGTGCGTTGCGCGCGATCCAGCGCGGCACGGAAAACGCGGCCATCGAAGGCCTCTTGCAGGCGCGCGCCAAACCGCGCCGCGACACGGGCGCGGGCGTAATCCAGAATTCCCATCATCGCGAACAGGAACGCCACCAGCACCGACAGGGCCAACAACGTCTCTTCACTGCCGGACCCCAAAACGCGCTCATAGACCTGCAACATGTAAAGCGGCCCGGTCAGCATCAGCAGATTCACGAACAGGCTGAACAGCGCCACGGACCAAAGGATCCAGGCGTTGCGTCGGCGAAACTCTGCCAGTTCATCCTTTGCGATAGTTCGCATACGCCGGTCGCCTTCTTTTGAAATCATAAGGTTGGTCGGTGCCTTGACACCCCAACCGCCCGCATCGATGTATCAAGGGTGTGGTGCGCTGCATAGTTACCCTATACCCTTTATAAAGCGTGCAGGGCGGCTGGGTCGTCCATCAAGCCTATCCACGGGGGAACAACGTGCACTTCTTGTCTTTGCACAACACCGGCCGATTGGGCGCAGCAGCGCTGGTTATTCTGCTGACCGCCTGCGGCCCCGCGACACTGCCTCCGGGCGACCAGATCGCGGACGCCGACGAAGCGCGCAACCGCGCCGCCCATGCCACGAACATCGCCCTGGATCGCGCCGTGCTGGACCCGGCTGCAACGGCCTACGGCACGGCCGTGCCCGAGCCTTTGCGCGTGGGCGTGTCCAACTTCGCCTCGAACCTCAACCAGCCCGGCTATGTGGTCAACAACCTGCTGCAACTGCGCCTTGGCGATGCCGCGCAGAACACGCTGCGGTTTGCGCTGAATTCCACCCTTGGCGTCGCCGGTCTGTTTGATGTCGCCTCCGCCCTTGGCCTGCCCGAGGAAGAGACAGACTTCGGCGAGACGCTGCACATCTATGGCGTGGGAGAGGGCGACTACGTCGTCCATCCGGTCTTCGGCCCCTCCACCACGCGGGACACCGTGGGCATGGTGGTCGACTTTGCCATGAACCCCCTGCGCCACTACGTCGACACGCCGGAAAGCTATTACTCGACAGGGGCCAGCATCGCGTCGGGCCTGAATTCCCGCTACGAGTTTGGCGATACGGTCGACTCGATCCTTTACGAAAGCGCCGACAGCTACGCCCAGATGCGGTCGCTTTACCTGCAACAGCGCCGGTTCGAGCTGGGTGGCGCCGACGCGGCCTATGAAGACCCCTACGTCAACGACGACCCGGCCGCCGCCGCAGAGGCCGTCGCCGCAGACCCCAACTATGACCCTTATTCGGATCCGTACTTTGACCCCTATGCCCAGTAATTTCCTTACATTCCGCCCCGCGCTTACCCGCCGCGCCTTCCTGTCCACTGCTGTCGCGGCGGCCGCGCTGCCGTTTCTGCCGCGTCCCGCGCAGGCGATGACCGCAGGCCAGGCGCAGGCGCTTGTCGATGCCGCCGTGGCCGACGTGAACCGCGTCATCTCTTCGGGCGGCTCGGACGCCGCCGTCCTGCGCGAGATGGAGCGGATCCTCAGCACCTATGCCGACGTGCCCACCATCGCCCGCTCGGTCCTTGGGCCTCCGGCCCGCACGGCCAGCGCCGCCCAGTTGCGCGCCTTCACGGATGCGTTTCAGGATTACTTCGCGGCCAAATACGGTCGCCGTTTCCGCGAATTCATCGGCGGCACGATCACCGTGCAAGGCGTCCGTCCCGTGCGCTCGTTCTTCGAGGTCATCTCTGTGGTGAACCTGCGCAACGCAGCCCCGTTCGAGCTGCGCTGGCTGGTCTCTGATGGCTCGGGCCGCCCGTTGTTCTTCAACCTGATCATCGAAGGCGTGAACCTGATGATCTCCGAGCGCACGGAAATCGGCGCCATGCTGGAAGCGCGCGGCGGCAACATCGACGCGCTCACGCAACATTTGCGCACGTTGGGGTAAGCGTAGGGTGGGGGATAAGCGTAGGGTGAGGGGATAAGCGTAGGGTGGGTGAAACCCACTGTCCCTTCCAAGTGGAACGGGTGACATCACCCATTCCACAGGCGCGGGCGCGAAGGCCGGCTCTGCGGGACGTAGCGGCCGTTCATTCGGCCAACGTCAATGTCTGCTTACCGGATCGTCGGCTCGGGATCATTGCGGCGCGTTCCCAAAAAATAAGCCCACAGACTCAGAACGACTGCTGCCGATGAGATTATTGTCATCACGGTACCGGGTATGAAATTCACGAAACCGCCAAGGTCCATGAATATGAAGTAGCCAACATCCGTTACCCATCCAACGATTGCTGTCATGAAAATGAACATGATCGACTGCCGCCAAATCATCACCCCGCCGACAACAGTGAACGCTCCGATCCAAAGCAGGTTAAAGCCGTGTTGGTTCAAAACTGCCCCAACGGCGGCATGGTAGTCACCAACAAGCAACGAGGGGTCTACCGCGTCCGCGATCCCTGCAACGGCCCCCGCAGTGCCTTGCGAGATCGTCATCATACCAGCAAACATGTGCACCAGGCCCCAGATGACCCAAAGCACTGACGAGATTTTGAGAAGAAGCCTGTTTGTAGCGGTCATCTGTACGCCCCTTTGATTGCATGGGTTTGAGTGCTATTCGGTTGATGCTACCCACTTTCGATATTTTGTGGACTAAGTCAACTAAAGTGTTCCCATGCAAGATGCAGAACTGGCCCTCCTCATTGATCGTTTCATGCGACGGATTCACTTTGGTCTTCAGTCTAAAGGGCCGTCATTCGACACGGAAAAAGTCGGGCCCGGCGGCGGCATAGTCCTTTTGACTCTATCGGATATGGGCTGCCCCAGCTTGCATGAACTGACCAAGCAAGTGGCACGCGACAAGTCTCAGATGACGCGGACCATAAGGTCGCTCGAGACCAAAGGCTTGGTTAGTCGCAAACCATCACCTGACGATGCGCGGGTAACACTCGTCTACTTAACACAAGCGGGCGAGCGGGTCGTCGATGCACTTCAACGAGTTGTCTCGGAAACGATCAACGAAATCCTTTCGCCAATTTCGAAGTCCGAAGAGCAGGTGCTGCGCGATCTGTTGGAACGCGCCCTTGGTACAATGACAACCAATTAGCGCACATTCATGCAGGGCGCAGCATCCGGAAAACTAGACTCAAGCCCACCCTTCGCTGCGTGCGCACACTGCCTCCCCGCCAGCACAAGCGTCACCGCAGGCCCGCCGCGTCAATTCAGCTGATATTCCAACGGATAATGCCCATCGCGGTATTCCCCGAACAGGTCGGGCAGATCCGGGTGGCTGACGGGCTCTCCGGTGTCGTCGGGCACAAGGTTCTGCTCGGACACATAGGCCACGTAGTAGGTCTGATCGTTCTCCGCCAACAGGTGGTAGAACGGCTGGTCCTTCACCGGACGCGCCTCTTCTGGGATCGCCTCGTACCATGCCTCGGAATTCGAGAACTTCGCATCGATATCAAACACGACACCGCGAAACGGATGTTTCCGGTGCTTAACGATCTGACCGATGTTGTATTTGGCTTGCGTCTCAAGCATGGCTTGCCCCCGGAACTTAAGAAAGCTTGTTACCGAACCGTTGCGGGGTTTGTCCATCCCGTGGCGCGATTCTATGGGGAAACAGTCTGTGAACCTTGCCCTGATAGTGTTGGAAATCACCGCGCCCGTCTTCGTTTTGGGGGCGGCGGGGTTCGTCTGGGTGCGCGCGGGATACGAGTATCCGACCCAGTTCGTGACCCGCCTTGCCATGACCCTCGCGGTGCCCTGCCTGATCTTCACCGCGCTGGTCGGCACCCAGATCGAGGCGCAGGCCCTGGCCTCGCTCAGCCTCGCGGCCGTCCTGTGTTACGTGCTGATCACCTTGGGCGCATGGGTCATCGTGCGCCTGTTTCGCCTGGACGCCCGCGCCTACCTGGCGCCGCTGACGTTCGGGAACACCGGCAACCTCGGCCTGCCGCTGGCGCTGTTTGCCTTTGGCGAAAATGGCCTGGGCCTGGCCGTCGTCGTCTTCGCCATCATGGCGATCATCATGTTCACGGTGGGCCTTTGGATGGTCGCAGGCATCCAGAATCCCGCCCGCGTGGTACGAGAGCCGATCCTCTGGGCCTCCCTCGGTGGTGTCGCGGCGCTGGTCATGGGGTGGCATCCGCCGACCGTCGTGATGAATTCGCTTGGGCTGATCGGGCAGATGGGCATCCCCCTGATGCTGCTGACGCTCGGCGCCGCCGTTGCCCGCCTGAAGCCCGCCCGTGTGCTGCCCGCCTTCGGCCTGTCGGCGATCAAGCTGACCATTGGACTTGCGGCAGGCGTCGGTGTGGGCCTGGCCACTGGCCTGACCGGCGTGCCTTTCGCGGTGCTGATCCTGCAAATGGCTACGCCCGTCGGCGTCACGTCCTATCTCATGGCCGAACGCTACCAGACGGACCCGGACGCCAGCGCCAGCCTTGTCGTGACCTCCACCCTTCTGGCGATTGTTGCCCTTCCGATCACGCTTTCGTTTCTTCTGCCGGGGTGAGGCAAACCACCCGTTTTCCTGACGCCGCTTTTGCTCTATACTTCATTCCAACGCGTCGCAAACAGGCGCAACCCAGAGGCAGAGCAAGCCAATGTACAGACGAACCCTATTGATAGGCCTTGTGGCCTCTCTCGCGGCGTGTGGATCGCGGGAATTCGAATCACCGCGCAACCTCGATAACGCCTGCGCGCTCGGGCGCGAGCGGCCCAACTACCTGCGCGCCATGCGCCGGGCCGAGCGGAACTGGAACGTCCCCGTCCATGTGCAAATGGCCGTGATCCACCAGGAAAGCCGCTTCGACGGCGATATCCGCCCGCCCTTCCGCTATGCCCTCGGCGTGATCCCCATGGGGCGGCAAAGCTCGGCCATCGGCTATTCGCAGGCGCTGGACGGCACATGGGACGAATACGTTGCAGACACCGGCAACCGGGGCGCCGACCGCACCGATATCCGCGACGCGACCGATTTCATGGGCTGGTACATGAACCTGACGGTCGAGCGGAACAATATCCCCCTTACCGATGCGCGGCGCCAATACCTTGCCTATCACGAAGGCCACTCGGGCTATGCCCGCGGCAGCTACAACGCGAAGCCGTGGCTGATCGAGGTCGCGCAGCGGGTGGAAGCCCGGGCCGAGCGCTATCGCCAGCAACTGGAACGCTGCTGACCGAATACGTCGCGCTCAGTTCCCGTTGCGGGCGGTGATCTCTTGCGGGATGGAGAAATACCGCGCCGGGATCCGGCCGCCCTGCTCCAAAGCACCCAGAATGACGGTCGTTTGCGCGCCCCCCTCATCGGTGATGATCCACTGGCGCAGCTCGATCGGGTTGGGCGTGAAGACCAGCGTGATCGACCCGATGTTGGGCCGCTGCGGATCGCGCGCCACCACCCGGGTGGAGGTGCCGTCAAATGAATGCTCGCTGACCATTCCTGACTGACCCAGGTTCACGTTGCGCTGCAAGATGATGCGCAGGGGCGTCTCATCCAGCGGATATTGCTCGGGCGGGCCGGACGCGCGGCCATCGAAAATCGCCACCTGGCTGCCCCCCGCCATCACCAGCAGATCATCGCCGTCATAATCGAACCGCACCCGTCCGGGGCGGTGAATGTAAACCGTGCCCGTGGACACCGTCCCGTCCGAGTTGATCTGCGTGAACGGGCTTTCCGCCGTTAGCATGGCGTTGAGGTAGGCCGACAAATCCCCCAGCGGGATCGCGTTGGCGAAGGCCGCGGATGGGGTCAAGGCAGCAGCCGTGGCGCTGCCCAACAGGGTCCGGCGGGTGATCGACATGAAATAATGCTCCGATTCGAAAGACTTGCCCTCAATATAGGTAGGAAGCCCCCGCTATGCGATAACCCCGGCGCGTCACCGCCGATCAACACGCGGTGAGCGGGCCGGATCAAGCGGTCGGCCCTGCGGCCTGCCCCGCCTCTTGCGGGATCTGACAGGTGAACCGCGTTCCATCCTCGTCAGACACCACGTCCAACGTGCCACCATGGGCCTTGGCGATTTGTGCCGCGATATACAGACCCAGCCCCAACCCCATCGGATTGCCGTCGTCGGTGCTTCTGACAAACGGCTCGAACAACCGCTCCAGCGCCTGCTCCGGGATCGGCGGGCCGTGGTTTTCAACGCTCAGCGTAAAGACACCCACCTGCGACAGGCCGACATCCACCGCAATGGGCAGCGTCGGGTCGCCATAGGTCAGCGCATTGCCCAGCAGGTTGGACAACAACTGCCCCACCCGTGGCACGTCGCATGTCACCGCATCGACGCCTGTCACCTCCAGCTTGATCTCCCGCTCGGGATGGGCCGTGTGCAATTCGGCCACCACCTGCCGGATCTCGGCCTCCAGCACCTGCCCTTCCGTCATCTTCAGGCCAATCCCGCCGCCCAACCGATGCCGGGCGAAATCCAGCACATTCGTGATCAGCAGCGACATACGCTGCACGCTGCCCTGCGTCAGCGTCAGGACCTCTTGCCCCTTCTCGCTCAGCGGCTCCTTCGACAACATCCGCATCGCCACCGAGATCGAGGTCAGCGGATTGCGCAGATCATGGCCCAGGACGGCAATGAACTGCTCCCGCAAAACGCCCTCCCGTTCCGAGATCGACAACCGCGTTTCCGCCTCGGCCCGCGCCTTGGCAAGCTCTCGCTCGAAGGCGCGCCGGGCATCGGCATAAAGGAACGCGAACCGCGTCACCTGCGCGGCCTCCGCCCCCCCCTCTCGGCGCTCAGCAAGACCGGGACCTTGACACCATCGCGCGTGACAAGATCAAGGCTCGCCCCCTCCACCTGCCCCTTCAGCGTCAGAAGCGGCACGATACTGGTCTCGAACACGATCCGGCTGGCCTTGGTGAAATGCTGCGCCAGCGGCGTTCCCACCACCTCTGGCGCGCTGATGCCCAGCCATTGCGCGAACCTGTCGTTCACGGGCACGATGGTGCCCTTGTGGTCAACCGTCAGCAAACCACAGGGGGCGCGTGCCGCCTGTGCCGTCGCATCGGCGGTCGTCACTTGATGAAGTCCCGGATGGCGACGATCACTTCACCCGGCGCGGTCAGGTTGGGGCAATGGCCGGTCGCCTCCAGCTTCACCAAGGTGCTGTTGCCGATCTTCTAGTGCACGTAATCTCCTACTTGCTCTGCGGCGATGATGTCATCGCGCCATTGCAGGATCAGCGTCTTCGCCGTGATCTTCGGCAGATCGTCGCGGTTATCCGACATAAACGTTGTCCGCGCAAAGCCCTGCGCAATATTCGGGTCCAGCCTGCAAATGCTTTCGGCCAGCTCCTGCCCATGCTGCGGCCTGTCGGGGTTGCCCACAATCGCCGGCGCCATGGAGGCCGACCATGCCAGCGGGTTCTCCTCCAGCGAGGCCAGAAGATCCTCGATATCCTCGGCGCTGAAGCCCCCCTGGTAATCCGTGTCGTCGATATAGCGTGGCGAGGGGCCGACCATCACAAGGGTGGTGGACATCTCGGGTCGCGCCACATGGGCCAGGGCGCCGATCATGGCACTCACCGAGTGCCCCACAAGAATGCCGTCGCGCACGCCCAGTTCTTCCCCGATCTCCACGATATCGGCAGCATACCCGTTCAGCGTCGCGTATTTGTCGGGGTCATAGGTGCTGGCGTCCGATCCGCCCGCGCCCACATGGTCAAAGGCGATAACCTTGTGGGTGTCCTCGAAATGCGGGGCGACGTGGCGCCACATGGATTGGTCACAGCCAAACCCATGGGCAAACAGCATCGGCCGTGCGCCCGCCCCCTTGGTTGTCACGTTGTGGCGTAGGACTGCACTCATTCAGGCTCTCGTGGAACACCGCTAAAGCGGGCAAGTATCGCGCCTGACAGGGCGGGTCAGATTCCCGCCGAATCGTGTACAGCATACCGGTGAGCAGCCTCGCATCGTCAGTGCGGGGGGGGCCGGTGAAACCGGAAAAAGGCAGGCACCTGCGCGCCTGCTTTTTCGCTCAATGTGATCCGTAGGGCCTGCTTACGGTCGGTAGCAGATCCGCCCTTTGTCAGCCTCGTAACAGATCTCGCCACCGCCGCCACCGGTGTTGCCGCCACCCGCCTGCGGGCAGGTGTTGCCGTTGCGGATGCCGATGTTGCCGCCGCCGGTGCGGATCAGGCTGAACGTGCCATCCCCGTCCCGCCCGCTGAAATGCGCGCCACAGCCCAGGCGGGGCAGCACGATGCGGTAAGGGCCAAGGGACCGCGTGGCGTGCCGCGAAACACTGGGGGAAACTACCCATATGGATGCGGTACCGGGATGCAGGATCGCCCAAGGCAGGATCGCTATGGGCAGGCCCGCAAGGCAGCACTGCCCGCCTTGAGCGGGTTGACAAAAGGTAAATTTATTTCAAAATTCGTTTTATTTCAGATGGTTAGTGGTTTGCTCAAGCTTGAGCAGCCCTGCACAGCTAGTCCTGCTCGGGCACCAAAATCTCGCGCTTGCCGACGTGGTTGGCCGAGGATACGAGGCTGTTTTCCTCCATCTGCTCCACCAAACGCGCGGCCTTGTTATACCCGATCCCCAGCTTCCGCTGGATGTAGGAGGTGGAGCATTTCCGGTCCTTCACCACGATCGCCACAGCCTGATCATAAAGCGCATCCTCACCGCCCGTATTGCCGCCCGTATTCAGGCCCAGCACCGCGTCGATATCGCTTTCCCGGTCATCATCTGGCCCTTCCAGCACGCTGGAAGCGTAATCCGGCGGCCCGAAGCTTTTCAGGTGGCGGACGATTTCCTCGACCTCTTCATCGGAACAGAACGGCCCATGCACGCGGGTGATCTTCGCCCCACCCGCCATGTAAAGCATGTCGCCCATGCCCAGCAGTTGTTCGGCCCCCATCTCTCCAAGAATGGTCCGCGAGTCGACCTTGGACGTCACGTGGAAAGAGATCCGCGTCGGGAAGTTCGCCTTGATCGTGCCGGTGATCACGTCCACCGACGGCCGCTGCGTGGCCATGATGATGTGGATACCCGAAGCCCGTGCCATCTGCGCCAGCCGCTGGATGCAAGCCTCGATCTCCTTGCCCGCGACCATCATCAGGTCGGCCATCTCGTCGACGATGACGACGATGTAGGGCATCTTCTCGGGCATGTACTCTTCGGTCTCGAACACGGGATCACCGGTCTCGTCATCGAAGCCGGTCTGGAACGTGCGCGAGAACATCTCGCCCTTGTCCAGCGCATCTTTCACGCGGGAATTGTAGCCGTCGATATTGCGCACGCCCATCTTGGACATCTTGCGATACCGCTCTTCCATCTCGCCGACGGTCCATTTCAGCGCCACAACCGCCTTCTTCGGGTCCGTCACGACGGGCGACAAAAGGTGCGGGATGCCGTCATAGACGGAAAGTTCCAGCATCTTCGGATCGATCATGATCATCCGGCAGTCTTCCGGCTTTAACTTGTAGAGAAGAGACAGGATCATCGTGTTGATCGCCACGGACTTACCCGAACCGGTCGTCCCCGCGATCAGCAGGTGAGGCATCTTGGCGAGGTTCGCGATGATGGGATCACCGCCGATGTCCTTGCCAAGGGCCAAGGGCAGCTTGTGCGACCCGTCGCCGAAATCGCGGTGGCTCAACATCTCGCGCAGGACCACCATCTCGCGGTTCTGGTTGGGCAGTTCGATCCCGATGACCGTGCGCCCAGGCACGGTGGACACACGGGCGGACAGAGCGGACATGGACCGCGCGATATCGTCGGCCAGACCGATCACGCGGGAGGCTTTCAGGCCGGGCGCAGGCTCCAGCTCGTACATCGTGACAACGGGGCCGGGACGGACCGAGACGATTTCACCCTTCACGCCGTAGTCATCCAGCACGTTTTCCAGCATCCGGGCATTGGCTTCCAACGCCTCATCGGACAGGTGGTGACGCTCGATCGTCGTGGGGTTGGTCAGCAGGGTCAGGGGCGGGAATTCATAGGGTTCCGGCTCGGACAGGGGCAGCGAGGGCTGGCTGTCGGCCTTTGCCTGCCGCGATTGCGCGTGGGGCTTGCGGTTTGGCTGCTGCACGACGGTGCGTTCAACCCTCGGCTGGAGGGCTGGGGCTGCAACTGGGGCCGAAGTGGGCTCCGGCTCGGGGCGATGCAATTCAACGGGTTCGACTTCTGCCATCGGTGCCTCTGGGGGGGCTTGCACGGGCGGCGCGGTCAGGGGCGGTTCGATCCGGTTCAGGCCTGGCACGCGCGACGGCGTTCCGGGCGTCACGCGGGCGCGCGCGGCGATGTCGGCAATGGTGTTTCCTGTCGGCGTGACCTCTGCCGGGTGACGGCGCGCACGGATCGCGTCCGAGATCCGGGACCGCACACGGTCCTGGCCCACCGGCTGTTCGTGCAGGTCTTCCACCAACATCGGGTCCGCCTCGGGCAGAGGTGCTTCCAAGGGCGGCTCGGCGTCCCGGCGCAGGCCGGGCATCCGGGAAAACAGGCCCTGCTGCGCGGGGGCGACGGCGGCGGGCGCGGGGGCAAAGGGGTCCATCGGGGCGTCTTCGGGGGCCGCGGCGCGTCGCACGCGGGGCTCTGCGGTGGTGGAAAAGGAGGGATCGACAGCTAGGGTCGCGGCTTGCGCCGCAAGCGCCTGCCGACGCGCAAGCCTGCGGTCCTGCAACGCCGCAGCCGTGGCCCCGGCCCCGCGCGCCAGGCTTTGCATCGTGGTCATCACGGCAGAGCCCGTGGCGATCATGCCAACCAGAAGGAACCGAAGCGTCAGGCCCAATTCCCGCTGGGTCACGCCTAGCACGAACAGCACCATCACGGCGGTCAACACAAAGGCCAGGAACGCCGCAATCTTGATGCCGACCTGCGGCGCCATCGGCAGCGCGCTCAACACGGCCCCAAGGATCGTGTCACCGAACAGGCCACCGGCCCCGAAGGAATGCGACCATCCCGCAGGCGGCACATGGCTGGCGGCATAGATCGACGCCAAGGCGATCGCGATGGGCAGGAACAACACCCGGCCCAAGGCGCGTTCTTGCCCACTATGCAGGATAAACCGCACGCCCCACGCAATACTGGCGAGGGGCAAGACCCACGCGGCAAACCCCATGATCATCATCATCACGGCAGCAATCGAGGCGCCGCCACGGCCCAACAGGTTTTCCGGCGCGGCATCGGTCGCAGCCATCCAGTTGGGATCCTCGGGCACGTAACTCCAGAGCATCGCGGCCAATGCCACGCCCAGACCCACAAGAGCCATACCGCACATCTCTCGGCCACGCTTGGCCAGGATTGCATGCATATGTCCGTCCAACAGCGGCTCTCGCTGGCGGGTCTGATAGGCCATTATTTCGCCTCCTCAATCATACAGCGTCTTGCGGAGCAGTTTCAGCCCCCGACGCATTTCTTCTTTTTCAGCAACCATCGCGACGCGGATCTTGTCGTGGCCGGGGGTCACCCCGTCCACTTCGCGCGCAAGGTATGATCCGGGCAGCACTTTCACGCCCGTCTCTTGCCACAGCTTGACCGTGGCCTGTTCTGCATCTTGCACCGGCAACCACAGGAAGAACCCGGCTTCGGGGCCTTTGTAGCCCTGCACATCACCAAGGATGTCATCGGCGATCTTGTATTTCACGCGGTAGAGGTTGCGGTTGTCGATCACGTGATCTTCGTCGGTCCACACGGCCTCGGCCACGGCTTGCAGGGGCATGGGCAGGGGCGCGCCGGCATAGGCGCGAAGCTGTTTCATCCGCGCGATATTCTGCGGACCAGAGGCGCAGAAGCCACTGCGCAGACCGGGAAGGTTGGACCGTTTGGAGAGCGAGTGGAACACCATCACCCGCTCTGGGTCGACGCCCATCTTTTGGGCCACTTGCAAGGCACCGGGCGGGGGCGTGTCGCGGTAGATCTCGGAATAGCACTCATCGGCGAAAATCTTGAAATCATACTGTTCGGCAAGGGTGATCAGCGCTTCCCAATAGGCCTCGGACGCCACAGCGCCCTGCGGGTTCGCGGGCGAACAGATGTAGGCAATCGCCGTACGCTCCAGGATATCCGGGTCCAGGCCATGGAAATCAGGCAAGTCGCCCGTGGCCTCGGTCGCGGGCAGGTAAATGGGCTCGGCGCCGACTGAAAGCGCGGCCACGGCGTAGACCTGATAGAAGGGATTGGGCGTCAGAACGACGGGCTGTTGGCCGTTCTTACGCTCGGGGCAGAGCGCCATGCAGGCGTTGTAGAGGCCTTCACGGGTGCCATTCAGCGCAAGGATCTGCGTCGCCGGATCAACATCGGCGTTGTAACGCCGCCCAAGCCACGCGGCCTGCGCACTGCGCAGGGCGAGACTGCCGTCGTTTTCGGGATATTTGCCGAAGCCGTGAAGGTTCTGGGCCAAAACCTCTGCAATCCACGGGGGGAAGGCGTGGCGGGGCTCTCCGATGGTCATGGCGATAGGGTCGCCGCCGGGCGACAGCCCGTCCAACAACGTCCGCAAACGCGGAAACGCATATTCTGGGAGGTTCGAAAACCGCTCCGGAAAAACCATTACTGCCTCATTTTCAGGGTCATTTGCGCCCCGTTAGCAATGATGATAGCGAACGACAGGGCGCTGGTCCAGAAAAAGAGCCGCAATTCCAGAGGGGTGTGCCAACGGGTGTGTCTGTTAGGCCAAACTCGCCTCTGCCGCCTTGGCCAGACGCAGCAACCTTGCGTCATCGCCGGGCGGGCACATCAACATGATCCCCGTCGACGGCACGCCGGTGGGCAGGGTGACGGCGCAGACACCCATCAGGTTGCCGACACGGGTATTGCGCAGGGTCAGCAGATTTTCGGTCACGAAATAATCATCATCAGAGTCCAGCCGCGCCACGTTCGGTGGCAGGTTCGCCGCGGACGGAATCAGGATCGCATCATAGCCTGCGGTCGCCTTGTAGTAGTCCTGCCGCAGCACTCGCAGGCGCTGCCAGAGGGCCACGAAATCGGCGGCAAGCACATCCGCGCCTTGGCGGAACCGGTCGCGGATGCGGTGGAACATCTTGTCCGGCGCGGCCTCGATCACCTTGCCCCACGTTCCGTAAGCCTCGGCCGTATAGAGCGACAGCGTTGTTCGCATCGCCTCATCAACGGCGGGCAGGTTGATCGTCTCGACCCGCGCACCGGCATTGGCAAGCCGTTCCACCGCCGATTGGAACGCGGAACCGGGGCCGTCACGTACGTCACTGGCGTAGGGGTCGAGGATGGCGAAGCGGCTGCCCTGAAGGCTGGTTTCGCGCAGGTCGGGGGCCTTGGTGTTGCCCATGACGGCAAAGAGTTCGGCGCAGTCTTCTACCGTGCGGCACAGCGGGCCGACGGTGTCGAAGCTCTCGGCCAGCGGCACGACGCCTTGCAACGACAAGGCACCGTGTGTGGGCTTGAAGCCCACAAGGTCGTTCCACGCCGAGGGCAAGCGGATGGACCCCCCGGTATCTGACCCGATGCCCGCCGCAGCCATCCCGTAAGCCACGGACGTCGCCGCGCCAGAGGACGATCCGCCGGGGGCAAGTTCAGGGTCATTTGCGTTGGGCGGCGTGGCTGTAGACGGGTTCACGCCCAGTCCAGAGAACGCCAGTTCCGTCATGTGTGTCTTGCCCAGACAGACAAGGCCCGCGCGGGTGGCATTGGCCAGAACCACCGCGTCTTGCGTCGGCACGCGGCCCTCCAGCAGCATCGATCCTGCCTCGGTCTTCACCCCGGCGGTATCATAGAGGTCCTTCCAACTGATCGGCACGCCGTCCAGCAACCCGCGCCGAACGCCTTGCTTGGCGCGGTCGTGGGCGGCGATGGCCTCAGCCAGTGCGCGATCCCGGGTCATGCGGGCATAGATACGAGGGCCGTAGTCGCTGGCCGCGACAGCGTCCAGATAGCCCTCGGTCAGGGCGACCGGGTCCACGTCGCCTGCGCCAATCGCGCGTCCAAGCTCACTTGCACTTTTGCCTCGCCAATCCATCTTGTCGTCCCCTGTTTGCCCGACCCAGTCTATCTGAAAAAACGCTAACGACGACGCGCCACATGGACAATCCCCAAGCGCGCGCCATAGTTCAGCCCATGAAAAAGTGTGATGCAGATATTCTTATTGTTGGCGGGGGGTTAAACGGTCCCTGTCTTGCGTTGGCCTGTGCGCAGGCGGGCCTGTCCAGCGTGGTTCTGGACGCCTTGCCCGAGGCGACCCGCGAAGATGTGGACTTTGACGGCCGCGCCTATGCGCTGGCCTTGGCCTCGGTTCGGATGCTGGAGGCCTTGGGGATCTGGGACGAGGTCGCCGAGCATGCGCAACCCATGCTGGAGATCAAGGCCTCGGACGGGCGCGCGGGCGAAGGCGCGGCGCCGTTTTTCTTGCATTTCGATCATGCAGAGATCGAGGAAGGCCCGATGGGGCACATGTTGGAAGACCGCTTTCTGCGCCGTGCCCTGATGGCCGCGATGGCGGCCAATCCGCGCGTCACCCATCGTGCGGGTGCGCGGGTGATTTCTCAGGAGATCAATGGAGTGGCCTCTGTGACGCTGGAGGGCGGAGAGGTCCTGCGCGGCCGCCTGCTGGTCGGCGCTGACGGCAAGAAATCCGGCGTGGCGGAGCGCGCGGGCATCAAGCGAATGGGGTGGGACTATGGGCAGACAGCCCTGGTTTGCGCCGTCACGCACGAATTGCCCCACAACGGCATCGCACATCAGTTTTTCATGCCGGGGGGACCGCTGGCGATCTTGCCGTTACCGGGCAACAGATCGTCCATCGTCTGGTCGGAAAAGGAGCCTCGGGCCAGTGCCTTGGCAGCTGCCAGTGACACCGAGTTCCTAGAGGCGCTGCGCCCCGCGTTCGGAGACTTTCTGGGCGACATTTCCCTTTCGGGTCAGCGATATAGCTACCCCCTGACCCTTTCGCTTGCGCAGTCATTCGTGGCCGAGAAGCTGGCCCTTGTGGGCGATGCGGCCCACGGCGTTCACCCGATTGCGGGCCAGGGTCTGAACCTTGGGCTGCGCGATGTCAGCGCGCTGGCCGAAACCCTCGCCGATGCCAAACGGCGCGGAGAGGACTTTGCCCGGCGCGATGTGCTGGGCCGCTATCAGCAGTGGCGGCGGTTCGACACGGCCGGGCTGGCCGTTGCGACCGACAGCGTCAACAGGCTGTTCTCGAACGACAATCCAGCAATTCGTGCGGTCCGCGATATCGGTATGGGGGCAATCGGCGCCGTGCCCGGCCTGCGCCGGAAGTTCATCCGCGAGGCCGCTGGCCTGACCGGTGATCTGCCGCGTCTGATGCGGGGCCGCGGGCTGTAGCCCAGTCTTGGGCACGAGTGCGCCCGGTGCGGAACACGTTCCATCTGGCACCTTAAGGAATTCCTCACCTTGGTTTTCTTTGCGACCCGGGTAGATTGGTGCGACCCCAAAAACCGGAGCGGCAAGATGACTGGACCAAAACTGATCTCGATGATCCTGTTCGGAACGCTTGCTTGGATGTTCGGGTTCCTGTTCACCGTCGGCCTGAGCGGCGCGTCCGGGGGCCTTTTGGCTGGCGTTATCGTGGCGGGGCTAAGCTGCACGTTCATCTGGTTCGCCAGCTGCGGCCGCCATGCCTTTGCGCGGGGGTTTCTGAGCCTTGGCGCCGTGTTCATCATCGTCCCCGTCGCAGGCATGGTCGGGTTCGGAGAGCAAGTGGCCGAAACCTCCGTCGCCGCGTTGCAAAGTGGCGAAGGGCTGACCGACGAAGAGGCAAGCGCGCTGTTCCTGTCTTCAATCATGGCCGGTGCCGGGTTGATCTTCGGCATCATCGTGGGGCTGGTGCTGGTGCTGATCGGCGGATTGATGCACCGCCGCACGGTGCCGACGCCTGATCTCGCACCATGAAAGCGCCCAATGGGCCGCTGATCCTGATCGTTTTTTGCGGGCTCATCCTGGCCCTGTGCTGGATCGTGATAACCACCCTCACCACACCGACCCGCGCCATCGCCAGCGGCGTTGCCCTTGCGGCAACGGCGGGGGTGTTCATCTGGTTCGCCGCCAGCAACCGCTTCGCGATAGCGCGCGGGGTGATCGCATTGGGAGCGACGGCCGTTGCCGCCCCCCTGGCCACAATTCAGGCCGCCACGAATGACTTCCTGTTTTCGGCATTCGCAAACGAGAACCCAACTCCGATCTGGCTTGAGGAATTCGACGAGGTCATGGCGCTTGGATGGACCATGTCAGGCGCAGGCGCCGTCATCGGCTTGATCCTGATCATCGTGGGCGGAGTGATGCACCGCGCGCCACGTTAGTCCAGCTTGCGGGCTTCTTCTTCCAACATGATCGGAATGCCGCCCCGGATCGGATAGGCGAGGTGGGCGGCTTTGGAAATCAGCTCTTGCTTGGCCTTGTCGTAGGTCAGGGGGGCCTGCGTCATGGGGCAGACCAGCGCTTCAAGCATGCGGCGGTCGATGGGGGTCTTTGCGCCCTGCTCCTCCCCCGATCCTGGGTCTTGCTCGGGCGGTATCGTGCTCATTGCATCCGCTCTTCGTCCGAGCCTGCGGCCAGCGCGAATTCAAGCAAAGTCACCAGCGTCTCGCGCCGGGTGGAAAGCGACGGAGCCTCCAAAAGGGCCTGCTTTTCCTCGGGATCGAAAGGGCAAAGCATTGACAGGGAGTTGATCAGCAACTCATCCTCGGCATCTTTCAGGCTGTCCCAATCGGTGGACAGGTCCTGCGCCTCGAAATAGCGGTTCAGAAGGTCGAGGAACCTGTCGCGGTCAAAGGCCTTGTCCGTCTCGGTCGGGCCGAGGTCCGCGTTGAACCCCTCCCACGACACATCACAGCGGCGGTAGGGCGCGAAGCCCGAAACCTCTCCGCTGATCCGGAACCGGGACATGCCCGCCAGCGTGACCATGTAGCGCCCATCCTCGGTTTCCGAGAACTGGGTCAGACGCCCGGCACAACCGATGTGGTGCAACTTCTGCTCGCCCGAGCCGGGCGCTTCAAAGGGTTGCACCATCCCGATGAGACGATGGGACGTCTTCATCGTATCCTCGATCATCTGGAGATAGCGCGGTTCGAAGATATGCAGCGGCAAGCGTGCGCGGGGCAGCAGCAGCGCCCCGGGCAGCGGGAAGATCGGGATCGTTCCCGGAAGGTCAGAGTGTTTCATCATGGGCATGAAGTAGGCTGATCCTTGCCTCAGGCAAATATCATCGAGCTGAGTCTACGCCGACCGTTCAGGGCAATGGGATCCTGCGGCGGCAGCGCGTCGAAAATGGTGAAAAGCTGGGTCTTGGCGGCCTCATCATTCCAGTTGCGATCACGACGGAACAGTTCCAGCAAATGGTCCACGGCTTGCTCGACCTCACCGGCGGCATGGAGCGCCTGGGCCAGATCAAACCGCGCGGCTTGGTCGTCCGGGTTGGCGTCGACGGCGGCTTGCAGCTCGGCCAAAGGGCCTGCCGTCTCGGCCTGGCGGGCCAGCGCGATCTGTGCGCGGACGGCTTCCAGTTCGGGCGCGTTGAAGATCTTGTCCGGCGCGGTGGACAGCAATTGCTCGGCCTCATCGACCTGCCCCATGGCAAGATGCGCGCGCGCAAGGCCTGCGGTAGCAACCACATTCTCGGGCTCTTCGCCAAGGATCGCCGCGAAGGTCTGGGCGGCGTCATCATGCGCGCCCTCGGTCAGCATCTCCTCGGCCGCCTCAAGCGCTTCACCAAGGCCGCCGTCTTCCTTCGACATCGCGGCAAGCTTGGACACGAATTCCTTGATCTGGCTTTCCGGGACCGCGCCCTGGAAGCCATCAACGGGCTGGCCTTCATGAAAGGCATAGACCGTAGGGATCGACTGCACGCGAAGCTGCGCGGCAATCTGTTGGTTTTCGTCGACGTTGATCTTCACCATCCGCACCTTGCCCTTGGCGGCGATCACGGCCTCTTCCAACTGCGGCCCAAGGACCTTGCAGGGGCCGCACCAGGGGGCCCAGAAATCGACGATCACGGGGACCTGTTGGCTGGCCTCCACCACGTCGGCCATGAAGGTGGCGTCGGTGACGTCCTTGATCAGATCGGTGGGGGTCGCTTCAGGGGATTGGCCAAGTTCGAGCATCGTGCGGCTCCGTCAATTACAGATGTTGATCTCTATATGCGTGGCGAAGGGGCGTTCGCCAAGGGGCGATTGGTTAATTGTCGCGCGGGTTGACCCCAAAACCGGGTCCCACTTTTCGTCCCGCGCCTAGAGGTCGAATGTTGCAAAGACTGGCGCATGATCGGACGGTTTCTCCCATCCGCGGACGTGGCGGGCGATGCGAGAGGAATGCGCCGCGTTGGAAATATCCGGCGTGGCCCAGATGTGGTCGAGGCGGCGGCCCTTGTCGGCATTGTCCCAATCGGGCGAGCGATAGGACCACCAGCTGAACAATTTTCCTTCGGGGATGTCGGCGCGGGTGACATCGACCCAAGCGCCCGCGTCCTGGACCTCGGCCATGTGGTCGACCTCGATCGGCGTGTGGGAAACGACCTTGAGCAGTTTCTTGTGGTCCCAGACGTCATCCTCGCGCGGGGCGATGTTCAGATCACCCACAAGGATGGATTTCGCGGGTTTGTCAGCATGGGCCCAGTCCCGCATATCGGTGAGATAGTCGAGCTTCTGGCCGAACTTGATGTTCTTTTCGCGGTTCGGCTCGTCCCCGCCGGCGGGGACGTAGAAGTTGTGGATGGTCACGCCATTCTCCAGCCGCCCGGCGATGTGGCGAGCGTGATCGAGGCCCGCGAATTCGTGCGAGCCTGCGTCCACCATCGGGATCTTCGAATAGATCGCGACGCCGTTATAGCCCTTCTGCCCGCGCGCCACGACGTGGGTGTAGCCCAATGCGGCGAATACGTCCGAGGGCATCTTGTCGACCGGGCTTTTGCATTCCTGAAGGCAAAGAACGTCTGGCGCTTCCTCGGTCATCAGTTGCGCCACGAGGGTCTGCCGCAGGCGGACAGAGTTGATGTTCCAGGTGGCGAGGGTGAAGGGCATGGGAAGGCTCCGGCTATCAGGGAGGGGCAGGATAGGGGTGTCGCGGGCGGTGTCCAGAGCTGCCGCAGCGCTTGCGTCGAAGCGGTCCCCAAAAGATGCATTTTCAGGGAACAAAGATAGGTAGGGCGGTGCGTTGACCTTTGGCGCGCGCGGCTGCGTCAGGGGGTGAAAGCGGCCAGGGCTGCAAGCAGGGCGGCATCGAAGGCGGCGGGGTCCTCGATCATCGGGATATGACCCACGTCCGACAGCACGGCAAGCGTACTGTTCGGGATAAGGGCGTGCAGGTTTTCGCCCTGGGACAGCGGGGTCGTCGTATCCTCGGCCCCCCAGATGATCGCGGTCGGAAGATCGAGCGCGGCGTAGGCGGTACTGTCTGCGGAAGGCAGGTCGGTGGGCGGCACCAGCAGGGTAGGTAGCCAGATGGCGAGCGCCTCGGTCGCGCCGTCGAGGGTGCTGGGTTGGGCCAGGACCTCAAGCACGTCATCCGTTGCGGCTTCCTTGCGGTAGAGGAAGGCTTGCAGCAGGCGGCGAGAGGCCAACGGGTTGGTGACGGTGGCAGAAATTAGGGTCTCGCGCAGCCAGACCGGGCGCAGGAGCGCGGGAAGTTGTGTGGCCGCAGGGGCCAGCGGCAGGGCGCCGTTGATGATGGTAAGCGACGCGAACGCGGTGGGGTCTTGCATGACCGCCTCCACCGCCGCACCTGCGCCGAAGGAGTGGGCGACGATGTGGGGCGTAATCCCCGCGGCCTGCGTGAACGCCAGGATACGGGCGGCGGACGCTGCGCGGCCATAGTCGCCAACGGGGTCACGGTCCGAGTAGCCCATCGGCGGCAGGTCGATGGCGACGGCGCGGTAGCCCTGTTCGGCCAACACGTCCAATGTGTGGCGCCAACTGCCGGACCAACCGACAGAGCCATGGATCAGCAGGACCGGAGGGCCGTCCACCGGCCCGCGTTCGATCGCGAAGATGCCTTGTAGCGCCGTGGGCACCAGCCGACCGTCCGGAGGGGCGGCGTCGGCGGCCGCCTCGACTTCACGCAGGTCAGCGGCAAGGCGAAACCCGCCCAAGCACAGAGCGACAAGGAGGCAGAGACCGAGAAGTGTTCTGAGGACAAAGCCCATGGGAGCCATTGTGCCGCTGTCGCGATCCAATGCAAGCTTGCCCGTGAAGGAGCCGCCCATGCCCGCACTAATCCGCGAAAATCGCAACTTCCGCCTTCTGATGTCCGGCGCGGGCCTTTCGAACCTGTCCGATGGCATTGGCGTCTTGGCCTTTCCCTGGATGGCCACGTTGATCACCACGGATCCGCGCGCTTTGGCAGCTGTCGCCTTCGCCACGCGGCTGCCCTGGTTCTTGTGGTCGCTGCCCGTGGGTGTCTGGACCGACCGCGCAGATCGCCAGCGCATGATGGTCCGTGCGGACCTTGCGAGGATGGCATTGGCCATGGCGGTGGTGGCGTTGATCATGGCCGGTCCCCGCGACGGAGGGCATGTGGCGTGGATGATCGGCGGACTGGCGGCGCTGGCCTTCCTGATGGGCACAGCCGAGGTCTTCCGCGACAACGCCGCGCAAACCGCCCTTCCCAGCGTTGTGCCCAAGGAGCGGCTGGAAGAGGCCAACGGCCAGATCTGGTCGGTCGAGCAGGTCATGGGTCAGTTCGTCGGGCCGCCACTGGCCGGGTTCCTGATTGCCGTCGCAGTGCCTGCGCCTTTCCTGTTCGAGGCCATGGGCTTTGCGCTGGCCGCCTTTGCTGTCTGGGCCATCGCCTTTCCGGCGCGGGGCGTTCTTGCGGACCGCATGGGGTTCTGGACCGAGATGCGCGCGGGGTGGACATGGATTCGCAAACATCGCGTGATCTTGCAACTGGCGCTCATCCTGGGCGGACTTAACGCCGCGCACATGGCAGGGTTCACGGTCCTGGTACTCTATGCGCAGGAAGTGCTGGGACTGGGGGCCGTGGGCTTTGGCATGTTGCTGACGGCGGGCGCGGCCGGAGGCGTGGCGGGCGGGTTGCTTTGCCCCTGGATCGCCGCCCGCCTTGGGTCTTCACGCAGTCTGTGGGTGGCGTTGGCCTGTATGCCGCTACCGTTCCTTGGCTTCTATTTCACCAGCACTGTCTGGGTCGCGGCAAGCCTGTTGTTCCTCGAGACTTTCGTGGCGGTCCTGTGGAATGTCGTCACCGTCTCATTCCGACAGCGGGCCATCCCCGATGCGCTTCTTGGCCGGGTGAACGCCATCTATCGCTTCTTTGGCTGGGGCATGATGCCGCTTGGCGCGTTGGCAGGCGGCTGGATCATGGCTGCGGCAGAGCCATCCTTGGGCCGAGAAGACGCGTTACGGCTGGTCTTCCTGCTGTGCGCCGGCCTGTTTGTCGCATTGTTTGTTTATGGTTTGGCACGGCTGAGGCTTCCGAAGGCGGCGGCGAAATAGGGCCGAGCGGTCCCTGCACTGATCGTGTGGCATGCCGCCCGCATGGTGCCAACCGATCCCGGCCACGAACCATGAAGCGGTCTATTCGGAAAAAAGAACGCCCGGCACGAGGGCCGGGCAAAGTCACAACAGGGAGGTTGTAGGCATAGGCTTACATCGCGCCGGTGACGGTGAACTTGATCCACGTCAAGTTGTGACTGATTGGCCAAAAAAAAGCCCGGACACGAGGTCCGGGCCAGTCAACAGGGAGGATGTGCCGTTGCCCGAGGGAGGTTGGGCGCCCCGGCACGGGGGATTATTTTCAGTCAACGCCGGACTGATCGATTCGGTTCCATCGCCTAGGCCACCAATCTGTAGCCTCCGGATTCGGTCACAAGGAGGCGGGCATTTGACGGATCTGGTTCGATTTTCTGGCGCAAGCGGTAAATGTGCGTTTCCAGCGTGTGGGTCGTGACACCTGCATTGTAGCCCCAAACCTCGTGAAGCAGCACATCGCGGGCCACCACGCCATCTTGCGCGCGGTAGAGGAACTTGAGGATGTTGGTCTCTTTCTCGGTCAGGCGGATCTTCCGCTCGTCCTCGGTGATCAGCATCTTCATGGCGGGCTTGAAGGTATACGGCCCCAGTTGGAACACGGCGTCTTCACTCTGCTCATGCTGGCGCAGTTGTGCGCGGATGCGGGCCAGAAGCACCGGGAAACGGAAGGGCTTGGTGACGTAATCATTGGCGCCAGCGTCGAGGCCAAGGATCGTGTCGGCGTCGCTGTCGTGCCCCGTGAGCATCAGAACAGGGCATTTCACGCCTTGTTTGCGCATCAGGCGGCACAATTCGCGGCCGTCGGTGTCAGGCAGGCCCACGTCGAGGATCACCAGATCGTAGATGCCTTCCTTGGCGCGTTCCATCGCCTGGGCACCATTGGCGGCCTCGTACACATCGAAGTCTTCGGTCATGACCAACTGCTCGGACAGCGCTTCGCGCAGGTCGTCTTCGTCATCGACCAGAAGGATTTTCTTGAGGTTTGCCATGATGCGGGCTCCCGTCGTTTGCGTTCCGTTATGACGACATGACGCGCCAGTGCCGGGTTTGTCCATGGATGTAACCATGCCTCACAGGCCTGTGTGAGGGCGTGAGGAAATGTTTCAGTTCCGGCGGCGGGCGGGCTATGTGAGAAGCATGAGCCTTTTGCCATCCATCTCCGACCTCGTGGCCCGCGCCCGCAGTGACCTGCGGGTCGGCCTGCCTGTGGTCTTGGTTCAAGACGGTATGGGCTTGGTGGTTATGGCCAGTGAAACGGCAGGCGACGCCAGGCTGGAGGCCTTGCGCGCGTTAGGTCCCGTGGTTGCCGCCGTCACCGGATGGCGGGCCGAAACCCTGAAGATCCGCGTCTACGATGGCGACATCGCGCGGATCGCGATGCCTGCGGATGCCGGGGCGCGATGGTTGGCTGAACTGGCCGACCCGGCCAGCGATCTGGGCGCCCCGCTGCGCGGCCCGTTCAAGGAAGAGCGCGGCGGCGATGCCACGCTCTATCGCATTGGCCTTGACCTTGCGAAGTCCGCGCAACTTCTCCCCGCGATCGCTGGGGTCAAGGTGACGACCTGGCCCGAAGGGCTTACGGTGCTGCCCGCAAGGCAAGCCGCGCAGGACCTGGCGGGGTCTGCCCCCCTTTCCCCCGTGGCCGCCGCCCGCCTTCCCATGGCGCTGGCTGGCGCGGGCCGATTGCACATCTTCCGCCCCGACAATGCCGAGATCGAGCATTACGCCGTCGAAATAGGCCGTCCCGACCGCGCCAAGCCCGTGCTTGCGCGTTTGCATTCGGCGTGCTTCACCGGCGATGTGCTGGGGTCACTGAAATGCGACTGCGGCCCGCAGCTTCACACCGCCCTGTCCGAGATGGGCAAGGCGGGCGAAGGCGTGTTGCTTTACCTTAACCAGGAGGGGCGCGGGATCGGTCTGGCCAACAAGATGCGCGCCTATGCCCTGCAGGATCAGGGCTTCGACACGGTGGAGGCCAACCACCGCCTTGGGTTCGAGGATGATGAGCGCGATTTCCGCATCGGCGCCGACCTGCTCCGTCGCATGGGGTTCGGCGCGGTGCGACTGATGACCAACAATCCCCGCAAGGTCGCGATGATGGACGCCGAGGGGATCGACGTGGTCGACCGCGTGCCCCTGATTATCGACGCAAATCGGCACAATGCCGACTACCTTGACGTGAAACGTGAAAAATCGGGGCATCTGCTATAGGCTCACGGCCACGACATGGCGCAACCAACCGGGAGGACCCCATGCCCAAAGGCTATATCATCGCGACGATACGCGCC
The DNA here is from genome assembly GCF_019195455.1 of Gymnodinialimonas phycosphaerae. Taxonomy (NCBI): domain Bacteria; kingdom Pseudomonadati; phylum Pseudomonadota; class Alphaproteobacteria; order Rhodobacterales; family Paracoccaceae; genus Gymnodinialimonas; species Gymnodinialimonas phycosphaerae. The sequence continues at coordinate 3,478,751 of NZ_JAIMBW010000001.1, read as the reverse complement.
CATGACATGGACGGGATGATGCGTTTCGCAGAGGCCTCTGCCCCCGTTGTGGCCGAATTCGGCGGCCGCGTTCTGGTGCGCGATCTCTCGCCCGAGGTGCGCGAGGGCGACCGTCAGGGGATGTCGATTGTCGTTGAATTCGACGACGTAGAGACCGCGCGAAGGTTCTACGACTCCCAAGGTTACACGGATGCCAAGGCGATTCGGCAGGCCGCGGCAGATACAGATCTACGGATCGTGGAAGGTCTCTGAGCGCGCGCCATGTCCCCTGAAGATATCGTTCTGACCCCTTCCGGCCTGCGCTTCTGGGGCGCGCGGCTGCCCTTCACCGTGGGGCGCGGCGGCGTGGTCCACGACAAGCGTGAAGGCGACGGCGCGACCCCCGTGGGCGTGCATCGTATCGTCGGGTGCCTCTACCGCGCCGACCGCGGCCCGAAGCCCTGCGACTGGGCGGTGCCAATCGGCCCCCATGACCTCTGGTCTGATGACGCGCGTTTGGACGACTACAACCTGATGGTGCGCCGCCCCTACGATGGCTCTGCCGAGCGGTTGGCGAGGGGTGACCCGCTGTATGACATCGTACTGATCACCGACTGGAACTGGCCCGATGCGCAGCCCGGAAAGGGCTCTGCCATCTTTATCCATCAATGGCGCGGACCGGGCCGGTCGACCGAGGGCTGCGTCGGCGTCAGCCCAAGGCACTTGCGCTGGATTGTCCCCCGCATCGGCACCGGAACCCGCCTGATCGTGCCAAGCACCCTGGCGTAGACTGGGCCAAGGCCCGATCTACGGAGCGACCCGTTCCCCGAAGATGGCCGAGCCGACGCGGATGTGGGTGGCGCCCTGGGCGATGGCCGTCTCGAAATCGGAGGACATGCCCATCGACAGACCCTTCAGCCCATTGCGCGCGGCGATCTTGGCCAGCAGCGCGAAATGCAGCGACGGCTCGTCTTCCACTGGCGGAATGCACATGAGCCCCAGCAGCGGCAGATCCATCGCACGCGCCTGCGCGATGAAGGCGTCGGCCTCGGACGGGAGGCAGCCTGCCTTCTGCGGCTCTTCGCCGGTGTTCACCTGAATGAACAGGTCGGGGCAACTGCCCCGCTCCTGCGCCAGATCGGCAAGGCGTTTGGCAAGCTTGGGGCGATCCACGGTGTGGATCGTTGAGAACATCTCCACCGCTTGGCGGGCCTTGTTGGTTTGCAAGGGGCCGATCAGATGCAGGTCGATGCCGTCGAATTGTTCCTGAAAGGCAGGCCAGCGGCCCTGGGCCTCCTGCACGCGATTCTCGCCGAAGATGCGGTGGCCCTCGGACAGGACGGCCTCCACGCGTTCGGGCAGCTGCACTTTGGAAACAGCAATCAGGGTGATGTCGCTGGCATCGCGGCCATGGGCCTGCGCAGCAGCGGAGATACGGGAGGTGATGTCAGACAAAGCCATGGTGCAGGTTCACCAAAAGAAAAGAGCGGGCACAAGGCCCGCTCTTCCCAAATCAGACTAATCCGGTTGGATTAGAAGGACATGGACAGACCCAAGGACCAGGTCGACGAGGTCCCGAGAGTTGCTGTCGAAGCGTTCACAGCGGTGACTTCGCTGGAGCCGTAGCCCAGGTGTGCGTTCAGACCGCCACCCAGGTCGTAGGCTGCTGCCAGACCGAAACCGTTGGTGTCGGCAACTGCTGCGCCCGCATCCCAGTCAAACTGACCGTAGTTGGCGTGCAGGGTGATGGCGTCGAATGCGTAGGAAGCACCGAAAGCGGTGTGCGTGCCGTCGCCGTTCACAACAAACGTCGAGATCTGGGAGTAGTTGATGCCTGCGGAGAGACCGGAGTCCAGAGCAACCGTTGCAGACACACCCATGATGGTGAGGTCCTGGGCGCCAGCAGTTGCGGCGTCGTAGTCAGCAGTGGTCTGGTAACCAGCACCGATGGTGTAGGAACCGCCGCCGAAAGTACCGGCGTAGGATGCACCGATGCCGTAGATGGCGTCGCCGGTGAGGCCGTCAGCAGTGGTCAGAGCTGCCTGACCGAAAGGACCAGCTGCGCCGCTGTTTGCATCGTCATCCATCTCGATGGAGCCGGTGATCGTGAAGCCGGAGACGGAGTAACGGTAGGACAGGATCTGCCCATCATACACGCCGTCGAGGCCGGAGTTGCCGGAGTAACCAGCGTGCCCGGTCTCGTTGTCCGCGATGGAACCACCGGAACCGATGTTGACTTCCTGCATGCCAGCGTCGAAGCCGCCGTCGGTGTCACCCAGCGTCAGCGTACCGAAGTCGCCGGAGACGAAGACTGCAACGCCTGCGTCGTCAGTGTTGGAGCCACCAGCGTTTTCGTCCAGGTCAACGCCTGCGCCGAAGGTGATGCCGCCGTCGGTTTCACCGGAGAGGGTGAAGCGAACGTCGATGTCCTGCATGAATTGTGTGATGGTCGTGCCGGAGCCGCCACGGACACCCATTTCTGCATAGCCGCTGATCGCGACGTCTGCCGCTGCAATACCAGCGGTCGCTACGAGCGCCGTGGATGCGAAGAGAACCTTTTTCATGGTTTTTCCCTTGTGTTCACTTGAAAAGACTAACCCCAAAGCGGAACGCCCGCATTGGGTATGCATGGTGTTTCGCCTTTCACCCCTCTGATTGCAACAATGGCTCAGACGCGCCGGAAAGGTTCGCACCCGCGTGGTGCAGACTTGTCACAGTCCTGCAATTGGACAAGCGGCGACCCCGGGCAATAAATCAAAGGTTATTGGGGTTTATGCAGGTTTACAGCCTCTCAACCCGCCTTGAGCGCGGGGTAAGACCGGGTCCGGTAAAGACGCCTGGCCCCTGCGCGACTCGGCATGGATGCAAGGCGAATCGAAGCGCCCAAAGTACGGACCGCCCTGCTGGTCGGTTCACGCTGTATATAAGAAGTGTCCCGTGCGACGTGCCCACAGGGACCGCTGACGCGGGCTGCGCGGCGCGGTCAAAGCGCCCCTTGCCGCATGCAGGGCGCTTCTATAAAACTTCCGCAACGAATTGGGCGGGACCGGTGAAGATGTTGAAACGATGTGCAAACTTTCTGGGCCTTGCCTTGATGATCGGGGCGCTGGCCGCCTGTAACGGTTTTGCCAACAACCGCGAGGCTGCCAACGCGGCGCTTGAGGAGCAAGGTTTGCTTCTGGCTTCCGACCGCGAAACGATCTGGGATCTGTTCGGCAACACGGATGACCCTTCGGTCACGGTCGAGGTCAATCGCTATCTCTGGCGCGCCTCGCTGGAGATCCTCGACTTCATGCCGCTGGAAGTGGCGGACCCGTTCACCGGCATTCTGGTGTTCGGCTATGCGACGCCTCCGGGGGGCAATCGCGCCTACCGCGCGACCGTCTACGTCAGCGACCCCGCGCTGGAGGCCCGCAGCCTGCGCGTCGCCCTGCACGGGCGCGGCGGCAGTGCCGTCAGCCGCGAGACCGCGCGCCAGGTGGAAGACGCCATCCTGACCCGCGCGCGGCAGCTACGGGTTGCCGACGGCAATCTCTAGACCTACCCCACGTGACCGCTTAACAACACGCCGGGCCATTCAGCCCGGCGTTTTCATGTTCTACCCGTCCAAGGAATACCCAGATGTCCCGTTACGACCCCTCCGAGATCGAGAAGAAGTGGCAAAAGGCCTGGGCAGACGCCGGGACCTTCACGGCCACGATGGAGGGCGACCGCCCCAAGTATTACGTGTTGGAGATGTTCCCCTACCCCAGTGGGCGCATCCACATCGGCCACGTACGCAACTACACGATGGGCGACGTCATCGCGCGCTACAAGAAGGCGATGGGGCACAACGTTCTGCATCCGATGGGCTTCGACGCCTTTGGTCTGGCTGCCGAGAACGCTGCGATGGACCGCGGCATTCACCCCAAGGACTGGACCTACAAGAACATGGACGACATGCGCGACCAGATGCGCCCGCTGGGGTTCAGCATCGATTGGTCGCGTGATCTGGCGACCTGCGATCCGGAATACTACGGCCAGCAGCAGGCGCTGTTCCTCGACATGATGAAAGCCGGGTTGATCGACCGCAAGAATGCCGTCGTGAACTGGGACCCGGTCGACATGACTGTTCTGGCCAATGAGCAGGTGGAGGACGGCAAGGGCTGGCGATCCGGCGCAGAGGTCGAGCGTAAGGAGCTGACTCAGTGGTTCTTCAAGATCTCTGACTACTCCAATGAATTGCTGGAGGCGCTGGACGGCTTGGATAACTGGCCCGCCAAGGTCAAGCTGATGCAGGCCAACTGGATCGGCAAATCGCGCGGGCTTCAGTTTGCCTTTGGCCTGATAGAGCCGTTGGGCGGCCATGACCGGATCGAGGTCTATACCACACGTCCTGACACGCTGTTGGGGGCAAGCTTTGTCGGCATCTCCCCGGATCACCCGATTGCAAAGCAGTTGGAAGCGGAGCGCGAGGACATCGCCGCCTTCTGTGCCGAATGTCGCAAGGGCGGCACTACGGCCGCCGAGGTTGAGACGGCCGAGAAGATGGGCATGGATACCGGCCTGCGCGTGCGACATCCGTTCGACACGGCGGCGCAACTGCCGGTCTACATCGCCAACTTCATCCTGATGGACTACGGAACAGGTGCGATCTTCGGCTGCCCCGCCCATGACGAGCGGGATCTGGAATTCGCCCGCAAGTACGAGTTGCCCGTCGTCTCTACCTATGTGCCGGTGAATGACGAAGGCCACATTCTGCCCGAAGACGGCGGCGATGCCTATGTGCCGCCCAAGCCCGACCCGGTTCGTTACACACGTGGCTTTGCTGGTGAGGAAGTGCAATCCGGCAATGACGCCATCGACGCCGCCGTTGCCTTCTGCGAGGCCGAAGGCGTGGGCCAGGGCGTCACCAAGTTCCGCTTGCGCGATTGGGGTCTGTCACGGCAACGGTATTGGGGCTGCCCGATCCCGGTCGTTCATTGCGACGCTTGCGGCGTCGTGCCCGAGAAGAAAGAGAACCTGCCCATCGAGCTGCCCTACGATGTCACCTTCGACGTCCCCGGCAACCCGCTGGACCGCCACCCAACGTGGCGCAACACCCCCTGCCCCGCCTGTGGCAAGCCCGCCCTGCGCGAAACCGACACGATGGACACCTTCGTTGACTCCAGCTGGTACTACGCCCGCTTCACGGCCCCCCATGCCAAGACGCCGACCTCCAAGGCCGAGGCCGAATACTGGATGAACGTCGACCAATACATCGGCGGGATCGAGCACGCGATCCTGCACCTGCTCTATTCCCGCTTCTTCGCCCGCGCGATGCACATCACCGGGCACCTGCCTGCAAAAGCGATCGAGCCCTTCGACGCGCTGTTTACCCAAGGCATGGTCACCCACGCGATCTACAAGACGACCGACGACGCGGGCCGCCCCGTCTACCACTACCCCGAAACGGTGGAGCTGCGCGACGGTGGTGGGTTCCTCGAAGATGGAACGCAGGTCGAGATCATCCCCTCAGCCAAGATGTCGAAGTCCAAGAACAACGTCGTGGACCCGGTGGAGATCATCAAACAATACGGCGCGGACACCGCCCGCTGGTTCGTGCTGTCCGATTCGCCGCCTGAGCGGGACGTGGAATGGACGGCGAGCGGCGCGGAAGCCGCTTACAAGCACTTGGGCCGGGTCTGGTCCCTGTGCGACCGGATCGCCGCCATGGACAAATCCGGCGGTGAGGGTGATGATGAATTGCTGCGCGAGATGCACAAAACCATCCGCGACGTGACGCTCGGCGTCGAAAGCTTCGGCTTCAACGCGGCCATCGCCAAGCTTTACGCCTTCACCAACACGCTCAACAAATCCAAGGCGTCCCACGCCGCACAGCGCGAAGCGATCATGGTGCTGGCGCAGCTGATGTCGCCGATGACCCCGCACCTGTCCGAAGACATCTGGGCGCACCAAAGCGGCGAGGGCCTGATCGCCAACGCCCCCTGGCCGCAAGCTGATGAGGCGATGCTGGTGGAGTCCACTGTCACGCTGCCGATCCAGATCAACGGCAAACGCAAGTCCGAGATCACGGTCGCCAAAGACGCCAGCAAGGAAGAGGTTGAAAAGATCGCGCTTGCAGACGACGCTGTGGTCAAGGCGCTTGATGGGGCCGCGCCGAAGAAGCTGATCGTTGTCCCGGGACGGATCGTGAATGTCGTTATCTAGACTTGGACTATCAAGCCGACGAGCCTTTCTGCTGTCGCTCAGCGCGCTGCCCTTGGCGGCGTGCAACTTCCAGCCCGTCTATGGGCCCGGCGGCAGCGGAGAGATCATCCGGAACCAGATTCGCGTGGCAGACCCGGCCTCGCGGTTGGAATTCGAATTGGTCGCCCGTCTGGAAGACCGCCTCGGCACCGGGTCCAACTACATGCTGGACTACGTGATCGACCGAACCACGCGAAACCTCGCCATTGACGAGGACGCCGTGATCAACCGGATCAACCTTGTCGGCACCCTAACCTTCACGGTGCGCGAGGCTGGAACAGGTCGCACCGTTCAGACCGGAGAGGTGTCGACGTTCACCTCCTATGCCACGACAGAATCGCCTGTGGCCACGGAATCCGCCCGCCGCGATGCCGAAGACCGCCTTGCGATAGCGCTGGCCGATCAAGTGGTCACGCGGCTGATCGCGGGGGCCGCGTCTTGGTCCTGATCGCCCGCCGCCCATGAAACTCTCGACCCGCGATGCGAACGCCTATTTCAAGCGCCCCGACACATCGGCCGCCGGGTGCCTGATCTTCGGCGATGACGCCATGCGCGTGGCGTTGAAGCGGCAGGACCTTATGGCCGCACTTCTGGGGGCAAACGCCGAGGAAGAGATGCGCCTGACCCGCATGACCGGCGCAGACCTGCGGTCCGACAGCGCGGGGCTACTGGACGCCGTGAAGGCCGTGGGCTTCTTTCCCGGCCCCCGCGCGGTTCTGGTGGAAGGCGCGACCGATGGCCTTTCCAAGGTGTTCACCACCGCATTCGACGAATGGCAGCAAGGCGATGCCCAGATCATCGCCACCGCCGGGCGGCTGACGGCAAAATCCGCCCTCCGCAAAGTGTTCGAGGGCAACAAGCTGGCCTATGCCGCCGCGATCTACGACGACCCGCCGGGCCGCGCCGAGATCGAGGAGATGCTGAAAGCGGCCCAGATCACCGACGCCGACCGCGAAGCGATGGTGGATCTGGAGGCGCTGGCGCGCTCCATTGGCCCCGGCGATTTTCGGCAGATGATCGACAAGCTGGGGCTCTACAAGCGCGGCGATGCCACCCCGGTCATGCCCGCCGATATCGAAGCCGTAGCCCCCCTGACGCGCGAGGCCGAGCTGGATGACATTCTCCACGCCACCGCAGAAGCCGAGACCGGCGCCATCGGCCCGATCCTCATGCGCCTGAAGCAACAGGGGACAACACCCGTCTCGCTCTGCATCGCCGCGCTGCGCCACTTCCGTGCGTTGCATGCCGCCGCGATACACCCCAACGGCCCCGCCGCCGGGCTGCAAGCGATGCGCCCGCCCGTGTTCGGCCCCCGTCGCGACCGCATGGCACGACAAGCGGGTCGCTGGGGACAGGGCGCGCTGGAGACAGCGCTGTCACTGCTGGTGGAAACGGATCTGACCCTGCGCTCGGCCAGTACGGCCCCGCAGATGGCGGTGATGGAACGAACATTGATCAGGTTGGCAATGCTGCCTGGACGAGGGAAACGATAATGAGCGACTATGTGGTGATCGGCGGCGCGCGGTCGCGCGCGATGCGGGTTTTGTGGATGCTGGAAGAGCTGGGGCAACCCTATTCCGTTGTGAATGCGATGCCCGGCAGCGACGAGGTGCGCGCCTACAACCCCACCGGCAAAGTGCCCGCACTGGTGGAAGATGGCGTCGTGATCCCCGATTCGGTGGCGATCATGACGTATCTGGCCGACAAGCACGGGGCCCTCACCGCGAAGGCGGGCTCCATGGCGCGCGCGCAGCAGGATGCCTTTGTGAATGCTCTGAATGATGAGATCGACGCTGTTCTCTGGGCCGCCGCGCGGCATTCATTCATCCTGCCCGAAGAACAGCGCGTGGCCGGCGTGAAGGACTCGCTGCGGTGGGAGTTTGGGCGCAACCAGCACGCGATCGCGGAGCGGATGGATCCCGAGGAGCCCTTTGTCATGGGATCCGAGATGTCGCTGGCCGATATCCTGTTGTCCCATTGCATGGGATGGGCGGGCAGCGCAAAGTTCGAGGTCACCAATGAAAGGCTCTTGGCGCACAATGCCATGATGCGCGCGCGTCCAGCGTTCAAGCGGGCTTTGGCGGCCGGGAGTTGATTGTTTTCTGCGCTCCCGCACTTCGGGCACCTTGAGCGCGTTCCCCGGCTGAAGCCCGGTCTACGGGTGGTACATCCCCGCGTAACGCCCGGCCCAACGGCCCGTGGCGAGGCAAGCGTTGATCAGGTAGCCGCCCGTGGGCGCCTCCCAATCCAGCATCTCTCCGGCGACGAACATGCCGGGGATGGCTTCCAACATCAGACCCTGGGTGACAGAGGACTGCGGGACACCGCCTGCGGTGGAGATCGCCTCGTCGATCGGGCGGGGGCCTTGGTGTTTCACCGGAAGCGCCTTTATCAACGCGGCAAGGGCGGCGGGATCTTCTGGCAGGGGGCGGGCGAACTCCTGCAACAGCGCGCGTTTGAGCGGGTCGAGCCCAAGGCCCGTCAGCGCCTTGGTCAAGGTCTGTTTCCTGGGGCGCTTGCGAAGGCGACTGACAAGGCCTTCCACGGGGCGGTCCGGCAACAGATCGAAGGCCAGATCCCCGCCGTCACGCACGGCGGCCGACACGGCGTAGATACCACCACCCTCCAGGCCCCGGTGCGAGATGACGGCCTCGCCCCGGTGGCGCGTACCGCCTGCGATCAGGGCAATGTTCTTGAGGGGTGTGCCAAAGTGCGGGGCCATATGCTCGGACCATGCCACCGTGAACCCCATGTTGGAGGGCTTGAACGGGGCCAGCTCGACGCCCTTGTCGGCAAGGATATCAGCCCAGGCACCATCGGAACCCAACCGCGACCAGCTGGCGCCGCCAAGGGCGAGGACGGTAACGTTGGGGGCAAGGGTTTGCGGCCCGTCGGGCGTATCAAACGTCAGCGCGTCGCCGTCAAAACCGGTCCAGCGCCAGCGTAGATGCATGGTCGCGTCGAGCCGTTGCAGCCACGCGCGCAGGAGCGGCGAGGCCTTCATCGCCTTGGGGAAGACGCGGCCCGTTGTGCCCGTGAAGACAGGCTGACCGAGATCTTCTGCGAAGGCCATAACCTCCACCGGATCAAGCTGCGCGATCATCGGATAGAGCCAATCGGCGGCACTGCCGTAGGCGCGAATGAACGTCTCCAACGGCTCATCCTTGGTGAGGTTGAGGCCGGATTTTCCCGCCATCAGTAACTTGCGGCCCGCCGAGGGCTTGCCCTCGATGATCGTGACGGTGCGGCCCGCGTTGGCCAGGCTCTCGGCGGCCATGAGGCCTGCAGGGCCGGAGCCGATGACGAGGGCGTCAATGGATGTATTGGGCATGTGGTGTGCAATTGGGGGCCAGCCCCCAAACCCCCGGAGTGGTAAAGGCAAGATGAAAAGGAGGCGGAGCGCCTAGGGGATCATGGACTTTATGCCATGGAGATTTTCGGGTGTGCCCGCAAGGGACGCTTCTGTGAGAGCGCGGGCGGAGGTGAGCAGGCTTTCGGGCGCGCAGATACGGTCAACGAGGCCGAAGGAAAGCGCCTCCTCGGCGGAGAGTTTCTCGGCGGCCAGAAGGATCAGTTTCGCACGGGCCGGGCCGATAAGCGTCGAGAGGCGCGCGGGATCGGAGGGTTGCGGCAGGAAGCCCAGTTTGGCGACGGGGTAGAAGAATTTCGCGCTCGGCACGCAAAGGCGGAGATCGCAGGCCAGCGCCATGCCGAACGCGCCCCCTGCCAGCGTGCCATTAAGCGCGGCAATGGTCACGCACGGCAGGGCGGCGAGGGCACCGGAGACCTGTTCCCAAAGCGGCGACGTGGCGAGGCCTGCGTGGGCTTCCTCCAGATCCGCTCCGGCGGAAAAGACCTTGGCGCCAGCACCCGTGAGGATCAGGGCGCGCGCGGATTGGCTATCCGAGAAGACGTCGCGCAGGTCCGTCAACATGGCCGTCGTCAAGGAATTGGCCTTGTCGGGACGGTTGAGGGTGACGATCCGCAGGCCGTCTTTGTCATGGACGTCGATCATGACGGGCTGCCTCCTGTTGCGCATTGGCTCATGCGAGGCCGACCGCTGCGCGAATAGCTTCATCTCGCAACGAGATGTCTCCGCCGAGGTATGGATCGGCGGCCTCGGTACACATCCAGGCCAGCGTCTTTGCGGGCCACTCGGGCGGGATGTGATCAGACCATTCCAACTGCGCCACCGGGTTCATGCCCGTGGCCTTGATCTCCACCTGCATCTGCGTCGCCACAGTGCCGGGCGACAGGCCCAAAGCGCGGATGCCACGATCGCCCATCTCCTTGTGCAGCGACCGCGTCAACATCAAGGCCGCCGCCTTGGAGGCGCAGTAGTGTGACCAGCCTTCCAACGGGTTCGTCGCCGCGCCCGACGAAATACCGATGATCGTGCCGCCTTGGGTCATATGTGGCAAAGCCGCGCGGATGCCGTTGAACGTGCCCTTCAGGTTGATGTCGATGACCTGCCCCCAGGCACCCGGATCGGTGTCCTCGATCCGGGCCACGGGCTCGATCACGCCGGCGTTGTTGATCACCACGTCAAGCGCGCCGAAGGTCTCCACGGCGGCGCGGAACGCGGCCTCGACCTCCCAGTAGCGGGCCACGTCGCAGGGCACGGCCAAGGCATTCTCGCCGATCTCTCCGGTCAATTCCGCAATCGCATCGCGGGAGCGCGCCAGAAGCACCACCTTCGCGCCAAGACTTGCGAATTCGCGTGCCGCAGCCGCGCCGATGCCTCGGCTTGCCCCGGTAATCGCGACTACTTTTCCCTCTACCACATGCGCCATGTCGCTTTCCCCTTTCGCATCCGCTTAGTTGCGCGGAACGTAGCGCCCCCAATCGGCGGCGACCAGCCATATCCGGCGATCCTTACTTGACGCCCGGCGCGCGGCCATTGATCATTCGGGCTTTACACCCTTGTTTGCTGGAGCAACCCCTCCGATGAAACGACTTTGTTACACGCTTTCCTCCCTCGCCCTTGCCGCTGCCTCGCCCGCGATGGCCGAAACTGTGGCCACCGAATTATGGGCCGAGTGGCAGGCGCAGGCCGAGGCCGCAGGCCAGACCGTCACTGCCGAAGTGACTGAAACCGACAACGGTTTGACGTTGTCCAATTTCACCACGGTCTATGAGGACGAGGCCGTCAGCACACGCGGGACCATTGACGAAATCGTGTTGGTCGAAAATTCCGATGGCACGGTCAGCGTCACCTACTCTGACCTCTACACCATGACCTTCACCTTCGAGATCGACCCCGGCGATCCGCCCGCCAATATCGAGGTGCTCTTGCGCCATGAGAACCTGGAAATGACGATCTCGGGCGATGCGGGCGCGCGGAGCTATGCTTATACTGCTGACCGCATCACCGTCACCGAGGGAGAGCTTTGGGGCGGCGATGGACCACCGCCCACGATCGAACTGGATATGGTGATGACCGACATCGCCACCACCTACAACGTGATGGGCACCGACCCCGCGACGCAGCGCTTCACCTCGGAAGGGTCCGTGGGGGGGCTTACCATGGTGATGGAGATCCTCCCGCCGCCGCCCGAAGAGGGGGAATTCAAGGCCGGGCTGGTCATCGGGCCGATGCAAGCGACCAGCGAAGGCACCTTGCTGTCACTGACCAACATGAACCAGCTGGAAGGCACCCTTCCCGAAGGCTTCGAGCTTTCGGGGTCCACGGCCTACGCCTCCATGGGTCTTGAGATGCAGTTCGAGGCCCCCGGAGAAGGTTTCGCCGCGATCTATTCCAACGAGGGTGGCGCCATCGGTGCATCGATTTCGTCCGAGGCGATCAGCTATGACATCGCCGCGTCCGGCGCGCGCGCTACCATCACCGGGACCGAGATCCCGGTGCCCGTTGAAATCTCTGTCGGGTCCAGTGAGTTGGTGCTGTCCGTGCCCATGGCCGCGAGCGACACCCCACAAGACATGGGAATGCGCCTTGGCATTCAAGACCTTATGGTGGGAGAGTCCGTTCTGGGCATGATCGACCCGGGACAGGCCCTGCCCCGTGATCCGGCCAGCTTGTTGTTCGACGCCACGGGACAGGTGCAATTGTTCGTCGACCTGATGGGCCTTGACCCCGAAACAATGACCGGTCCGCCGGGCGAATTGCGCGCCATTACGGTCAACGAGTTGAACCTGTCGGTAGGCGGGGCAGAGCTTTCGGGCACCGCCGATTTCAGCTTCGCGCCTAACCAGTTGATCCCGATGCCCGTCGGCTCTGCCGATCTGCAACTGTCAGGCGGCAACGCGCTGATGGAGGCCTTGGTCGCAGGCGGCGTCGTGCCACCCGCCCAAAGCGGCATGGTGATGGGTATGGCGAACGTCTTCGCCCGCCCCGGCGCCACGCCCGATACGCTGGAGACGACGGTGGAATTCGGCGCCGATGGCACGATCACCGCGAACGGCGTGCCACTGCAGTAATCCCTGTATCAAACGTCACTTTGAACGGCCCGGGGCACGTGCTTCGGGCCGTTTTGCTTGCAAGCCCCCGGTTGCGGCTCTACCTCCCAAGCAACCCCGAGAGGATGCCCATGACCGACACGCCCCTGCCAAACCTTGCCCATGCCCTTCTGGAGGCCGCCACCCGCGCGGGCGCCGACGCCGCCGATGCGCTTGTGGTGGACGGAACCTCTGTCAGCATTGGCGTGCTGAACGGCGCGTTGGAGCAGGCCGAACGATCCGAGGGCATCGACATGGGCCTGCGGGTTCTGGTGGGCAAAAGGCAGGCTTGCGTGTCGGCCTCGGATACCTCCGCCGCGACAATCACCGAAATGGCCGAGCGCGCCGTCGCCATGGCGCGACTTGCCCCGGAAGACCCCTACGCGGGCCTTGCCGAGACGGACCAGCTAAGCGCCGTGCGCGATGGCGCGGCGCTGGACATGAACGATGCGGGCGCGGATCCCTCCCCGGCCACATTGGAGGCGATGGCGCTGGAGGCCGAGGCCGCAGCCCTTGCCGTCGACGGCGTGGCGCAAGTGTCGGACGCAGGCGCGGGCTTTTCCCGGCGGCAGATCTTCCTTGCGGCCAGCAACGGTTTCGCAGGCGGCTATGAGCGTACGGACCACAGCGTCCATTGCATCGCGATCACCGGAGAAGGCGCCGCGATGGAGCGGGACTATTTCGGTGACGGCCGCAACCATGCGGGCGACCTTATGTCCCCCGCCGAGGTCGGGCGCATTGCGGCCGAACGCACCGTGGCCCGCGCGGGCGCGAAGAAACCGCCCACCGGCGCGTTTCCGGTGATGTTCGATGAGCGGGTGGCAGGCGGGCTGATCGGCCACCTTCTGGCCGCCTCCAACGGCACGGCGATTGCACGCGGCGCATCCTGGGCCCGGGACCTTTTGGGCGAGCAGGTGCTGCCCAAGGGCCTTTCGCTGATCGAAGAACCCCACCGCCCGCGCACCTCTGCCAGCCGTCCGTTCGACGCCGAGGGGCTGGCCACGATGGAGCGCCTGATCGTATCGGACGGCATCTTGACCGGCTGGACGCTGGACCTTGCCACGGCCCGCAAACTGGGCCTGACCTCTACCGCTTCGGCCACCCGCAGCACGGGGGCACCTCCGTCTCCGTCGGTCGGAAACGTGCGGCTGACGCCGGGCACTTTGACCCGTGAGGCGCTGTTGCAAGACATGGGGACGGGCCTGCTGATCACTTCGCTAATCGGGTCATCGATCAACGCGACCACGGGCGATTACTCTCGTGGGGCATCGGGCTTCTGGGTCGAGAACGGCGAAATCGCCTATCCGGTCAACGAATGCACGGTCGCGGGGAACCTGCGCGACATGTTGCGGGGCCTGACCCCCGCCAATGACGGGCGCGCGCACCTCAGCCGCGTAGTGCCGTCGCTGCTGGTCGAGGGGCTGACGATTGCCGGGGCCTGAAGAAGACCTGAAGCTGCTGATCGACGCCGCCCTGCGCGCCGGCGAGATCGCGAAGCAGCACTTCGGAACTGACCTTAAGGTCTACGACAAGGGCGTGGACGACCCTGTGACCGTCGCCGACATCGCCATCGACGCGATGCTGCACGACACCCTGCGCGCGGCGCGGCCAGACTACGGCTGGCTGTCGGAAGAGACAGAAGACACCGACGTGCGCCTGTCCCATGAGCATGTGTTCATCTGCGATCCGATTGACGGCACCCGCGCGTTCATCGAAGGCGGCAAGAGTTTCTCTCATTCCCTCTCCGTGGTGCGGGACGGAGCCGTCACCGCAGCTGCCGTGTTCCTGCCGATGCACGACAAGATGTATGCCGCCCACCTGGGGGGTGGGAGCACGCTGAACAACTCTCCGGTCCGCGTCACACAGACCACGACCTTGGCCGACGCCACGGCGCTGACCACCAAGGGCAACATGCAGCCGAGCCATTGGCACGGTGACGTGCCGGTCATCGGCAGAGCCTACCGCCCGTCACTGGCTTACCGGATGTCCCTGGTGGGCGAAGGCCGGTTCGACGCGATGATGACCTTCCGCCCGACATGGGAATGGGACATCGCAGCCGGCGCGTTGATCATCGCGGAAGCAGGCGGCGTGGTGACAGACGGCTTCGGGCGTCCGTTGCAATTCAACGGTCCAAGCGCGCAGGTGGACGGGGTGTTGGCGGCATCTGGGGACGTGCATGCACAGCTGTTGGAGCGGCGCGTGCCCCCTCCGCACTAGCGGCCTGACACCCGAAAAACCACGATGTTCAGGGGGCCCGTGGCCAAGATCCGGCTGGCGGAAAAATCTTCCTCTTCAGCCGAGGCATTGGTGTGGGCAGAAGCGCCCGTAGGCGCAGTTGCAAACACAACGACAATCAAAAGCGAGGCCAGGAGAGAAGGGGATTTTGAAAAGGGCATGGCAGCTATGGGAGTCTTTGGAAAATGGGGTGGCGAAATCTTTCGATCGTCAGTTGTGCTTGCCCTTGAACACTACCGTTTGCCTGCCACCCGCGCGAGTAAGGGTCTCCTTACATCACAACGGAAACCCCGCTTGACGCCCACACCGGGCAAGCGCACTACGCGCCCACATGCCTGCGACCTTCAAAACCGGTTCCCACTTCCAAGCGGCATGCTGTAAGGGTGCCCTCGACATCCAGATTCAGGAGATCCCCATGCCCCAACGCCTGCACCTCGTCTTCGGCGGAGAGCTCAAAGACCCCTCGAAGACGGAGTTCGAGAACCCCGAGGACATCCACGTCGTCGGCATGTTCCCCGATTATCAATCCGCCTACGACGCGTGGAAATCCGAAGCGCAGCGCACGGTGGACAACGCCCACATGCGCTACTTCATCGCCCATATTCACCGCCTGCGGGACGAGGCGACAGAAGCCTCTCCGACGGAAGAACTGGGTAGCTAAGCCACCATGGCGCGATCCTTCCTCCTTGGCCTTTATCTGGCGTGGTCGGCACGGGGCGCGCGACGCTTCGCCGAGCGTAAGCTGCAAGAGCGGCTGGCCGAGGGTAAAGAAGACGGCGACCGGCTGGACGAGCGTCGCGGCATCGCAAGAGTGCCGCGCCCCGAGGGGCCGCTGATCTGGTTCCATGCAGCCTCCGTCGGGGAATCGCTGGCGGTGCTGGAACTGATCCGCCGCCTGCTGGACGAGCGCGATGACCTGCATGTGCTGGTCACGACAGGCACCGTGACCTCTGGGGCCGTCATGGCCGAGCGTCTGCCGGAACGCGCGATCCACCATTATGTGCCGCTCGACACCAAGCCCTTCGTCACCGCCTTTCTGGACCACTGGAAGCCCGATGTGGCGATCTGGACGGAAAGTGAGCTGTGGCCGACGCTGGTGGTTGAAACCCACGCCCGCGACATCCCGATGCTGCTGCTGAACGCGCGCATGTCCAAGGCCAGTCACGACAAGTGGCGCTTCGCGAAAGGCATGGCCCGCAGCCTGCTGGAGCGGTTCCAGACCGCGCTGGTGCAGGACAACCTGACGATGGTCTACTTGCGGCGTCTGGGGATGCCGATGGATCGGATGAAGGTCATGGGGACCCTGAAGGAAGGCGCCGCCGCCCTGCCGTGCGACGAAAACGACCGTACCGAGATGGCCGCCAAGCTGGCCGGAAGGCCAGTGTGGCTTGCCGCCTCCACCCATGACGGCGAAGAAAAGATGGTGCTGCAAGCCCATCGGATGGCGATGCGCTCGTCACCGCGCTTGCTGCTCATCCTCGCGCCCCGCCACCCGCAGCGCGGCGATGAGATCGCCGCCCTGTTGAAGGCCGACGGCCTGCGCCATACCCGCCGCTCTGCCGATGAGCTGCCCATGGACGAAGCGCCTGTCTACCTTGCCGACACCATGGGCGAGATGGGCCTGTGGTATCGCCTTGCGCCGATCAGTTTCGTGGGCGGCAGCCTTGTGGCCATCGGCGGGCACAACCCGTTTGAACCCGCAGCCCTCGGCTCAGCCATTCTGCACGGGCCCTATGTCACCAACTTCGTCGACATCTACGACCGTCTGCGGGACGGCGGCGCGGCGCGCATGGTGTCGTCGCCTGACAAGCTGGCGGGGCAGGTGTCGCGGCTTCTCAACCCTGACGAGGCGGCCACCATGGCGGCGGCCGCGTGGCAAGTGATCTCGGACGGGGCGGATGTGACAGATCGCGCCTTGGCGCTGATCATCGACACGCTGGAAGCGCACGAAACCTCGCCCAAAGGCCTTGGGGCGGAGACACGCTGATGCGCGCACCGGGCTTCTGGCACGAGCCTTCGGGCGTTCTGTCGGGGCTTTTGTCGCCTTTCGGTGCGCTCTATGCGGCAGGCACGGCGCGGCGGTTGCGGAGGGGCGCGCGCGCAAGCGTCGGCGTCCCGGTCATTTGCATTGGCAATATCAACGCGGGCGGGACAGGCAAGACCCCTACGGCGATCGCCGTCGCGCAAAGGCTGGCGGATCGCGGCGTCGCGGCCCATGCCGTCACGCGCGGCTACGGCGGAAAGCTTGAGGGGCCAATCCGCGTCGATGAGCGCGCGCATACCGCAAATGATGTCGGGGACGAAGCGTTGCTACTGGCCGCCTTCCTGCCAACATGGGTGTCAGCGGACAGGTTGGCCGGGGCGCAAGCCGCCGTCGCGGCCGGGGCCGAGTGCCTGATCCTTGACGATGGGTTCCAGAACCCCGCGTTGGCCTACGACCTGTCCGTCATCGTTGTCGATGCTTGGCGCGGCTTCGGCAATGGATACGTGATCCCCGCAGGCCCCCTGCGAGAGCCGATTGACGTCGGCCTGGGGCGCGCCGACATGGTCCTGAGCATCGGGCCGGATGTTGCACAACAGCGTTTCAAGAAAGCATGGGGCGCCCGCGTCACCCTGCCCCATCTGACCGGCGCGTTAGAGCCCCTGCCGACGGGGCTGCCCCTGGATGGGCTTCCTGTTCTGGCCTTTGCAGGCATCGGCCACCCGGAAAAGTTCTTTCAGACCCTCCGCAGCCTTGGCGCGGATCTGCATGCCACCCACGCCTTGGCCGATCACCAGCCGCTTAGCGATACGTTGATGACCCGCCTCCTGCGCGAAGCGTACCAGCGCGGCGCCCAAGTCGTGACGACCGAGAAAGACGCCGTGCGCCTTTCGCCCGAGTTCCGGGCCCAGGTGATGACCGTTCCCGTCCGCCTGCAGGTGGATGACTGGAGCCCGCTGGACGCGGCGCTGGATCGGATCTTGGCCACCGCCTGACACGGCCACACCGCCAAGGCACTTGGCGACGCCCCAAAGGCCGCAGCACGAAGCACCCCGCACCACAAACAGGCGCGGGGCGCAGGCGTTAGCCCGCAGCTTCGATGGCGGCGTCCAGAAGTCCGCTCAGTTCCGTGTAGTTCATGTTGCCGTGCAACTCATCGTTCAGCACAAGGGCGGGCGTGCCGGGGATCTCGTGGATCTCCATCTGCGCCTCGTAGTTGGCGATCATCGCCTGAGCCATTGCGGCATCGGTCATGCAAGCGTCCAACTCTTCATTCGAAAGGCCCGCTGTCCGCCCGATGCGCTTGAGGTTGTCGGCGATCTCTGCGGGTGATCCTTGGGTCCATTCGCTTTGCTGCGCATAGATCAGGTCCACGATACCGAAGTAGCGCAGCGGCCCGCCGCAGCGTGCAACCATGCCCGCCCAAAGACCGTAGCGGTCAAAATATACCTCACGGTAGATGAAGTTGATCAGGCCCGGCTCGATGTAGTCCCGCTCCAGCTCTGGCAGAACATTGGTGTGGAACGTGCGGCAATGGGGGCAAGTGAAGCTGGCGTATTCGATCAGGGTCACACCGCTGTCGGGGTTGCCCTTCGACATCTCGGCCACGTCGGGCAGGTCGGTCACCTCTTGCGCATTGGCCGCCGTGAACGGCGTCAACGGCGCTTCCGTCTGGAAGCGTAGACCTCCTCGGCCATTCCAGACCAGGTAGGCGCCCGCGCCCAGGACGCCCGTGGCGCCGCCTAACAACATGGCTCTGCGATCCATGAGAATTCTCCTTAACGATTTGACTGCATTACTATATTCCCGGCCAGCTTTCGCAAGGCATCGCGCAACACGGGATCATCGATCTGATCAAGACCTTGGGTGGCCTTTTCCAGGCGCGCTGGGTCTGGGGTGGCTTTGGCTTTCGGCTTGGCGGCAGTGAACGCCACTTGCCCCTCGGCAAACCCCATGGGGGCGGTCTGCGTCACCTGCACGTCCTTGATCGCCGAATAGCCGTAGCAGGCGTTGACACGAGTGATGATCGCCTCGCGGCTCATCTCCAACAACGGGGCCTTCGCCCCTGTGGTCAGCAACACCAGCGTGCCGCCGAAGCCGCGCCCGAATTTCACCTTCACCGGCACCGCCATTTCCGCGATGTCCGGCCCGACGATTTCGGGCCAGTGGGTCAACAGCTTGGTTTCGGCAAAGCCGCGCTTTTCGGCGGGCGTTTTCAACTCAGGCCCCACCAGCGTCACGGCACGCTCAAACCCCCGCCTGCGGCGCGGGTTTTGCTGGGGCGTCTTTGTCGGCCGTGATGATTGCCGTGAGGCCATGGGTTGAACCTTTCTCTTTGCGCACTCTATGCCTTCACACGGTGCTAACCAATAACAAGCGACACAGGATGGGTAACGGGTGCGTGAAGATCAGATAGGGCGCGCATTGTTGGACTGGTATGACGCGCACGCGCGGGATTTGCCATGGCGGGTTCCCCCGCAATCGGGCGAAAACGCCGATCCCTATCGGATCTGGCTTAGCGAAATCATGTTGCAGCAGACCACCGTGGTGACAGTGAAGGCCTATTTCGAGCGGTTCACCGCGCGCTGGCCCACTGTCCACGCCCTTGCGGCGGAAGAAGATGCAGAGGTGATGGGCGAATGGGCCGGCCTTGGCTACTACGCACGGGCCCGTAACCTTCTGAAATGCGCCCGCGCCGTGGTGGCCGAGCATGGTGGTCAGTTTCCGCAGACAGAGGCGCAGTTGCTGACCCTGCCCGGCGTTGGCCCTTATACCGCTGCGGCCGTCGCCTCGATTGCGTTCCAACAGCCCGCCGCCGTCATGGACGGCAATATCGAGCGTGTCATGGCCCGCCTTTTCGCCGTGGACGACCCGTTGCCCGGCAGCAAACCAGCCCTCAAAGAGCACGCCACGCGGCTGACGCCAATGGCGCGTTCCGGCGATCACGCCCAGGCGCTGATGGACCTTGGCGCCACGATCTGCACCCCGAAATCACCCGCCTGCGGGATTTGCCCGCTAATGCGGGCCTGCGCCGCGCGCAAGGCGGGCATCGCGGCGGAATTGCCCAGGAAAGCGCCGAAAAAGCCCAAGCCCACACGGCAGGGCTACGTCTATGTCGCGCGCCGCGCCGATGGCGCGATCTTGCTGGAAACGCGGGCCGAAAAAGGCCTGCTGGGGGGCATGTTGGCCTTTCCCACCAGCGACTGGTCCCAGACCCCGACAGAAGCGCCGCCCTTTGCGGCAGACTGGCACGATCCCGGCCTTGAGGTCCGCCACACCTTCACCCATTTCCATCTACGCCTTGCCCTGCGTCTGGCCGAGGCCACCTTGGACACGTCGCCGCAGCGGGGCGAATTCATGCCCCGCGCCCTATTCAAGCCGTCCTCCCTGCCTACTCTGATGCGCAAAGCCTACAACCTGAGTGAGACGAGAGATGATTCCGGCTGAAACCGTCGCCAAGCTCCACCGCGCGCTGCCATTCTGGGCAAGCCTTCTGTTGATCCCCCTAATCGTCTTCGTGGCGACTCAGGGCGGTTGGTGGCTGGTGATCGTCCCGCTGTCGACATGGTGGCTGTTTGCGATCCTCGATCAAATTGCGGGGTTGGAGTTGGAGAATGCGGACCTGACGACCTCCGAAGATCAGTTGTTCTGGTATCGTGCCATCACGCTTTTGTGGCCACCGTTGCAGTTCGCCACGCTTTTCTGGGTGATTTACTATGCGACCCGCGCCGATCACCTGAGCGGCGGAGAGTTGGCTGGCATCGCCTTCGGCCTTGGCGTCGCGGGCGGCACCATTGGTATCAACTACGCCCACGAGTTGATGCACCAGAAGTCCAGGCTTGAACGTTGGTTGGGCGATCTGTTGTTGGCCAGTGTCCTCTACAGCCACTTCCGGTCCGAGCATCTGTTGGTCCATCACCGCTATGTCGGCACCGGCCGCGACCCGGTGACGGCGCGCTATAACGAGGGCTTTCACCGCTTCTTCCCCCGCGTGTTGCGGCAATCCTACCGATCGTCCTGGGAGGCCGAGAAAGCCATGCTCGCGCGCAAGGGCCTGCCCGCTTGGGACGGTGCCAACCCGTTCTGGCGCTACATCGCCCTGCAAGCGGCCTTCGTCGCGCTGGCATTTCTGATCGGCGGCTGGGTCGGCGTGGCGCTTTTCGTGGGGCAGGCCTTTACCGCCGTCTGGCAGCTGGAGCTGACAAACTACATCGAGCACTACGGGCTGACCCGCAAACATCTGGGCGGTGGGAAATATGAACACGTCCAGCCAAGGCATTCCTGGAACGCGGCCCACAAGGCCTCGAACTGGTTGCTGATCAACCTGCAACGGCACTCGGACCATCACTACAAGCCGGACCGGCGGTTTCCGCTATTGCAGAACTATACCGAGGCCGATGCGCCGCAGTTCCCCTACGGCTATCCGGTCATGACCGCCGCTGCGATGATCCCGCCCCTATGGAAGCGGGTGATGAACCCGCGCGTGAGGCGGTGGCGGGCGATGTATTATCCGGAGATCACCGAGTGGAAGGCCTATAACAAGCTGACCCATCCGACGCCGCGCTGACCGGGTCTCCCCCAGCTTGCGCAGGGCGACCAGCCGGGGGATTTCATCCCCCGGACCCCCTGAAAGTTTTTTTGGCAAGATGAAGGAGGGTCCAGCTGCGAGGAGAGGGCTTGGCCCTCGAGGAGGGGCTTGGCAGCGAAGCGCGTCAGCGCTGGAGGGCGGGGGTCTGGTCGATGTGGCTGTTGTTCTCGGCTGCCGTCACCAAAAAATCGGCAACATCAGCGCGATTGATCAACCCATTGCGCCAGGTCTCTTTCTCCACCAGCACCTTGTAGGCATTGGATTTGCGGTTGTCCGACAGGATGCCGGGGCGCGCGATGGTCCAGTCCAGGTCGCTGTCACGGATCAGTTGCTCTTGCAGATCCTTGTCCGCATAGGCGCCGCCCAGAATGGCCTTTTGGGTCAGGCGCTCAGGAGTGGAGAGTTTGTCCTTGCTGTCGCCCGCACCGAACCCCGTCACGGTGATCAGGCGTTTGATACCTGCGTCCTCCATCGCCGCGATCAGGGTGCGGGTCGCATCGGAAAACAACGTCGTGGCTTTCAGCACGCGCATATCCTTCGGCACGCCGAGGGTAAGGATCACCGCATCCACCCCCTCAATGACATTTGCCACATCGGTGGCATTGGTGGCGTCGCCGTCCAGCGCGGTAAGGCCATCGCCGGAGATATCTTGCGCCGTGATATGGCGCGACAGGGCGCGCACCTCATGGCCGCGCTCCAACGCCTCTTCCACAACCTTCCGGCCAATGCCGCGGCTTGCGCCGATCACTGCGAATTTCATAGGCAGCACCTCCTGTCCCTTATAGATAGGCGCGCGAGCGCGGCATCCAACGGGGATATTCAACTCTGTCCCTGTCAAAGCCGACGCAGAAAAAACCCGCCGACATGATGTCGACGGGCAAAGTTGGCCCGCGCGGCCTTAAGTGGTCACATGCGCGGGCGGCAAGGTTCTGGTCCAGACGCAGCGCGCAAGACGCGCACTACGCAAGGAATCTATTGAATTGATCGGGGGTCTTACTCGGACATTTCCGCGCGGATCTGCTGGCGCAGCACGTCGATCGAGACGTTCTTGCCGTCACGTTTGAAGGCCCAATAGGTCCAGCCGTTGCACGAAGGCGCACCCTCCAGCTCGGCCCCGACCTTGTGGATCGAGCCCTTTACGTCATCGGCAATCAACGTGCCGTCCGCGCGGACCTTGGCCAGCTGACCTCTTGGGCTGGTCAGCATCTCGCCAGGGCGCAGCAGGCCACGCTCCACGAGTTGGCCGAAGGGCACGCGCGGCTCAGCACGTTTCGGGGTTGTGACGGCGATGGCGGATTTGTCGAACTTGCGCACACGGGCAAGCCTGCGTTCTGCGACCTCGCGGTAGGCGGCCTCCCGCTCGATCCCGATGTATTCGCGGCCCAAGGCCTTGGCGACGGCGCCGGTGGTTCCCGTGCCGAAGAACGGATCCAACACCACGTCGCCGGGATTGGTGGAGCCGACCAACACACGATGCAGCAATGATTCGGGCTTCTGCGTCGGATGCGCCTTGTCGCCCTTGTCGTCCTTCAGACGTTCGCCGCCATTGCAGATCGGCAGAACCCAGTCCGAGCGCATCTGGATGCCCTCGTTCAACTCTTTCAGGGCCTCGTAGTTGAAGGTGTACTTCGATCCCTCGTCCTTGGAGGCCCAGATCATCGTCTCGTGGGCGTTGGTGAAGCGCTTGCCACGGAAGTTGGGCATCGGGTTGGACTTGCGCCAGACCACGTCGTTGAGGATCCAGTAGCCCTGGGTCTGCAACTCGGCGCCGACACGGAAGATGTTGTGGTAGCTGCCAATTACCCAGATTGCGCCACCGGGCTTCAGCAGGCGTTTCGCTGCCGCAAGCCATGCGCGGGTGAAAGCGTCATAGGCCTTGAAGCTGTCGAACTGGTCCCAGTCGTTGTCGACGGCATCGACAAGGCTGTTGTTGGGGCGATGCAGATCGCCCTTCAGCTGCAAATTATAGGGGGGGTCTGCGAAGATCAGATCGACCGACGCCTCCGGCAAGCCGTTCATCACTTCGATGCAGTCACCGGCAAGAATAGTGTTCAAGGGCAGCGCTTGCGCCGCCTTCTCTTTGGTTTTTGTTGTCATTGTCCGCCTCGCAAAGGCGCCTCTTTTGGGCGCTCATTTCTTCTAGAGGACAAAATCCACGATCATGGGATTCCGGTCAATTTACTTCGAATCCAACCGATACGATTTTATCCACACAATATCTTGCGGATGGGCGCAAAACTGCGGCGATGATGTTGGGTGACCCCTAGATGATGTAGGCCAGCCGTGTGTTTTGCCGTGCCGTACCCCATGTTCGTGTCCCAACCGTAACCGGGATGCATCACGGCAAGCTCTTTCATCAAGGCATCGCGCCGTACTTTGGCCACAATTGAGGCCGCCGCGATGGAAACCGCCCGCCCGTCGCCCTTCACGACGCAACTCGCGGGGCAGGGCAGGCCCGGCGGAATCGCGTTTCCGTCGATCAGCGCATGGGTCGGAGGCGCATTCAGCCCGTTGATCGCACGGGTCATGGCAAGGAAGGTGGCTTGGCGAATGTTCAGCGCGTCGATCTCTTCGACCGAAGCCCACCCAAGCGAGACATCGGCGACGCAGAGGATCTGAACCGCCAACGCCTCACGCCGCGCCTCGGTCAGTTTCTTGGAATCGTTCAGGCCCGGCGGCACACGTTCGGGGTCCAGCACCACCGCACAGGCCGTGACCGGCCCGGCCCAAGGGCCGCGTCCTACTTCATCTACGCCAGCGACGCTGCCGCCAAGGGCGCGCTCCATCTCAAAATCCGGTCCCATAGGCTCGGTTTGCGGCAAAGAAAAAGGCGGCGCAACCGGATGGTGACGCCGCCTCGCTCTTGCTGCTCGATTATTCTCGGATGACTTAGCCGCGCACCCAGCCGTTGTTGGCAAGGCAGCGCCCACCGTAGATCGTGCGCTGGCCGCGGTCGGTCCAGACATGGCGCAGGCAGCTTTGCGGCAGCAGATGTGCGTTCTGCGCGTGTTGCTGCATGCAACGATAGCGGTAGCCACGATATTGCCCGTTGTTGTCATGGCCCTGAATTAAGCAGCGCTGCGGTGCCACGCGGTGCACGGGTTGGGGGCGGGGGCGAACAGGCGCGCCTGCTTGGGGGTGACGCCCGTCGCGGCCAACCTGGCTCAACCCATAAAGCAGCAGCAACCCGCCGAAGATGGCGGCAGCCTCCGCGCCCTGGTTGTTGCGATGACCGTTGGCAGCCGCCGGAGACGCCGTTGCAGTGATACCCGTCAGGGCCAGAGTGACGGCCAACATCCCGGCTGTCATGGATTTGGAGAGGTGGCGAAGCATCATTGTGTTCCCTTGTATGGCTTGGCTTGAGGTGTCGTGGGGTTTTGGATTGGGCGCACTCATTCGGCGCTTGTGGAATCACATTCCCCCCTCTGTCGCGCGCCATGCAATGACGCCTCGCCGCTATTGGATACCGTCAGGATCGCTATCGAATAACGCTTGCGGAATCAGGGATGGTGTGGGCGCGTCGGGGCCTCTGCGAGGGATCGCATCTCGAACACGTAGCATCCCTCATGCTGCTCGGCTTCGGTGGAATAATCGGTGTCCCAATCCAGGCACCGAAGGGTCACGACCCACCCCTCCGGGATCTGCGGAGAGATCACGCCAACATAGGACGGACCGGGCATTGCCACCCGATAGGGCAACGCATCGCCGGACCATTGGTCTGGCTGCGTCCCCAAGCGGCGCATAATGGCATCATATGAGGCATCCGCCGTCCCCGCATCGCTATGCGTGTAGGACGCGCGCGTCGGCGGCGCGACGGCGTGGAAGGGCAGATCACTGAATAATAGCGGCCCAACCGTGTTGCTGAGACCGGCGGCCGTAAAGGCGGCGGCGTCAAAGGACCGTAACGCAGTTTCGGCGGCAGCGATTGGGGCGAGGGCGACGCTCAAGGCGACACCCAAGAGGGCGGATAAGGGTTTGGTCATGAAATCAGCTCACTCGAAATGGGATGCGGGCTGAAAAGAGCCCTTGATGGTTTAATGTGTCGTACCGGCCGGAATTGCCGTTGTGTCACCCTCCCTCGGCCCAAGCTTGCAAGGCAAAAACGCCCGCGCGCTATCGGATAACAGGCCCCGTGCCGCGCCCCCGATATTGAATGACAGCGCGCCTCTGCCCCATAGACGGTCTTGAAGCTGCCCCCTTTCAGCAAACCGAAACGAGCAAAACCGATGAAACGATTCTTGAAACCCCTCCTCGGCGCTTTGGCGCTGAGCCTTCTGGCCGCGCAGGCCCATGCCGCTTGTTATGCGGACTATCGCGCAAGGATGGATAACCCTTTGCGTCTGCACTACGGTGTGATTGAAGTGCCCCAAAGTGCATGTTCGGTCAGTGCCGCATCTTCCTATGTCGCTGGCCGTCTTGCCGCCCAAGGCTGGACGTTGGTGAATGTGAGCTCGGTGTTTGACGACTCCGGCCTCGCATCAAGGAGATCGGATGCCGGACAATACTACCTCCGTTTCTGACACACGGATCGCGTCCACACGCGTCGTACAATTGGGCATTCTGGCGGTCGTCGCGGTTCTTGTGACGTCCGCCGTTTTGCTATTCGTGAACCTGCCCGACGCCGATGCCTTCAACGAGGCCGTCGTCCAGGTGTTCGAGGTCAACGACGTTCGCAACCCCGACGCCATCCGCATGCTGGAGGTCCTGGCGCAATCCGGCACCACCTTCTCCAAGGTGCTGGCCAGCTACCGCGCGGTGATCTTCGTGCTGATGATCTTTGCCACCGCCCTGTTGGTCGCCTGTCTGGTGTTCCTGATCACGATCATCACGCTCAACCGCCGCATGGGCGAGATCGAGCGTCAGGGCATTCAGGTCTCGTCCCTGATCCTGTCGCGCGAAGAGCGTGTGGTGCTGATCAACAACCTGGAATTCAAGCTGACCGATGCGGCGATGGAAACACTGTCCGTGCTGGCGGAAGCGCGGCTGGACGATGACATCCTGACCGGCGCGCAGATCGAGGCGATGGTATCCGGCAAGCTGGAATCCGATGTGGATGAGGCGGCAGGAGCCACGCGCATCAAGCGCCTGCGCGACACGCTCGGCAACCAGATGGTGTCCGAGCTGTTGGTGAAGAACATCGCCCGGCGCGGCTATATTCTGGCGATCGACAAAGACGTCATCAAGATGATGTAGGCGATGGCAAACGCGCCCTACCCAAACCTGCATCCGGACCTTTGGGCGCTTGCGCGCGACATGGCCAAGGACCCTGATCCCGTACCCGAACACCTGCGCCCGATAGCGGCGATGCGCAGCGCGGTCGCCACGATGGAGGCGACCCTGCCGCCGCTAGCGCCTGACATTTTGACCGAAGATTGGACGTTGGAGGTGAACGGTCGCGCCGTTGCCCTGCGCAGCTATGGGACAGCGCATTCGCGGCCTGAAGCGATGCTCTATATACATGGCGGCGGTTGGAGCCTTGGGTCATTGCGCGGCCACGATCATGTCTGCGCGGACATCGCCCGTGATACGGGCCTGCGGGTGGTCAGCATCGACTATGCCCTCGCGCCCGAGTTCCCCTATCCGACGGCCCTTACCGAATGCGTCGCAGCGGCGCGTTACCTCGTGTCGGGGGCATCGCCCTTGCACGACATCCCAACCCTTTGGCTTGGTGGGGACAGCGCGGGCGGCAATCTTGCCCTCGGCACGGCCCTGAAGACCGGAAGGGCGGCGGGCCTGTTCCTGATCTACCCGGCAACAGATCCGACGTGCAGCGCGGCCTCTTACGACACCCATGCCAACGCGCCCTACCTGACGCGCGCGTTGATGCATCGATGCTGGCGCGACTACCTGGGCGGCGCCGTGCCCGACGCCTACGCCGCGCCTGTCACGGCAGACCTGAGCGCCCTGCCCCAAGCGGTCATTCTGACGGCGGCGATCGATCCGCTCCTCGGGGACGGCGAAGCGCTTGCCACCAGTTTGCGCAGCGCGTCCATCCCCGTCTGGTTTGAGCAAGCCGAAGGGTTGATCCATGGCTTCATCCGCTGGCGCGACCGCTGCCCCGCTGCTGCCGAAGCCTTTTCCCGCGCGACGAGGGCCCTCGCCCGGGCCGTCGACCCGTCATAGAAAAAGCGGGATGGCCGCTTCCTCCATCCCGCTTCCAAATTTCAAACGTCCTGACCTGCGTGCAGTATCAGCAGTAGGGCGCACCGCGACCCGCACCCGGTGCGTCGGTCCCGAGAGAGCCGTTGTCCGCATCGGTGATGCCGGTGGAATAGCCACCGCTGCCACGCCCGCAACCGGCCTGGTCGGTCCACGAGCCGTTGTCGCTATCCGTGCCTTGCGCCTGCGCGCCCGTGGGGATCAGGGCCGCGCCAACGCCTGCGGCACCCATGACACCCAGAACCGTCCGGCGGCTCGTGGGGTGGTCGGTGGTGATTTCCGCGTCGGTCAGGGTCTTCTTCTTGTCATCACTGGACATTTTTCAAATTCCTAAATGGGTCTGGCTACATAAATGAATCATCTGACCGATCCACCCACACCAGTCAACGGAGGTGATCCCGTCCCTGCAAACGCGATTGAACACAGCGCGCACCCGTGGTCAGATTGCGACACCAAGAATTCAAGCACATGCCCCATCAACTGGACGCCATATGACCGAGACCTTCAGCTTCGACTGGGCCATTTCGCCCGAAACCCCCGACACCTTCTTCGCCGAGTATTTCGAGAAGAAGCCGATGCTGATCAAGCGGGGCCAGCCCGGGTATTTCTCGGATCTGCTAAGCTACGACGACATCGACCGCGTCGTCTCGACCATGGGTCTGCATGTGCCCGAGATCAACGTGACCCGTGCCGATGGCAACATCACACCCACCGATTTTGCCTACGAGACAGGGCAAGTGGACCCGGTCCGCGTGAACCAGCTGCATGCAGACGGCGCCACCGTGATACTCTCGGGCCTGCACGAACGCCTGCCGGCCTTGGCGCGCTACTGTCGCGCGATGGAGGCGGCGATGTCGGCCCGCGTGCAAACCAACATCTACATGACGCCTCCGGGCAATCAGGGCTTCAACCCCCATTATGACGGCCACGACGTGTTGGTTTTGCAGGTTGCTGGCACCAAGGAATGGCGCATCTACGGCACGCCCGTGGAACTGCCCCTGCCCGATCAGGCGTTCGAACGCGGCATGGACGTGGGCGAAGAGGTGCAGCGCTTCGTGCTGGAGCCGGGTGACGCCGTCTACATTCCGCGCGGCATGGCGCACGATGCCGTCGCAACCGACGAGACGTCGCTGCACATCACGACCGGCCTGATGTTCCGCACCTGGGCCGATGCCTTGGCCGAAGCCGTCATCGCCAAGGCTCACCGGGAACCCGCCATGCGCCGCGCCCTGCCCCCCGGCTACGCCAACTACGGCGCGGACCTGGACGCGTATGACGCGACCTTCGCCGAAGTGGTGGCTATGGTCGGCGACGCCCATGTGGGCAAGCTGCTGTCGGGGTTCCGGGAAGAGTTCCTGACCGCCCGTGTGCCCCGCGTCGAAGGGCAGATGGCGCAGCTGGCCAAGCTCGACGGCCTGACGATGGACAGTCGCGTCGGCGCCCATCCCCACATCGTCTTCGGAATCCATGATGTCCCCGATGAGGATCAAGTTTGCCTCGCGGCCCAGGGGGCCGAGATCATCCTGCCCGCCCACGCGAAAGACGCGATGGAATATTGCATCACCACGGGCGATTTCCGGCTGGGGGATATGGGCGGCGACCTCGACGACGCAGGCAAGATGGTGCTGGTCAAACGCTTCGTGCGCGAAGGGCTGATGCGGGTATTGTGACGGCGCGCCCCGGGCTTCAGCCCGGGACCACCACCACCGCCAAACTCACCACGCGCCGGGGCAAGTGCCTTGGTGGCAATTGATCACTTCTTCCAGCATACCCGGATGGGCCTGATCGAACACGAACCCGGGGCAGGCGTTTTCGGTCAGGACGTAGCCGCCGTTCACAACCCGAAAGAAGAACAACGCATCAGACACATCCCGCGCCGCGCCGCACCAGGCGGCGACGCAGGTCACGTCGACCGTCACGGGGATGTCGCGAGAAGCGTCGAAATCGCTGCCGGTGAAGAACTCTCCCTCGAACCGCGCCGGTTGCGTGTAGCCCACCATCTGGTTGATGTCCCCGCCCTGGGCCACGGCGCCCTGGGGCGGATTGCTTGGCCCGGTCAGACGCAAGGACCCCACACCAATCACGTAATCCGCAGGGCTTTGGGCGGCGGCGGTATAGGCCCCGGCCACGGTGGGCACGGCACAGGACAGGGCCGCAGCAGGCCCGGCGGCGATGATCGCAAACAGGAAAGCGAGGGGGCGCATCATAGGGCAAACTCCTTGAGAACTGCCTTGTAGATAGCGCGTTTGAACGGGACGATCACAGTCAGGATTTCCCGCTTTGTCATCCATCGCCACGCGCTGAACTCCACATCCTTGTGGTTCAGGTTGATGACACTGTCAGGCGCGTCCAACCGGAAATGCACCCACATCTGGGTTTGGCCGCGGTACTTTTCCTTCCACCGCATCGGCAATTCATCGGGGAAATCATAGGCCAGCCAATCGGCGGTCTGCTGCACGAAGGTCACGTGGTCGCGTCCTACGCCTGTCTCTTCCTCCAACTCTCGGTAAGCGGCGGCCAAAGGATCTTCGCCCTCGTCGATCCCACCCTGTGGCATCTGCCATGCGGGCGTATCCATATTTGCCCGTTGCCCGGCAAAGATACGCCCGTCCGCGTTGGTCAAGACGACCCCCACGCACGGGCGATAAGGTAAGGGGTCTGACACCTTAGTTCGGACCCAAGGCGCCAAGACCCGTCAGGATATCAATGGCATAGGCCAGTTGATAATCCTCGTTGCGAAGGGCGGCTGTGGCCTCTGCGGCCTCCCGCTCTTCCTGCAACTGCTGCAACTGGTCTTCCGTCAGGCTGGAGTTCTCGATCGCGCCGCGCAGTCCGGCCTCGGTGCGGGCGGGACGGCCGTCTTCGTCCTCCTCCACCTCGATCGGATCACGCTGTTCCACGATGATATCGGGGGCCACGCCAAGCGCCTGGATCGAGCGTCCCGACGGGGTGTAGTAAAGCGACGTGGTCAGGCGCATCGCGCCGTCCCCGGCCAGCGGCATCACCGACTGAACCGAACCTTTGCCGAACGAGTTAGTGCCCACGATCACCGCGCGGCGGTGGTCTTGCAGCGCACCAGCCACGATCTCGGATGCCGAGGCAGAGCCGCCGTTGATCAGCACCACCATCGGCAGGCCGTCGATCATATCACCCGGCGTGGCGTTGTAGCGCTCGCCATCCTGCGGCTCGCGGCCCCGGGTAGAGACGATCTCGCCTTGCTCCAGGAAGGCATCGGACACACGGATTGCCTGGGTCAGCAAGCCACCGGGGTTGTTGCGCAGGTCCAGCACGACGCCATTCAAATTCTCCAGCCCGCCGACCTCTTCGATCAGCTCCAGCAGACCGTCGCGCAGGTTGGGGTAAGTCTGGTCGCTGAAGGTCGAGACACGCAGGACGGCGGTGTTGCCTTCCAGCCGCGCACGCACGGCGGTCAACTGGATCCGGTCACGCGTGATCGTCAGATCAAAGGGCTGCTCCTCCCCTTCGCGGACGATGGTGATGACGATATCGCTGCCCACCGGCCCGCGCATCAGGTCAACGGCTTGCTCAAGGGTCAGGCCCAGAAGCGCCTCGCCGTCGACGGCGGTGATGAAGTCCCCGGCCTCGACACCTGCTTCCATGGCGGGCGTGTCGTCCATCGGCGTGATGACGCGCACGAATCCGTCTTCCTGCGTCACCTCGATGCCCAAACCGCCGAATTCGCCGCGGGTCTGCACCTGCATGTCCTCGAAATCGCTGGCAGAGATGTACGACGAATGCGGATCGAGCGAGATCAGCATGCCGTTGATCGCCGCCTCGATCAGTTCCGCCTCGTCCACTTCCTCGACGTAGTTCTGGCGAATGCGCTCGAAGATATCGCCAAACAGATCCAGCTGCTCATAGACCGAGGCGTTACGCTCGGCCTCCTGTGCCAGCAACGGGCCCGCGACCTGAGTGCTCAACAGCACCCCACCCGCAATGCCGCCCACGGCGGCCATCATCAGTTTCTTCATCGAACGTCGTCCTCTGTTTGCCATCGCGGAAGCCTATTGTGCAGCGAACCATTCCATCGGGTTCACCGGGCTCCCGCCTTGTCTGAGTTCCATATAAAGCGTTTCCGTCAGCGCGACACCACCGCCAAGCGCATCGGATACGATCAATTCCTCGTCGATTTCGCCCTCTGCGTCCGGCATGAGGCCTAACGGTGCACCTGAGGGAACCAATTCTCCGGCGGTCACGAACAGATCGCCCGCCCCTGCCAGAATAAGAAGATAGTAGCCCTGCGGCTCAAGGATAATGACATTTCCGTAATCCAGAAGCGGCCCTGCATAGCGGACCGAGGCGGGCCATGGGGCCACCAACAGGGCATTTTGCGGCACTGCCAGTAGCGCTCCGGGGCGTGAGATGCCGGCCGCGTCAAACTCGTTGAAGCCCCGCACCACCGAGCCAAGGGCGGGCAGCGGCAAACTCCCGCGGGCGCTTGCGAAGTCCCGGATCGTATCGACGGCGGGCGCGGGCGTCTCGGCCAGCATCGCGGCGAAACTGCCAAGGCTGTCGACGCTCTCCAGGATCCGCGCCATGGCGTCGGGGTCTTGCGCGAAGCGCTCGGGCAAATCCACCCGGTCGGCAATGGCCTGGCTCAACGCGGACCGTGCGTCCTGCACACCCACAAGCGCGGCCTCCAACTGCCCCATGGCGCCGTCTTGCAGGGCGCGCAACACGGCCAGTTCTTCAAGCTGCTCGCGCAAGGCGCGCGCTTCGCGTGCCACAGCAGGCGTGACATCGGCCACGATCATCCCCAGCCGCGCGGTCCCAAGCGGCCCCTCAGGATGCAACAGCGTTGCGGGCGCGGGCGCCTCCTCGATCCGCTGCAAGACCCCCAACAGCCGCGCCAACCGTTCCCGCTCCGCATCGAAGACCAACAGGATCGTGCGTTCGCGCAGGGCTGCGTCGCGAATGCCTGCGCGCAAGGCGTCCAGCCCATGTTCATAGGCGCGCACCGTCTCGGTCAACGCCTCGACCCGGTCGCGCGCGCCATCGGCGTCGCGCAATCCCGCCGCCGCGTCCTCCAGCATCCGGCTTGCTTCCCGTGCCGTCATCGCGGGATCACCCTGCGCCGCCACAGGGACCGCTGCGAGGAGGGGAAGCGCTGAAAGCGCTGCCCCGAGGAGATGCGCGCAAAGCTTTCTCACGAAATCAAACTCTTGCCCGTCATTTCTGCCGGTTGCTCCAACCCCATCAGTTGCAACAGGCTTGGCGCCAGATCCGCCAATCGCCCATCGCGCAAGTGCGCGCCTTCGGGCCCGCCCACCAGGATCACCGGCACCGGGTTCGTCGTATGGGCCGTGTGTGGCCCGCCCGTCACAGGGTCCACCATCGTCTCGCAATTCCCGTGGTCTGCACAGACGATCATCGCCCCGCCCACCTCTTGCAACGCTGCAACAGCCTGCCCAAGCCCCGCATCCACGGCCTCGCATGCTGCCATCGCCGCCGCAAGATCACCGGTGTGCCCCACCATGTCGGGGTTCGCGTAGTTCACGACGATCAGGTCATACTGCTCGCGGATGGCGGCGAACAATAACTCCGTCACTTGCCCCGCACTCATTTCGGGCTGCATGTCGTATGTCGCCACATCGGGCGATTTCGGCATCTGCCGATCTTCGCCTTTTTCCGGCACCTCGACGCCGCCGTTCAGGAAGAACGTCACATGGGGATACTTCTCTGTCTCGGCCACGCGGAACTGCCGCAGGCCCGCTTTTGCGACCCATTCCCCCAGCGTATTCACGATCTTCTGCTTCGGGAACACCGTCGTCATGTATTCATCATGGGCCGTGGAGTAATCGACCATCCCCAACTTTGCCGCAAACTCCGGCCTGCCAGCCACGTCAAACCCGTCAAAGTCGGGATCGCCCAACGCCGCGAGGATCTCTCGCGCCCGGTCCGCCCGGTAGTTCAGCATGAAGATGCCGTCCCCATCGCGCATCCCCTTGTAGTCGCCCACAACGGTCGGGGGGATGAATTCATCGGTCTTGTCCGCGTTGTAAGCCGCAGCCACGGCGGCCAGAGCATCCTCTGCCCGGTCCCCCTCACCGCGCACCATCGCGCCGTAAGCGCGCGCGACACGGTCCCAGCGGTTGTCACGATCCAACGCGAAGTAGCGCCCGCAGACGGTTGCGATCTTCGCCCCCTCCGGCAGCGCCAACCCGCGCAGGAACCCATCGGCAGATTTCGGCGCCACGTCGCGCCCATCCGTGATCGCGTGGACCGCCACGGGCACGCCGTGGTCCACCAGAACCGCCACTGCCGCCTCCAGATGGCTCAGTTGCGAGTGTACGCCACCATCGCTTACCAGACCCATCAGATGCGCCGTCCCGCCTGACGCGCGCAGGGCCTCGGCGAAGGCCACCAGCGCTGGCCGCTCAGAAAATTCCCCGGCGGCGATGGAATCGTTGATCTCCACCAGATCCATCTTCACCACGCGGCCCGCGCCAATATTGGTGTGGCCGACCTCGGAATTGCCCATCTGTCCTTCGGGCAGCCCCACGTCGCGTCCGTGGGTCAGCAGCTTCGCATGGGGGCATGTGGCCATCAATTCGTCCATCACCGGCGTCGCAGCCAGCAACGGCGCGTTATCCGCTTGCGTCTGCCCTATGCCCCAGCCATCCAGAATGCATAAGACGACGGGGCGCGGCTGATCAGTCATTGGTGAGAACTCCTTTACCACTTCCGTTCTATGGAGGGCGCATCCGCGCTGCAAGCGCCCGCTGGTTCGCTTGCCGGTGACAGGCAGACGCGCGCGCGGTATGACGGACGAGATGCAAGCCAGAAGGGCGCAGATGACCGGGGACATGGGGGCAATCGATCAGGCCGAGGCGACGGACGTGGCACAGGGCCCATCCGGCAACCTGCTGACGTCGCAAGCCGACCGCAACAATTGGCGCGCATGGCTCGCCCATGCCTGCGACGATGGGGGCGAGACACCTCAAGCCATTCTTGCCCGCCACCCCCGCGCGAACGCCCTGCAAGATGGGTTCTCCATTGGCGCGTACCTGGCGCACAACACGGACGTGGCAGGTGCCGTGGATACCCCCGCCGAGGCGGCATTCCATTACCTTGAATTCGGCATCGCCGAGGGGCGCAACGGCACCCCAACGCGGTGGAGCCCGGATTTCGTCGCGCATACCCTGGGCCACTCCCTGCCCCCCCATTTGACCGCCCCGCAGGCGGCGGCGGAACTGATCGCCCGTGGCGTTCCAGCGGCCGAAGTGATGCTGGACGAGCGTGACCTTTGGCTGCTCCTTGGCCTGCATGGTCCCGCGCTGGCCGATATCTTCCACCATGAGACGTATTTTGCCGCCCTTGATGCGGCGGGGATGGACCTTCCCGCGCCCGATCGCATTTCTTGCATCCGCCACTTTGTGGCCGTGGGGCTGGACGCGGGCATCCCGGCCCACCCCGACCATCAGCTGGATGAGGCATTCTACGCCGCCACGCTGGCCGAGCTGTCTCTCGACGGTCCCGCCACGCCCCTCCACTGGGCGCGCATCGGCCTGCGGGCCAACGCCCATGCCAATGCGCGGGCGGCGGCCCGGGCGATCTTCCACGTGGCTTTGCCACCGGACATCACCGCGACCTCCGGGGCGCATCTTGCCCGGATGCTTCTGCATCCGATGGCGTTGGTGGAAAGCCTCGACCTTACCAATTCTGTCTTGCGCAGTTTTGCCATCGATCTGGCGCGCGCGCGGCGTCAGCGCGGCGATATCGGCACCGCCGAGGCGGTTCTGGCCCATATCCTGCAAATCGTCCCTGATGATCCCCGCGCCGCCGTTGACATGGCCGAGCTGATCCACGGCACCCGGCAAGTCACCCGTGAGATCGCCCTGCGCGCAGTCGCGCCGCCGGATTTCGACAACGGCGAAAACCGCGTGATGCTGGCGAAACTCCATCTGGATCAAGGCGATTACGACGCCGCGCTGACCTGCGCCAGCACGCTGCCTGTGGCGGCCCTTGGCGATGTGGCGATCACCACCAAGGTTCGCGCCCTCGCACGGACGATCATCGAAAGCCTCTTCAGGAAGCTCAATAAGCAGCTCACCACCCGCCCTGTGGCCGAAGTGCAGGACCTGCTGACCCGTGCCCTCGCCCTTTATGCACCGACCCCGGACCTGCTTGAACGCGCCGGGCCGATCCGGCGTGTGGCAATCCTTGCCAACGACGACCTCTATCAATGCAAGCTTTACCGGGCCGATCAGAAGGCAGATCAACTTCGCGCCCAAGGGCTGGACGTTACCACCTTTCTGCAAAGCAAGGACGTCGCCGCGCTCAGGGCGCAACTGCCACAGTTTGACGCCGTGATTTTCCAGCGCACCCCTGCCCTGCCCGATATTGCCGATGTCATGATCGACGCCGCCAAACAGGGCCTGGCGACATTCTTCGACATTGATGACCTGATTTTCGACGCGGCCCTCTTTCCGCCCCAGTTGGAGACCTACGCAGGTCAGATCACCGCCCAGACCCACGCATCCCTCGCCTGTGGCGTCCCCTTTTTCGCGGCCGCCGCGCGGCTTTGCGGCGCGGGCATCGCCTCTACCGAGCCGATCCGCGAAGCCTTGGCGCCGCTGACCATCACGGGCACGGCCTTCACCCATCGCAATGCCCTTGGCCTTGCCCACCACGTCGCCATGAAAGCCGCGAAGCGTCCAAAGACAGACAAACTGGTGCTGTTCTACGGCTCAGGCACGAAAGCCCATAAGGCCGAGTTTTCTGACATCCTGGAACCGGCGCTCGCGCGCGTTCTCAAGGAGCGCCCCGGGCAGGTCGAAATCCGCCTGATGGGCGAATTTCCCGATCTTTCACACCTGTCGCCCGATGATGTGACCCTGATGCCGCCGGTCTGGGATTTCGAATGCTACATGGCCGAGCTGTCGCAAGCCGATATCGCGCTTTCGGTCCTTGCGCGGTCCCCCGCGACCGACGCCAAGTCCGAGATCAAGTGGATGGAACCCGCGATGTTTGCGATCCCCGCCGTCGTCAGCGCCTCGCCGGTGATGGACGGCGTGATCGACAACGGCGCGACGGGCATCACGGCCACCGATATCGAGTCCTTCGCCTCCGCGCTCCTGAACCTCATCGATGATGAGCCCCTGCGCCTGTCCATCGGCCATGCCGCCAAGGCGCAGGTCTTGCGGGACTATGCCCTGCCCGCCATGGGCGCAGCGCTGGTTCAAAACATGCAGGCCAGTCGCCCCGCGCCCAAGCCCAAGCTGCTGGTCGTCAACGTCTTCTATCCACCGCAAGCCCTCGGCGGGGCGACACGGGTCGTTGCCGACAATGTCTCTCATCTGCGGGAACACTATGGCGATGAGTTCGAGGTTGATATCCTCACCACACTTGACGGTGGCAAGACCGCCCATGAGGTCCAAGCCGTCAGCCATTCAGGCACGCGGATCTGGGCGATTACCAATGACGCGGCGGTGCCCGATCACACCATGCGCGACCCTGTCATGGATACGCGGTTCGAGACGTTGTTGGATCGCATCGCGCCCGATATCGTCCATGTTCATTGCATCCAACGCCTTGGCGCGGGGATCGTCGACGCCTGCCGGAAGCGCAGCATTCCCTATGTGCTGACACTCCATGACGGCTGGTGGGTCTCTTCGCGTCAATTCATCATCGACCCCTACGGCGCGCCCTGTGTCCATGATTTCAACGCCGCACCTCTGACGGAACGCGTGCACATCGCGCGCCGCTGCATCACCGACGCCGCCGCCGCCCTTGCCGTGTCCGAGCCTTTTGCCCAACTGCACCGCGATGCGGGGTTGCCCAACGTACAGGCGCTGTCGAATGGCGTTTCAGACCTGCCCAAGCGCCTTGACCAGCCCGCGCCAGACGGTCGCGTGCGCCTGGGCCTGATCGGCGGCGCGTCCCGGCACAAGGGTTATGACATCCTGCGTGCGGCCCTGACGGCGCGGGCGTTCGAGAACATCGATCTGATCGTATCAGATCACGCCCTGCCCCCGGGGGCAAAGGTCCATGAGGTCTGGAACACGACCCCCGTCCTGCGCATTCCCCGGCAACCCCAAGCCCAGATCGGCGCGCTTTACGGGCGCTTCGATGTGCTTATGGCGCCTTCGGTCTGGCCCGAAAGCTTCGGACTTGTCACGCGCGAGGCCTTGGCCTTGGGGTTGTGGGTTGTGGCTTCCGATCGCGGTGCCATTGGTGCGGATATCGTGGAGGGGGAAAACGGCCATATCGTTCCAGTCGATGACCATCGCGCCCTGACGCAGGTTCTGTCCCTGATCGATGCGGACCCGGCACGCTATACCCAAGCCCCGTCCCACCGCGCAACGCTGCACACGGCGGCCGCCCAGGGTGATGCGCTGGCCGCCCTTTACAAGGACATTCTGGGCCGTGCCTAGAAGATGAAATCGTTCGGGTCGAGGTCGGTCAGCAGAACATTCTGTAGAAGGATCGAGTTTCCGTTGCCCGTATCGATAACCACGTGGTTCCCCTGCTGGACCGCGCCTTGCATCACATCGGTGTAAGAGTTCATCGTCGACAGGTCAGTGAAGACCAGTTTCTCGGCGTTATTCGTGGCCTCGAAATCGACGATCACGTCGTTGCCGTGCCCATCTTCGAACAAGAAGCGATCCGCGTTGAAGTTTCCCTCCATCGTGTCGTCACCGGTGCCGCCGATGAGGGTGTCGAACCCGCCCCCGCCGATGATGTAATCGTCGCCGGCACCGCCGTCGGCATAGTCGGCTTGATAGCCTGCGCGGATCAGGTCGTTACCGTTGCCGCCATAGATCGTGTCGTCGTGGTTTGCGCCGAAAAGCCGGTCATTGCCATCGCCACCGCTAATGAAATCATTGGCGTTTCCACCACGCACGACGTCGTTGCCACCCTCGCCGTAGAGCGTGTCATCGCTGTTGTCGCCCAGAATGATATCGCGCTCATCGCCGCCGTAGATCAGGTCCTGGCCCTGTCCGCCGCGAATGGTATCGACCCCGGCTCCGCCATAGATCGTGTCCGGCTGATTGCCGCCCCAGATCTCATCGCGGCCATCGCCGCCAAATATCAGGTCTTCGTGATCGCCACCGTGGGCATAGTCCCAGCCAAGCCCCAGAATGATGGTGTCCTGACCAAGCCCGCCCGTCACCGCGTCGTCGCCACTTCCGGCATCGATGTAATCGTTGCCCGCGAAGGTCTCGACCGTGTCGTTGCCCTCGCCGGTGTTGTACGCGTCGTCAATCGCAGTGCCAGCGATCAGGTCGTCTCCACCATTGCCCCCGTAGGACGCGAAATCCGGCACGCGGTTCGCGGTTTTCAGGATCGCGGCCTGGATCTGTCCGAAACTCAGCGTCTGCCCATCGCGTGAGAAAAGCTCCAGCGTCTCACCGCGCCAGCTCAGGATCGCGCCTTGGGCCGTAGCCGTGTAGCCGATCTGTGCCGCGTTGTAGAGCATTGGCCAAGCCGACAGATCCAGACGGTCCAGCCCGGCCTGAAAATCGTGGATCTCGTCATGGGTGAAATCGGAGCGCAAAACGAACAGGTCCGCCCCGTCACCCCCATGCAACGTATCGACACCCAAACCGTCTTCCAACAGGTCATCGCCCGCGCCGCCAACGATGCTGTCATTGCCTGCGCCACCGATCAGGATGTCATTCTTCGTTCCGCCCGTGATCGTTCCGCCCGCGTGCGAGACCTGGATGATATCCCCGTGGTTTGAAACATCGACAGTGATCTCGGTCACGCCGCCCTCGGCCTCGGAGGCAACAAAAAGATGCAGGGTGCCGCTCTCGAAATGCGCCGCCATGGACGCGATGTTCTGCAACCCCGGATCGCCACTGACAATGCCCAGAAGCTGCAAGCGCCCGTTCGGCATCAGCACGAACAGCGTGACGCCGTCATCCCCCCCGCCCGAAATCACGTAGGTTCGGCCATCGGCCTCCACGACCTCGAGGCTTTGCACATTGCCAAAGTGCGTGTCTGCCGTGTCGATGATGTGATCGGTGTCCACAAGACTGCCGTCCTGGGCCAGTTCCATGACCGTGATCGCGCCCGATTGCCCCAGGCCGTCGCCGGGGGCCGAGGCCACCAGGATGAAGCTGCGCCCCCCCATCTCTACAAGCTTCATGTCGGTGGGGGTCATGATGCCCAAGCCCTCGTTCACGCCGGCGTTGCCGGTGTTGAGCAAGGTGTTGCCGTCCAGCCTGTAGACGGACACGCCCTTTTCGGTCTCGCTGACGCTGATGACGTAATCGTTGTTGAGAACCCTGGTCGAGTCGATCGCCATGATGCCCGAGGCGTAGGTCTTGTTTGTATCCGCCATCTGCATGGTCTGCGAAAGTGAACCGTTGGTGTCGATCTCGTAGGCGCGGATCATGCCGGTGCTGATATCGGACATGAACAGGGTCTGGGGGTCGGCTTGGCTCAACCCCTGCACCCGGGACATCTGCGCCGACAGGCCAATCAACTGCATCGCGGGCCCAAGGGTCCCGTTGGCGTTCATGTCGTAGACGTGCAAGTCGTCCTCGCCCGACCCCGCCACCGCGATCGCCATCGCGCCATTCACCTCGATAAGGGACATTTCGCGCAGCACGCCGTCGGCCCACGTGCTGTCGTAAAGCGCCGTGTCCAGAATGCTGACCGAGCCGTTGGGGTTCAGCTCATAAGCCGTCAGGCCCCCGTTCTGCCCGGTGCTGGTATAAAGGACGGATGTCCCGTTCTGAACCGTCACCATCAAATCGGTGATTCCGACATCAAGGGCCAATTGCCCGGTGTCGAACTGCCCATTGATCACCATCTGAACCATCTTACGCCCACTTTCCACATCGCTCGTTGGGACAATGCCCTCTCTTGCGGCGCGAAGTTCGTGCGTGTTTATGGCGGACCCGTGGCGAATAGATCGAAACCCGAACGTCCGGTTAACGATTGGCTGGGGCGGCGGGCCTAGGTGCCCATGTTCTCGTTATGCAGCTCGATCGCTTCATCCAGATCGTCAAAATAGCGCAGGTTGCCCTTTTCCAGGACCAGTGCGGCATCGCAATATTCGCGCAATTCACCCAGGTTGTGATTCACCATGATCGCGCCCGAACGTTCCATCCGGGCCGAAAACAGCTGTTTCGATTTCTGTCGGAAGGCGGCGTCACCGGCGGCTGTCACCTCATCCACCAGGTAGGTGTCGAACTCGATTCCCATCGACAACCCGAAGGTCAGCCGCGACCGCATGCCCGAAGAATAGGTGCGGACCGGCATGTTGAAATGGTCCCCCAATTCGGCAAATCCACGCACGAAATCCGTCAACTCTCCGGTGTCGACACCGTAGACTCGTGCGATGAACCGCGTGTTCTGCGCGCCGGTCAGCTCCGGGTGGAACGAGCCCGCAAACCCGACCGGCCAAGAGATGGAGCCGTCCGAAATCACCCGCCCATGATCGGCATCCATATTACCCGCGATGATCTGCATCAGGGTCGATTTCCCGGCCCCGTTGCGCCCCAGAAGCGCAAGGGACTTGCCCGTCGGCAAGGTCAGGTTGAGGTTGTCGATGACGATGCGCCGCTGGCCGCCGAGGCGAAAGCTTTTGGTCAGGTTCTCGAACCGGATCATCGGAAGCGCTACCGTCGGTCGCGGATCGAGTAGAAGACCAGCGCCAGGATCGACCAGCCCAACACAAGGAACAGGGTGGCGAGGCCCAGGATCACCTCGCGGCGCGGAAATTGCGCCAGTTCGGGGAAGGTGGGTTGGATGAACACCGCCAGGTAACGGCTTTGGCGCGTGGTGTTGGTGCGCGCCAGATCCAGCGCGGTCAGCGCCGCACGATAGCTTTCCTCGGCGAATTCGCGATCCACGACGAAGCCTTCGAATTCGGCGATCAGGGTCGGATAGTCTTCGCCGCCGACCTGCGCGTCGGCTTGGGTGAAGTTCTCCCGCTCCCGCGCGATCCGGTCGCGGATCACGTCAATGCGCTGCGCCGATTGGCGCAGGCGGGGGTCGTTGGGGTTGGCGGTGTTTTCGCCCAACAGATCATTCTCGATCAGCGCTTCGGCCAACTGCTGTTGCAGATTATTGAGGACCCCCATCCGACCTTGCAGGTCACTTTCAGGGTCCACGATCTGCGTCCGCGTGCGGAACGCTGTCAGTGCCTCGCGCGCCTCTCGCAGGCGGATCAGCGCGGCGGCCAGATCCTGCTCGGCGAAGCGCATCGCGTCGTCGCGCGCCGTCGCGTTGAGCGCGTTCACAAGGTTCTGGCTTTCCTCGATGATCGCCTGCGCGATGGTCCGCGCCATCTCGGGATCGAACGCCAGCACGCGCAGTTCCATCAACCCCGAGGATTGGCTATAGCTGATCCGGACGATGCGCTGCCAATGGTCTACCAACCCTTCGATCGTAGTGTCCGGGTCGAGGGAGAAGATCGGGTCAATATCATGGGGGGCCGAGTAATGGCCCACCAGATCGAGCCGTTCATTCAGGCGCAGTACCAGTTCCTGGCTGACGATGTATTCAAACAGGATGTCCGCATCCGCCTGCCCGCCGCCGCCCCCGCTCGTGAACGCCGCAAGCCCCCCCAGCACATCCGTCGCCGCCCCAGATTCGTTTTGCC
Organism: Gymnodinialimonas phycosphaerae; assembly: GCF_019195455.1. Taxonomy (NCBI): domain Bacteria; kingdom Pseudomonadati; phylum Pseudomonadota; class Alphaproteobacteria; order Rhodobacterales; family Paracoccaceae; genus Gymnodinialimonas; species Gymnodinialimonas phycosphaerae. The sequence goes on along the minus strand of NZ_JAIMBW010000001.1, from coordinate 3,436,544 downwards.
GGACCGTGAACCCGGTCGTGGAGGCGTATTGATCGACGGCCACCGCGTAAAGATAGGTGGCCACCGCCCCGATGGGCGCAAGCACCAGCAACACGAAGGAGATCACGATCCCCCAGTGCCGCCACCGCATCGTCGCGCGCCCCGCCGGCACGGTGTTCACCCGGATCCGCCGCTTTGCCCCGGCAGGGGCATCCGGTGTTTTCGCCTCGTCAGTCAATGGTTTGGCAATCCTCAGGTGATCTAATCGGGCACAACGTCTGCATGCCGTTGCTGGCCCGTTGCTGGAATATCATTCGTCATACATACTTGGAGAGTTTTAAGAAAGCATGATGGACCCTGCCCCCGTGGCCAACCTCACCACCCTCTCGCCCCCGGCAGGCCGTGCCCGGACCCGCGCGACCAGCTTCGCCTCGGGCCGCGCGGTCATCGCGTTGATGCTGCGTGAGATGTCGACGCGCTATGGCCGCTCTCCCGGTGGGTACATTTGGGCGGTGGTCGAGCCTGTGGGCGCGCTACTGGTGATGTCTTTCGTCTTTTCCCTGCTGATCCGCAGCCCCAGCTTGGGCAATTCGTTCCTGCTGTTCTACACCACCGGCTATCTGCCGTTCCTTCTTTATAGCCTCACGATGGCCACGGTGATGAACGCGCTCAACTTTTCCAAGCCGCTGCTGATGTATCCTGCCGTCACCTGGATCGACGCGATCCTTGCGCGGTTCATCCTGAACACGCTGACAAGCGTGGCGGTCAGCTGCGTCGTCCTTTTCGGCATTCTGGAATTTACCGACACGTCAGCGGTGCTAGAGTTCCGCTACATGGTCTCTGCCATGGCCCTCGCGGCGCTTCTGGGCCTTGGCCATGGCACGTTGAACTGCGCACTTCTGGGGCTTTTCCCGGTCTACGGGCAAATCTGGGGCATCGCATCGCGCCCCCTGCTGATCGGCGCGGGCGTGTTTTTTCTGTATGAGGATCTTTCACCCACCATCCAATCCATCCTCGATTGGACCCCATGGATCCACTTCACCGCGATGTTCCGGCAGGGCGTCTATCCCACCTATGCGCCGGATTTCATCTCGGTGCCTCTGATGCTGCTGTGGGCCCTTGTCCCGCTGGCGTTCGGGTTGATGCTGCTGCGGCGGCATCGGCAGCGGATCCTGATGCGCTAGACCCGGTGATACGGGCTGCCCGCCAGAATACTCGCCGCGCGGTACAACTGCTCGCTCAGCATTACGCGGGCCAGCATGTGCGGCCACACCATCTTTCCGAACGAAATCGCCGATCCGGCATCCGCGCGCAGGCCGGGATCGATGCCGTCCGCCCCGCCGATGACCAGCGCCAAATCGCCGATGCCCCGGTCCCGTTGCGCCCCAAGTCGCTCCGCGAACTCGGGCGAGGTCATGATCTCGCCCCTCTCATCCATCACCCAGAACACCGCGCCGGGCAGGCGCGCGCGAATCAGTTCCGCCTCTGCGGCCATGCCACCGCCCTTGCGGTCTTCGACCTCCACAACCTGCCCAAGCGACAGGCCAAGGCCCCGGCCCGTCTTGTCGAATCTTCGGAGATAGTCGTCGAGCAGCGCCTTTTCAGGCCCCTTTTTCAAGCGGCCAACGACGCACAGATGGACCTTCAGCCTTCCGGGCCTTTTGAGGTCGCCGCCTCAGGCGCCTCTGGCTGCCACATCTTTTCCAGCTGATAGAACTCTCGCACCTCAGGCCGGAAGATGTGGACGATGACATCGGCCGTATCGATCAGCACCCAGTCGCCCGTATCCTTGCCTTCGATCTTGGAATACAGGCTGAAATCCTGTTTCAGCCGATCGACAAGCTTCTCGGCCATGGCCGAGACCTGACGGGTCGAGCGGCCGGAGGCCACGACCATATAGTCGCCAATCGAGGACTTTCCGCGCAGATCGATCTGCACGACGTCTTCGGCTTTGTCGTCATCAAGGGATGTCAGAATGCGCTCCAGAAGCTCTTCGCTGCTGTAAGCGGTTTGGGTGCGGGCCCGTGCCTTTGCGGTGGGCCCTGCGGTGGCAGAGGTCTTGGCCTCTGCTTGGTTAAGTCCGGTCAGGACTCCGTCCTCCATCATACGCGCCTGTTCATCCCCGACGCCGGGTGTAATCAAACATAACATTGCAAGGGGCCGTTCTCAACCTCGCCTTGTGCACCAAAGGCAGAGAGTCGCCGTAACGATTTGTTAACTATGTTGAGCAATTTCTTGATCATGCGTTTTCTCGTCTTCCCCCTCACGCTGCTGCTTGTCGCCTGTGACAGCCCGTCCCCCGCGATGATGGGGATCACGCCGACTTATGTGACGGTCGACGGGGCTGATTTCTCTGTCCGCCGGAACGGCAATCGCGCCGAGGCGATCCGAACCAACGCCACGCCCTTCCCCTCCATCGGTGCCATCGTCCACCGCGCTGGCAACGCAATGGAACAAGCCACGGGCTGCGCCGTGATTACCGACACTCTGCGTGGCGACCAGAACGTCATGCGCGCGGATCTGATCTGTCCTTAGGGCGGGGTTCACCGCCACTCCTCTCACGGATATGACGACGTCCGGGTCCGGGCGCGGGGCCACGTCGGCGTGGGTTGAAATGCGAATTGATATACCATTGATATACTTGTGCGTGCCGGTGTGGCGAAGCATAGGTTTTGCTTGATGTCGCATATCTTGGGGATAAACCGCCGATACCCACGATATGCGCCCCATATGCGTTGACTCGGCCCACGGCCCTCCGCGTAAACTGCACGCCACAAGAATCGCCATCGCAAAGAGGCATTGCAGGTGCAGTTTACCAAGCTCAGACTCAACGGTTTCAAATCCTTCGTCGACCCCACGGACCTCGTGATCGCCGACGGTCTGACTGGCGTGGTGGGCCCGAATGGGTGCGGAAAATCCAATCTTCTCGAAGCCTTACGCTGGGTGATGGGCGAAAATCGCCCCACCGCGATGCGGGGCGCGGGGATGGAGGACGTGATCTTCGGCGGTGCCGCCACCCGCAACGCGCGTAACTTTGCCGAGGTCTCGCTTACCATCGATAACGCGGACCGGCTCGCACCTGCTGGCTTCAACGAAGAAGACCAGATCGACATCATCCGCCGCATCACACGTGATGCGGGAAGTGCCTATAAACTCAATGGAAAAGACGTGCGCGCCCGCGACGTTTCGATGCTGTTTGCCGATGCATCCACCGGCGCGCATAGTCCCGCCCTTGTCCGTCAGGGCCAGATTTCCGAGCTGATCAACGCCAAGCCCAAAGCCCGCCGTCGCGTGCTGGAAGAGGCCGCCGGGATCTCGGGCCTCTATCAGCGCCGCCATGAGGCAGAGCTGAAATTGAAGGGTGCCGAAGCCAACCTGGCTCGGATCGACGATGTGATCGACCAACTGGCTTCGCAGCTCAATACCTTGGCAAGACAGGCAAAACAGGCCGCCCGCTACCGCGAGATCGGATCCGAGCTACGCCTTGCCGAAGGCCTGTTGCTGTTTGTGCGCTGGCGCGATGCCGACGCCGCACGCCTGCGCGCAGAGGAAGCCCTGCGCGCCGGTCTCGCCTCGGCCGCGCAGGCCGAATCCGCAGCATTGGAGGCCGTAAAGGCCCGGGAAGCCGCCGAAGAAGCGTTGCCGCCGCTGCGCGAGGAAGACACTGTGGCCGCTGCAATTCTTCAGCGTCTGTTGGTTGAGCGCGACAGTTTGCAGGCCGAAGCGGACCGCGCCGCCGCCGCCGTTGAAACGCTTACCAACCGCATCACCCAGATCGATAAGGATCGTGAGCGGGAAGAGGCGTTGAACGCTGACGCAGGCGAAACCGTCGCGCGATTGCAGGCCGAGCGCACGGATTTGCAGACCGCCCAGAAAGGTCAGGACGAACGACTTGGCGATGCCCGCGATGCGGTGACGGACGCCCGGTCCGTCCTGGCGGGGCAAGAGGCGGAGCTGTCTGATTTGACAGAACAATCCGCCGCACTGGCCGCCCGCTATCAAGCAATCGAGCGGCGCATGGGAGAGGCCGAAAAGGCCGTTACGCGAAATTCGGCCGACGCGGCTGCCGCCGAGCAAGCGGCCAGTGACGCGGCGGACCGGCTGCAAACCCTCAAGCGCGAAGCCCAAGACGCCGAAGAGGCGCTGACCAGCGCCACCACCCTCGCCGCCCGCGCCGAGGAAACCTTGCTGGAAACCGAGGCCGCCCGCGCCGAGGCGCAGGCCAGGGAAACCGAAGCGCGCTCGGCCCGATCCGAGGCCGAAGGCCGCGCCGGCACGCTGGATGCCGAGGTCACGGCCCTTGCCCGCGTGCTGGAGCGTGATCGGGGTGACGGCGACCAGGTTCTTGATGAAATCAAGGTTTCCCCGGGGTTCGAGGCCGCGATCGGCGCCGCCTTGTCCGATGACCTCAAGGCCGCCCGCGCCAATACGGCGGGCGCCACCGGCTGGACGGACCTGCCCGGTTACGACACAACCACCCCTCTGCCCGAGGGCGTGCAACCCGCCGCAGAGGTCGCGACCGCCCCCGAAGTCCTAACGCGTCGGCTTTCGCAAATCGGCATCATCGATGCCGCCGACGGCCCCCGCTTGCAGCCGTCCTTGCAGCCCGGTCAACGCCTTGTCAGCCGCGAGGGCGATCTTTGGCGCTGGGATGGTTTCGCCGTTGCCGCCGCCGACGCCGTCTCTACGGCCGCGCGGCGGTTGGAGCAGGCGAACCGCTTGTCCGAGCTGGAAGACGAGCGCCTTCGCGCGCGCGGCAAGGCCGATGACGCCAAGGCCGCCCATGAAACCCTCGCCGAGCGCCTCAACCAACTGACAGAGGCCGATAAATCCGCTCGTTCCGCGCGCCGGGATGCGGAAACTCAGTTGAGCCAGGCCAGCCGTTCTGCGGCCCGCGCCGAGGCTGACCAAAGCGTTCTCGATGGCAAGCTCGAAACGCTTCGCCTGACCGCCTCGCGTCATGCAGAGGAAGCAGACACAGCCCGCGCCGAACTGACCCGTGCCCAGGATTCCCTGGCTGAACTGGACGACCTGGAGGCCGTTCGGGGGAGGTTGGAAGACGTGAAGACCACCGTCGAGGCCGCGCGGATGAACATGCTCGCCAAGCGCGCCGCCTTCGATGAGGTAAAGCGCGACGGTGAAGATCGCGTGTCGCGGATCAGCAAGATCGGTACCGAAATTACCAATTGGCAGAACCGCTTGACCAACGCCGCCTCGCGTCTGGCAGAGTTGGAGAAGCGCAGGGGTGAAGCGGAGGTGGCCCTTGCCGATGCCGTCCAGAAACCCGCTGAAGTGGCCCGGCGCCGCGAACAGCTTGCGGCTCAGATCGCTCAAGCCGAGGCACGCAAAGCAGCCTCTGCCGATGCGCTGTCGGTGGGTGAAATGACCTTGCGTGCGGCCAGCGGCGCAGAGCGGGACACGGAACGCGCCGCCTCCGAGGCGCGCGAGACCCGCGCCGCCGCCCAGGCCCGGCGCGATGCCGCGTTGGAGGCCGTTCAGGCCGCCGCCGACCGCATCGCGGAAGAGATGGAGCTGACCCCCGAGGCGCTTTTGGAAACCCTTGGCGACCTGCCCGAACCGATGCCCTCCGCCGACCGGATCGAACAGGACGTCATGCGCCTGCGCCGCCAACGCGACGCCCTTGGTGCCGTCAACTTGCGCGCCGAGGAAGACAGCCGCGAGGTTCGGGAAGAGCATGACACGCTGGCCTCCGAGAAGACCGATCTGGAGGAGGCCATCGCCAAGCTGCGCACCGGGATCAACAGCCTCAACAAGGAAGGCCGCGAGCGGCTTTTGAAGGCGTTCGACGAGGTGAACGAGAACTTCGCCCGCCTGTTCACGCACCTCTTCGGGGGCGGGGAGGCGCGTCTGGTGCTGGTGGAATCCGACGATCCGCTGGAAGCGGGGCTGGAGATATTGTGCCAGCCGCCGGGCAAGAAACTCAGCACCCTCAGCCTGCTGTCGGGAGGCGAGCAGACGTTGACGGCGCTGGCGCTGATCTTCGGGGTGTTCCTTGCGAACCCGGCGCCGATCTGTGTGCTGGACGAGGTCGACGCGCCGCTGGACGATGCGAACGTGACGCGGTTCTGTGACATGCTGGACGAGATGACGCGGCAGACGAACACGCGGTTCCTGACGATCACCCACCACGCGGTCACGATGGCCCGGATGGACCGGCTTTTCGGAGTCACGATGGGGGAGCAGGGGGTATCTCAGCTCGTCTCGGTGGACCTGAAAAAGGCCGAGGCCCTGGTGGCCTGATCCGGGGTGCTCAAGCTTGAGCAGGGTGTTAAGGGGTTGTTTTTGTTTTGTTTTTGGATTTGTTAAGGTTCTGTTAGGGGGATTTGGGGCGGGTTATTGAGATTTGAGGGGTTTAGGCCAAAAGCCAACGTTTGCCCCAACGGCCACCAAAACCATCGCTGATAGCTTGCCCAGACCAGCAAACACAGAAGATGAATACAGCTATAGACACAACATTTGGGAGGCGGCCAAAAACATTCGGCCGCCAACCTTGTTTACATGAAAGAAAAGCCAACCGCGACGAGTGTCAGCGCGATTATGGCAACAGCACAGACAGCGATACTGCCACTGGCGTTGGCCTCGAAGTGCTTTCCAATTTTGATGAGGAGTTTGTTTTCCTGGCTGCTCATGTCGCTCCTCCTCAACCCATCGTGTCCAACTGCTGCTGCATTACATGCAAGCGCACAGTTTTGAACAAGTTGGCCCAGTGGTTGCGGTTCTTGCCGAGCGAGTCTGGAGCATTGCCAATATCCCGAATGGCCTGCTTGGTTTCCGCCACCAATTCGGGAGCAAGATCACGCCAAGAAGCAAGGACATTCTCGAAACCGCCTTGCCACTCTGCGACGCCAGTTTCAGGATTTACCGTGACAAAGTTGCGGAATGCCCCCAGAATTGGATAGGCGGCACCTTTAGTCAAACGCTGATCATGGTCATCTAGATTAGCATAACGGAATTGAAACCGTCCCTTGCTCGGTGGGGCCTTTTCCACGATCCGTAGATTTCCCGCGCGGCCGCCAACCGTTTCATTGTAGACGCGAAGGAAGTCGCGGCGAATGTGGTCGTAGAGAACCAGAATATCGAGCAGCAAAGGTTCAAAAACCGCATATTTCCGGCCGACAGGATTCTCACGATTGTCTTCATAGTCATCCCCAAATTTTTTGAGAGGGGTTGACCACTTTTCATAGGCCGCAATCGGATGCTTCGTGTCTCGCACAGGAAAGTCAGTGACGTTCATCAATTCCAGCACTGAAACCAACTCGCGGACGTCAATGTCCTTCTTGTCCGACTCCTTGAAGCCAATATCATTTGCCCAGTCTTGATCCTTCACAATCGCTTTGAGGCTCTCGAAAGCCCCATCTAGTTCAAAGATCGAACGGGGCTGCACTGAAATCCCGGTGTTTTGCCCCCTTGCAATATCCACACGCAGCGTGTGGTTTTCGCCGCCTTCTAGCCCGGTAATGATTTTGACTTCGACGTGCTGGCCTTCGGCGATCGAGTCATCCTCTTGGCAGTCGTAGATAATTTGGGTTGTGTGGCCGCCATTGGCGATCCCATAGTCATCGTCAATCATGACGTCGAAGACCCGCTTGTCGATCACCTCAATATCTTCGGCAATGATCGTAATTCCCAGGTTCAACAGATCGAAGGTACCCGGCAGTGCCTCCTTGCCTTCGAGGCTTGCTTTGACGTCCTTATAGACCTGTCGGTTCATGCCGACCGGATCACGCAAGTTTGCCCCAGTCGGAACGCCCTTCGGGAACAGATGCGCAGGCACCAAAAAAGTGTGCTTGACGATTTTAGGAAGAGTTGGGTGTTTGACGCTACGCGCCTCGGACACCTCAAACCGATATGGTTTGATAGCCATTCTCGAGTACTCCATAGGCCACGAAGGACCAATGTTGCGGGGTGCGATGACCCCGGCGGCAGGATTGCCTGTAGTGGAGATAAAGCAAGAAGCACGAAAAGGCAATGACGACCAACTTCAAGCACCACATACAGCCGACTCTCGAAGTCTGCCACAAGATGTTGGAGCGAGCTGCAAAGGTGCTTCAGCTGGCGCGGACGTTCATTGGGGTAACGGCGAACTTCGGCTTTTCGGCATTAAGAGTCATCACCCCCCTCCCATCACTTTCCCTCCAAAAAAAACCCTGCCGGGGCGTTTCTTATCCGGGCCGAGGCCCGGTCTACGGGTGGTGGGTTGCACCCACCCTACGGGAAGTCACCGTTGTCTGTTACCGAACTGGTCCTCCACTGCATCCATGATGTCCTCCATAAGCGGGCCGGTTGCCTCTGGTCCTGTGAACCGCAGCGACCAGCCGTCGGGGGTTCTCTCTCGCCTGATATTCAGTTTCGACCGCACCTGGGCCGTGCGGCGAGGACGGCCCGGGCGGTAGAGGGCGGTGTCCGGGGTGCGGGCGGCTTCTTCGGCCTCCAGCAGGATCGGCAGGATCGTTTTCCATTGGGCGTCGGGGGATTTTTGTTTCGAGGTGCGCAGGGCGGTGGTGATGAGGGGGCCTAGGTCGGCGCGCAGGGCGAAGGCGATGCGGGTGATCTGGTTCTGGCTGAGGGCCTCGGGCGCGGTCAGCAGGTGGTCACCGATCTCGGCCACGACGTCGGCCATGGCGCGGATGCGGGCGCGGCGGTGGCGGTCGAGGGTGCGGTAGAGGCTGTCGGTGGCGGCGTCGAGGGTGGGGAAGAGGCCCTCGGCCACCGATTCCGTGACAAGGCGGCCTTTTTCCCACGGGGAAATGGCGGCGCGGATCTCATTCTCGGTCACCATACGGGTCATGGCCTCGGCGATGTCGGAGGGGTCGCGGATGAAGGCGGGAATGGTGGTGTGGCCGAGCGCCCGCACGGCGGTGAGGCGGCGCAGGCCGGAGATCAGGCCATGGCGGGGCGTGTCGGGGAGGGGATCGTGCTTGGCCCAGACCTCGATGGGGTGGGTGAGGCCGAGGGACGCGATGGAGGCTTGCAGTTCCGCAAGGGCGGAGGGCGCAAGGGAGATGCGGTCGCGGGGAAGGGCATCGGCGTCGATGTCGGTGAGGGCGATGGTGTGGATGTCGTGCATGGGCGTATCCTGTCGGTGGTGGGCTGACAGGATACGCCGGGTGCGGGGGGCGTTGCGCGTTTGCGTCAGAGTGCGTTCAGAAGCGCGCGGGTGGGCCAGGCGTCGGCGGGCATGCCGAGGCGGCGCTGTTCCTCGCGCACGGCGGCACGGGTGCCGGCGCCGAGGATGCCGTCGATCCGGCCCACGTCATGGCCCCGCGCCTGGAGCCGTTCTTGCAGCGCGCGCATGGCGTTGCCGTCAAGGCCTGGCTCGGGGTTGCGCGCGTCGAACACGGGGGCGCCTTCCAGGCGGGTAGCGAAATAGGCGGCGGTCAGGACGTAGGTGAAGGACTGGTTCCATTCGAACAGGACGTTGAAGTTGGGGTAGGCGAGGAAGGCGGGGCCGTTGCGCCCCTGGGGCAGGACCACGGAGGCCTGGGCGTTGCGCATAGGCAGCGGGCCGGAGCGGCCTGCCACACCGTCGGCCTCCCAATCGGCGACGCTACGGGTGGTGTGGATGCCGGTCTGGTACCAATCCAGATCAGCGGGCACGGTGATCTCGACCAGCCACGGCTCTCCGGGGCGCCAGCCAAGGGACGAGAGGATATTGGCCCCGGACATCAGGGCATCTGGCGCGGAGGTTTGCAGGTAGACATGGCCGTCGCCATCACCGTCGATACCGTGGTTCACGATATCTTCTGGCAGCATTTGCACCATGCCGATTTCCCCGGCCCAGGCGCCTTGCGTGTTCACCGGGTCGAAGTCGCCGTTTTCATAGAGCGTCAGGGCGCCGAAAACCTCGGGGCGGAAAAGCTCGGGGCGGCGGCAATCGTGGGCCAGCGTCACAAGGCTGTCGAGGGTGTTGTAATCGCCCTGGAACGCGCCGTAGTCGGTCTCGAACGCCCAGAACGACAGAAGAATGCCGCGTGAGACGCCGAAGCGACGCTCGATCTCGGCGAAGGTGGCGGCTTGGCGCTCGGCGTTGCGGCGGCCGTTGTCCATGCGGCCCTGGCTGATCAGACGGCGGGCAAAATCGGTGAACGGCACCGCGAAGATGCCCTGCCTGCGATCCGCATCCAACGCACGCTGGTAATAGCTGGCGTGGCGGAAGAAGCCATCGATGGCCTCCTGGCTATGGCCGCGCTCTGCCGCTTCGGCGCGGAGGCCCTGGACGAACTGGCCGAAATCGCCGCCGCATTGCTGCGCGGTGGCCGCAGTGCCGAGGGTGAGAGACAAGAGTAGCGGGGCGAGGAAACGACGCATGTGAAATGATCCTGTTAGTCAAATGTTTTAGCGACGATACAGCGCGCGGGGGGCGGTGCAAGGGCTTGGGTGACGGCGGACCCCTCCATTGGCGGACCTCGGCTGCCGCCACGAGCATCCTAGGGGGTGTCCACCGGATGAACCCAAACCTCGGCCTCCGGCTCGTGGGCGGCGCGCGTGCCGTCGGTGGTGGCCCCAAGCCGCCGGGCCACGGCCTGCGAGCGGGCGTTGGTCACGTCGATATAACTGTGCAGCCGGTCCAGCCCCAGCGCGTCGTGCGCCCATGTCTTCACCGCCCGCGCGGCCTCGGTCGCGTATCCCTTCCCTTCGCCTTCCTCGAACAAGTGCCAGGCCAGTTCCACGTCCGGCCAATGGACATGCTTCAGCAGGCCCACGCGGCCCATGGGCTGTCCGGTGGCCTGTTCCTCCAGCACGAAAAATCCGAAGCCGTGCCAATGCCAATGGCCCACGCCGATCATGTAGCCGAACCAGGCATCCTCGGGCGAGCCTGCTTCATCTTGCGCGATGATCGACGGCGCGCTGGTGACGAAGCGGGTGAAGGCGGGCAGATCCGCGCGCCGGGGGCCGCGCAGGATCAACCTTTCGGTCTTCAGGGTCGGGGCAGTCGTGAGCGGATCCATCGCACGCCTTTCGTGTCGCGCATCTATAGCAAGATCGGCGACTGACCCAAAGCACCCTAGCCGCCCACGAGCCAGAGGCACACCACGGCGGCAATCATCGCCCCCCACACCCGCCAGAGCACGCCCACCGCAGCCGCGATATCGCCGGGCGTGGCGGCGCGCGTGCCTTCCGGGTTGAGCGCCGCGTCGGTGGTCATCTCGCCGCCATAGGCGCGGGGGCCGGAGAGGGAGAGGCCGAGGGCTGCGGCCATCGCGGCCTCGGGCCAGCCTGCGTTGACAGAGCGGTGCTTGGGACCGTCGCGATAAGCGCAGCGCAGAACGGCGGGGCCACGGGTCAGCGCGATCAAAAGCGCGGTGAGGCGGGCGGGGATGTAATTCAGCACATCATCGAACCGGGCGGCGGCCCATCCGAACGCCTCATGCCGGGGGGTGCGGTGGCCGATCATGCTGTCGGCGGTATTGGTGATTTTGTAGAGCAACAGGCCCGGCAGCCCGGCCACCAGAAACCAGAAGGCGGGGGCGACGACGCCATCGGACATATTCTCGGCCGCGCTTTCAATCGCGGCGCGGGCAACGGCGGCCTCATCCAGCGGGCCAGTGTCGCGTCCCACGATCATCGCGACCTCTTGCTTGCCGTCGTCCAGAGACCGGCGCAGACCGTCGCCCACCGCCGCCACATGCTGCACAAGGGATTTCTGCGCCAAAAGAACCGCCGCGATCAGGATTTGCCATAGCCATCCAAGGGGCAGCGCCACGATGATCCAGCCAAGGCCCAGCGCGCCGAGGCCAAGGGCAGCCATGACAAACACACCGTTCACCCGTCGCCCGCCGCGATTGAACGCGCGGTCACACCAGCCAATCAACCGACCCATCACGACAATCGGATGCGGCACGCGCGACCAGAGCCAGCGCGGTTCCCCCAGCAAGGCATCGAGGATCATCGCCACAAGAAGCAGCGGCGCGGTGGCGATCAAAGGGCGGCCTCAAGGCGGGCCCATTCTTCGTCCGTGCCCGGAAGGCCCAGGCGTATCCAATTGGTGGAATAGGGGAAAATCCGGGACCAGATCCGATGCGCGGCCAAGCGTTTTTGCCAGTATTCAGCACCCTCACGCAGGGTGTAGGTGCGAAACAGGGTGGTGCCGCCGACAATCTCGGCACCTGCAGTCAACATCAGATGATCCAGCCGTGCCGCATCGCGCCCAAGGCGCACGCGGGTGGTATCGGCCCAGCCCAGATCCGAAAGGGCACGTGCCCCGATCTCCAACGCCGGGCCTGACACGGACCATGGCCCCATCAGCTCGGCCAGGGTGCCCTTGCCGTTGACCGGCGCGAAGGTCTCGGGGCGCGCCATCGCAAAACCAAGGCGGACCCCGGCAAGGCCCCAGAACTTCCCGAAGCTTTTCAGCACGATCACGCCGGGTTCGGCCGCGCGGGCGATGTGGCTACGCTCGGGCACCGTGTCACAGAAGCTTTCGTCGATGATCGTCAGGGGACGCCCACCAATGGCAGAGCCCGGCCACATCCTGCCATCGGGGTTGTTGGGATGCACATAGACATGCACCGGGTTTTTCGGATTGCGCGGATCGTTCAGCCGCCCCCGCGCCGCGAAGGCGGCGGCGTGCTCATTATAGGTGGGCATCGGGATATACGCGCCGGACAAAGCCGCCAGATCCGGCATGCGCGCAATCAGTGGCGAGGCCCCGGCGGCGGCGATGATCTCGACCTCATCGGGGACGGACCAGAACGCGCGGGCGGTCTGCAAGAGACGCGCCATCGCGCCTTCGCCGGGAAGCCTGCTCCAGACCTTTTGCGGGAGGTCCCCGACGGGATAGGCGATCGGGTTGATCCCCGTCGACAGATCAAGCCATGCCTCTTGCTGCCCCCCATATTCGGCGGCGGCGGCGTCCAGACCACCTCCGTGGTCGCGTTTGGGAAACAGTGCGGTCATGGCCCCCTTTTGATACAAGAAATTACGCTGCCCGCAATCCATTACGACCATGGGGCGCGGTCCAATCGATCTGCGGATTGATCGGGATGATCCGGTGGGGGTTAATGGTCTCGTGGCTATAATGGTAGTGGCGCACGATGTGGTCGAAGTTGACCGTCCCGGCAACGCCCGGCCATTGGTAAAGCTCGCGCGTGTAGGCCCAGAGGTTGGGATAATCCACGATCCGCTTGCGATTGCACTTGAAGTGCAGGTGGTAGACCAGATCGAACCGCACCAGCGTGGTGAAAAGCCGCCAGTCCGCCTCGGTCACCCGGTCGCCCGTCAGGTAGCGGTTCTGGGTCAGGATCCCCTCCAACCAGTCGAGCGCATCGAACAGGGTGTAGACGGCGGTGTCATAGGCGTCCTGCGTGGTGGCGAAACCGGATTTGTAGACGCCGTTGTTCACGTCGGAATAGACCCGCGCATTGATCGCGTCGATCTGGGGGCGCAAGGCGTTGGGGTAGTAATCGTCAGCGTTGCCGGTGATGTCGTTGAAGGCCCCGTTGAACATGCGAATGATCTCGGCGGATTCGTTGGACACGATGGTGGCGCGTTCCTTGTCCCACAGGATCGGGACAGTCACGCGGGTCGTCACGCCGGGTTGCGCCTTGGTGTAGAGGTCACGGGCGAAGGGCAAACCATAAAGCGTATCACCCGTGGCGCCGTCGACGTCGGCGTCAAAAGTCCAGCCGTCGCCCAGCATGTCGGGATGCACGACAGAGATGCCGATGTGATCCTCCAGCCCGTTCAGGGCGCGGAAAATCAGCGTACGATTGGCCCAGGGGCAGGCGTGGGACACATAGAGGTGATAGCGCCCGCTTTCCGCCTTGAAGCCGCCCACGCCGGTGGGACCGGCCGCGCCATCGGCGGTGATCCAATTGCGAAACTGCGCTTCGGTCCGCTGGAACGCACCACCGGATTTCTTGGTATCGTACCACGTGTCTTGCCATGTTCCGTCAACAAGCAGGCCCATCGTCATCTCCTTCTTTGGTGAGTCGGAAATAGGGCGCGCACTGCCCGGCGTATACGCCAAGGGACGCAGGGGCGGCTCCGCATCCGCGCACAGGCGAGAATCTTTCCCAATCCTGTATAAGATTGCCGCAGTGCAGCAATTCAGGTAGCGCCAAGTGGGTAAGGGAATTGTTTACCAGTTCCGTCCAAGGTAGCAGCGGCGGCGCGGTTATGTTCACGCCATGTCATTGACCTGACATGAAAATCCGCCAACTTGATCTGCGTGCAACCCTCAGCCCTGTCGGAGGATCCGGTGTCTGAATACCTACCGAAAGAGATTCGTGACCAGTTGGCCGCAGCGCGTCGCCATGTGAAACGCAAGCAGGCCACCCGCGCGGTCCATGTCGGGGATGAGGCGTTCGCGATCCTGGAAATGACCAGCGACGGCTTTGCGCTGATCGCCGATGAGGCCCCGCGCCTGCGCGGGCTGGTCGACATCTACGAGGGTGCGCAACACCTCTATCAGGCGCTGATCATCGCCTCGGCGGAAGACGGCGACCTGATACGCTATGACTTCAAGCGCAACACCGCGACGGCCCGCACGGCCCCGGTGGATTTCGTCCAGTCCGACACACGCCCCGCTGGATTGCTGTCCAAAGGCTAGGCATTGCACAAGATCATTCACCAATTGCGCCCCTTGGCGCGATGATCTCCTGCTTTTGGCGATATTGCCGGCCAATTTTTCGCAGTACGTGCGCCAGGTCGCGGCTATTTTGCCGCGACACCTGCGCATCCGGGGAAGGGCCATCCGATGATCGAAACTCCATATCTTCTGTTCCTGGGCGACGCCCCTGACCAATTGGGCGCGAAAGTCGCCCAGGGCATCCGCGATTGGCGGCCCGAGAATGTCATCGGGCAATTCCGGATGGAGGGCTGCCAGGCCGACGTGAAGGTCGCCGACATGGACCTTCCCGCCGCCAAGGCGTCGGGCGCGCGGACCCTTGTTGTCGGCGTCGCGAACCGGGGCGGCTATATCACCTCATCGTGGAAGCGCGTGCTGATCGAGGCGCTGTCCGAGGGCTTCGACATCGCATCCGGCCTGCACAACCTGCTGAGCGATGAGCCTGATCTTGTCGCCGTCGCCAAGGAATACGGCCGCACGCTGCACGACGTGCGCATCCCCTCGGTCGAATACCCCATCGCCAACGGCATCAAGCGGTCCGGCAAGCGCTGCCTGGCCGTGGGCACCGATTGCTCGGCTGGCAAGATGTACACCGCCCTGGCGATGGACAAGGAGATGAAGGCGCGCGGCCTGAAATCCAGCTTCCGCGCCACCGGGCAGACCGGCATCCTGATCACCGGCGCGGGCGTGCCGCTGGATGCCGTCATCGCCGACTTCATGGCGGGCGCGGTCGAGCACCTGACCCCCGATAACGACGACGATCACTGGGACATGATCGAAGGTCAGGGCAGCTTGTTCCACGTGTCTTATTCCGGCGTCACCATGGCGCTGGTCCATGGCGGCCAGCCCGATGCGCTGATCCTCTCGCACGAGCCGACGCGCAAACACATGCGCGGTCTGCCCGGCTATTCCCTGCCGACACTGGAGGCCCTGCGCGACACCGCCCTGCCGTTGGCCCGGGTGGCGAACCCTGCCTGCGAAGTCGTTGGGATCTCGGTCAACACGGCGGCGCTTGGCGAAGACGAGGCCCTGCAATGCCTGGCCGATATCGAAAAGCGCATGGGTCTGCCCACCGCCGACCCGTTCCGCCAGGGCGCGGGGCGCCTGTGCGATGCCCTGGAGGCGATCTAGATGTTCACCATCACGCGCGAGCGCTTCAAGCTGGCAGAGGTGTTCACGATCTCCCGCGGGTCGCGCACCCACGCCGAAGTTCTGACGTTCGAAATCGATCAGGGCAACGGCGTCCGGGGGCGCGGCGAATGCGTGCCCTACGCCCGCTACGGCGAAACGATGGACAGCGTGGAAGCCCAGATCCAAACCTATATCGACCATGGCGATAGCGCAGCCTTGCCCGCAGGGGCCGCCCGCAACGCCGTGGATTGCGCGATCTGGGACGCCAAGGCGAAATCCGCCGGCGCACGCGTGTGGGAGATCTTGAACCTTCCCGCCCCCGGGCCCGCCCCCGGCCCCGTCACCAGCGCTTTCACCCTGTCGCTGGATACGCCTGAGAACATGGCGAAGGCCGCCGCCAAACACGCCCATCGCCCGCTGCTGAAAATCAAGCTCGGCACCCCCGACGACATGCCCCGGCTTGAGGCCGTCCGCAAAGGCGCGCCCCACGCGGCGATCATCGTGGATGCCAACGAGGGCTGGACCGCCGAGGTCTACACGGATCTTGCACCGCACCTTCTGCGGCTTGGCGTGCAAATGGTGGAACAGCCCCTGCCCGCAGGCGAAGACGACATGCTGGCCGAAATTGCCCGCCCCCTTCCCGTCTGCGCGGACGAATCCTGCCACGACCGCGCCTCTCTGCCCGCCCTCAAGGGCAAATACGACATGGTCAACATCAAGCTCGACAAGACCGGCGGGTTGACCGAAGCGCTGGCGCTGCGCGATGCGGCGCGAGCGGAAGGCTACACGGTGATGGTCGGCTGCATGGTGGGAAGCTCGCTGGCCATGGCACCCGCGATGATCGTCGCCCAGGGGGCCGAGATCGTGGACCTCGACGGGCCGCTTCTGCTGGCCGAGGACC
This sequence comes from Gymnodinialimonas phycosphaerae, assembly GCF_019195455.1. Taxonomy (NCBI): domain Bacteria; kingdom Pseudomonadati; phylum Pseudomonadota; class Alphaproteobacteria; order Rhodobacterales; family Paracoccaceae; genus Gymnodinialimonas; species Gymnodinialimonas phycosphaerae. The sequence goes on along the minus strand of NZ_JAIMBW010000001.1, from coordinate 3,419,943 downwards.
GCACCCCGCCCCTGCGCTTCGACGGGTCTACCGTTTTCCCGCCGGACGCCGCCCTATGGGGCTAAACCGCTTCCCCTGCTTGCCCGTTCTTTAAATATCCCCCAAAGGCTCGCGCACCAAGAGGTGCGCTTTGGGAGAGTGTGGGGGCTGGCCCCCTCACGCCCGCACCCGGCCACGTTGCGCTCACGTGGATGTGGGGTGCATCCCCGCCCAAAAGACCGCAAGCTGCGTCGAAAGACCTTTCGGAGTCCCCATGCGCCTTGCCTTGACCGCCGCCCTTGCCCTTTTGACGACACCCGCCATGGCCTGCGGGCCAGACACGGATTGCAGCGTTCTAGGCGACCGCACCTACCGCTATTACATGCCCGACGGTACCGACGGCCCGGTGGGCGCTTTCTTCCACGCCCATGGCTATCGCGGCAGCGCCGGGGGCGCGATGCGCAACCAAAGCCTGCGCGCCATGGCAGACCGGTTGGGCATGGCCTTCGTTGCGCTGAACGCGGACGCCGATGATTGGAACCTCGCGTATCGGCCCCGCAACCCGACCCAAACCGAGGCGGCGGAAGACGACTACGCCCGGGCCGTCATCGCCGATCTGGCCACCCGGATCGATTTGGACCCCTCGCGCCTGATCTCCACCGGGTTCAGCGCGGGCGGGATGATGACCTGGACGCTTGCCTGCGAGATGGGCGATACCTTCGCAGGCTTCGTTCCCTATGCGGGCACCTTCTGGCGGACGATCCCCGACGCCTGCCCGACGCCCGCATCGCACCTGATCCACATCCACGGCGATGCCGATCGCACGGTGCCGCTGGAAGGCCGGGCCATTGGGCCAACGCGGCAGGGCGATGTGTTCGAGGCCTTGGCGATGTACGGCGACCACGGCGGTTTCAGCATTCCGGTGCCGCTTGCGGCCCCCGATGGCATGCTCTGCGTCGGTGGTGAGGCGGCTTTGGGCCGAGAGTTGATCTTCTGCACCTTCGAGGGCGGGCATTCCTATTCCACGGCCCGCGTCGAATGGGCCATTGAACGGATCCTGTCGCAGCTTTAATCGTTGCGAAACGCCCCAAAGGAGAGACCCCGATGACCCGTACCGTTTACGTGAATGGCAGCTACCTGCCCGAGCACGAGGCCACTGTCTCGATCTTCGATCGCGGGTTCCTGTTTGCGGACGGCGTCTATGAGGTCACCAGCGTTCTGGGCGGCAAGCTGATCGACTTTGCGGGCCACGCCGCGCGCCTGCAACGATCCCTCGATGAATTGGAGATGGCCAACCCCACGACCGAGGAAGACCTTCTGGAGATCCACCGCGAATTGGTGCGCCTCAACGAGATCGACGAAGGCCTGATCTACCTGCAAGTCACCCGTGGCGCCGCCGACCGCGACTTCGCCTACCCCGAAGACGCGACGCCGACGCTGGTGCTGTTCACCCAGGCCAAGTCCGGGCTTGCCGACAACCCGATGGCGAAGACGGGGATGAAAATCATCTCGATCGAGGATCAACGCTGGGGCCGGCGCGACATCAAGACAGTGCAGTTGCTTTACCCGTCGATGGGCAAGATGGCCGCCAAGGCCGCAGGCGCCCATGACGCCTGGATGGTCGAGGACGGCGTCGTGACCGAGGGGACGTCGAACAACGCCTATATCGTGAAGGGCAACACCATCATCACCCGCCATTTGGGCCATGAGATCCTTAGCGGGATCACCCGCACCGCCGTGCTGCGCATGGCGCAAGAGGCGCAGATGAAGGTGGAAGAACGCCCCTTCACGATGGAAGAGGCCAAGCAGGCGGATGAGGCTTTCGTGACCTCGGCCACGACCTTCGTGATGCCAGTGGTGGAGATCGACGGCGCGGCCATTGGCACCGGTCAGCCCGGCGATGTTGTCGCCCGCCTGCGAGAGATCTACATCGACGAGATGCGCAAGGCGGCGGTCTAGAACGTCGAGACGTTCAACGCGACAACCGGAACCGTGATGACACTGATGTTGTTCAACACGGCGACCACGACGCTTGCGCCATCGGGTGTATTCAAAACTGCGTTCAATGAGGTCCCGTCCGCGTTTTGCTCGAAGGAGATGCTTGATGGGCCAAGGTCATTCAATGCAGACGGGATAATGGCGTTGATCTCAAGAATTTCATTGGAGATTTCAAAGTCCGTAATCACCACAGGATCAACGATGCCATCGCTGTAAACCTTGAAGGTATCTATCCCCGCATCGCCCGTCAGAACGTCGCCGTCATCGCCAAGAAGGGTGTCATCCCCGTCGCCGCCAAATAGCGTGCTGGCTTGATCAGGCCGCGAGAACAAGGGTTCAGCCACCGCATCGATCAGGTCGTCATCGCCCCTTCCGCCGTTCAGCGTGTCGTTGCCGCTATTGCCGAACAATTCGTCGTTGCCCGCGTCGCCGTTCAGATCATCGCGGCCGTCGCCGCCTTCGACCCGGTCATCGCCGCCCTGCGCGTTCAGAAGGTCATCACCGCCACGCCCCAGAAGAACATCCGCCTCTTCAGATCCATTGAGGGTATCGTTGCCGCCAAGACCATCCAGCAGGCTGCCGACATCAGCCCTGATCTGGTCGTCGCCGTCTGTGCCGATCAACGTGGTGGAGGTGTCATCGCTGCCATCCCCCACAAGGAAGAACGACAGGCCAAGGCCCAATAGCAACAAAGGAATTACGGTCAGCTTGGCAGTGCCCCCCGGGTATTTGGTTCAAGTCTTCAAACTGGGGTCGAAAGCCACCAATTCGACCGTGTTGCCTTCGGGGTCTTCCGTGAAGATGCCGCGCCAGCCAACCCAGCCGAAATGCTCCACCCGGTAAGCTATCCCCAGCGAATCGTACCAGGCCATGGCTGCATCCTGCTCTGCGTAGGAGAGGGTCAGCGCCAGATGATGCAAAGAGGATTTCTGTCCCGTTTCAGGGGCTTGCACCGCTGTGGGGGATGATTGGGGGTGTGCCGACAGTGCCTTGTCGAACAGGGCGAGGACCTGCGTGTGCCCACCGAACCCTTCGGCGATGCGGAAGAAGATGATGCCGGGGGCTGCGTTGCCCTCCAACCGCTCCAACCCGATGACGTCGCCATAGAAGGCGGCCATTCGCGCAAGGTCATTGCAGCGGATGGCGATCTCGCCCAGGGCGCGAACCCGGAAGGGGGGCTTAAGCGGCGGCACTGTTCACACTCATCGTGGGTGCATCGGCGGCCAGCACGCCATTCAGGACGACGTAGATCTCTCCTCCGATAAACACGCCCGCACCCGATCCGTCGGGCAAATCTTCCAGGGTGAAGGGTACGGGCACCGCCGAGGCATCGCCGTTGACCAAGCTGATGTTCACCTCTTCCGTTGCGACATCGAGGTCCGTGACCTCGGTCACGCGCAGGCCGAAGGGATCCACGGTAACACCGATGGGCAACGCCGTCCGAGTGATCTCGAACACGTCGGTGCCCTCACCGCCGGTCAGTGCGACGAAGCCATCACCGCTGCGCAGGGTGTCATCCCCCTCACCACCATTCAGTTGCTCTTGCACAACCATCGTGACGGGCGTCTCCTCATTGCCGCCGCCGATCAGAAGATCGTTGCCGGTGCCCCCCGATAGGTCATCGCGACCCGCGCCGCAGTTCACCGTGTCATCGAACAGATCGCCCATGGCCGTGTCGTCGCCATCCCCCAGATTGGTGAAGGTGCCCGGATTGGCGGTGCCGGCATTCTCGGCCACAAGGGAAATGGTGATGCCATCTGCCTCGGACACACCCGCGAGCGTCGCCACGACGACGCCTTGAACCAGGACTTCCATGCCACTGTCATCGGACAGGTCACGGGTTTCGACGTCGAAGGCAAAGCCATCCCGCGTCGGATTGCCGACGTCAAAGCCATCCACGTTCAGGGTCAAGACTTCTTGCAGCGGATCGAAGTCGGTGATCAGGACCGATCCCTGCGTTGGGTCAGAGGCAAGGTCCACCACGAAGCTGTCGGTTCCGTCGCCACCGGTCAGGGTATCGGCATTGTCACCGATCAGGACGTCATCCCCGGCACCACCATCGAGTAGCTGATCCCCGGTGACAGGGGCAGGAGGCTCCACCACCGGGCCGTCGGGCACCGGCAAACGCGCATCGTCGCTTGGCTTTCCGGCATCCGTTGGATCATTCGGAGACGCGGGCAGGAACAGCCCCTGTGACGTACCATCCAGCACGTCGTTGCCCGCGCCGCCAAGCAGCGTATCTGCCCCATCGGGGCTGGACAGGGTATCATCCCCAAGGCCGCCCAGGATTTCATCGTCGCCGCCCGCGCCTTCCAGCACGTCATCATGCGTGCCGCCGGTGATCGTATCGTCGCCTTCCCCCCCGATGAGTGTTGCACTGCCCAGCTCGCCACCGGCGGGCGCTCCGGCCTCACCGGTCACGGCAAGGTCCTCGCCTGTCACTTCGGCCCCTGCAAGCCCGTCTTCCGGGGGCGCGGACACCGCGTCGCCATCGTCGTCATTGTCGAGGAAGGACGAAAGGCCGAGACCGACGAGCAGAAAAGGTAAAATGGATGACACAGGTACGATACTCCAGGGGACGACAGCCCGGCGGTGGCATGCCAATGTCTGGTTGCGGTTCGGTCGAATAATCGCGCCCAAGGTGCGGGGGACACGCCATGGGCAGGGCTTGAGGTGTTGACGATTTTCGTCATTTTTCAGGCACTTGGAAAGTGTTTTAATCCCCTGTTTTCAGGAGTTTTCAGGTACAATCTTGTCAAGATTCGCGCCGTTGTTTCCAAGCCGACTTCAATCGTCAGAAACTGGCCGCGTTTCTGCAACGGGATGGTCTAGCCAAAATCCCCTTGGGCGAACCATCCGCCGGATTGGGCCCCGCCATGGGCATAATACAGCCAAAGACGCGCACCGTCTGCTGTGGTAACCCGCCAATAATCACGCACGCCGGTGCGCCATTGCCTCTCGTCCAGCCACCATTCCGGCGCGATCCGTTCCGGGCCCTGGGCACTTTGGACCTGGAACCTGCGCCCGCGCCAGCGGAAATCGGACGGCACATGCGGAGAGTGCGGCGCCGTGACCGGCTCGGGCGAGAACAGCGTCAGCGGGCGGGGTCGCGTGGGGGCGGGCCAGGTGCCGGGGGCTTCGGCCTCGGACCAGGCAGCGGCCAGCGGAACAGAGGTCTTTTCCGGGATATGACTATCGGCGGGGCGCGCACGGCGGATCGCCTCCAGCCCCACCCGCGCACCAAGCCGCGCGATCAGGTCCGCCATGTCCTGGCCACTGCTGCGAGGGCCCGCCGCTTCCTGGGCCACGGCCCATCCGCCCTTATGCTCGGTCGCGTGCAAGGGCTCGGTCACATCGGCAATGACACGCAGACGATCGATGCCGAAACCTGCGTCCACCTCCCCCAGTTTCATCTCGAACAGCGGATACAACTTGTCCGGTTGATCCGCAGGCAGCGCGAGGCCGATCTCGATCGCCTGGGTATCCCCCTCCACCCGGCTCAACTCCAGCCGCACACGCCGCGCGCCGCGGCCCCGGGCGCGGAGTTTCTCGCAGAGTACGGGCAGAAGCCGCTCCAGCCCCACCATGATATCCGCCTCCAGGCCAATCGGCTCCGGCAGGCTCAACCGAACGGCGAAGTGCAGCGGAGCACCGGCCGGCGAGATCGGCTCTGGCAGGGTCCCCAGCGCCTGGTCGATCCGGCGCATGAGCCCTTGACCAAAGCGCCGCGCAAGGCTTGCGCGGGGCAACGTCAGCACATCTCCGATCTGGCGCAAGCCAAGGCGCGCAAGGCCCGTCGCGATGTCCGCCTCCACCCTCAGCGCCGCGATGGGCAGGGGGGCCAAAGCCTGTCGCGTGCCACCGGGTTGCGCGATACGCGGCGCAGTGCCCGCCACCTGCGGTGCAGGGGCAGGGCCGCCCTTCACCCAATGCCGTTTGCGCGCCCGCGACCGTGTGGCCCGCGCTTCCTGGTCGATCGCATCGCCACTGCGCCCCGGGGCAATCCCGTGACCGCCCGCATACCGCGCCAGGGCCCAGGCCGCGCCCGCCGTATCGGCAAGGCCCGCACAGACGCTTAGGCCAAGGTCGGCGCAATCCTCATGGACCTGTGCAAACAGCGCCTCCTCTCCGCCGAACAGATGCGCGCATCCGGTGAGGTCGATGATCAGGCTTTCCGCGCCTTCCTCGGCCACCCAGGGGCTGAACTTGCCCGCCCACCGCCGGAGTGCGGCCAACAGTGTCGCCTCGCGGCCCCTGTCTTCGGGGCGGGTGATCAGGTCAGGGCACAGCACCATCGCCTCGCTCAGGGATTGCCCCCGCGACAGGCCAAGGCCCTCGGCAACCTGGGTCGTCGCGGCCACCTGCCTCAGGTTGCCGATCTCCGCCACTGTCACCAAAGGCATTTCTGCCAGCGCGGGTTCGCCCCGCAGCACCCGCTCTGCCCCAAGGCGCGGGAACCACAGGGAGAGGATCCGCCGATGGGAGGACTCCGCAGTATGGCGTGCAGTCTGGCGTGGCGGGTTGTGGGGCATGGAGGGCAGCACATGTTCCTGATTTGTTCTCAAATTAAAGCGACACCTTCTAGGAGTCGAGTCCCCGCCTGTGCTAAGGGCAGGACCATGGAAACCCTCGCCACCCTCACCGCGCGCCATGCACAGACCGGGCGCCTCGATTGGATCGGGCTGCGCCCCAAGCGGCTGGCCGGGCTACAGCCCGTCCCGGAGGCATCTCTGCAAGCGGACGGACTGCAAGGCGACCACGCCCGCCCTGGCAAACGCGCGCTGACCTTGATCCAGGCCGAACATCTGCCGGTGATTGCCGCCCTTGCGGGGCTGCCGGACCTCGCGCCCGAGGTGCTGCGCCGCAACCTCGTTATCTCCAGGCTGAACCTTCAGGCCCTGCGCGGCAAACAGATCCGCATCGGCGAGGCATTGATCGAGATCACGATCCCCTGCGCCCCCTGTTCCCGGATGGAGGCCGCCCTCGGCCCCGGCGGCTACACTGCCATGCGCGGTCACGGCGGTTGGTGCGCGCAAGTTCTGGAACCGGGCCAACTATCCATCGGCTGCCCCGTAACGCCTGCCTAGACGATATGCCCCCGCCGAGCGCACCGCAGGTGCGCGAGGCCCCCGGCGACTTGGGGAAGGCGCCCGAAGGGCGTCTGAGCCAAGGCGCAACCCTAAAAAAACCTGGGCCCAAAAGTTTGGGCCCAAAATGAGGCTACCCGCCCCGCAACCGCTGCAAGATCGCCAGCGACGCGTAGCCGTCCGGGGTCACACCCACCGCGTCCTGATAGCTGCGCACCGCCGCAATGGTGATCGGCCCGATGATCCCGTCGATCCGCTCGCTGTAATGGCCCGCCGCCAGCAGCAGACGCTGCAGCTCTTCCCGCTCTGCAAAACTCAACGCGCGGTCCCCGCGGGGCCAGCTTGCCTGAAACGCCGGGCCTCCATCGATCCGGTCGCTCAAGTGCCCGATCGCGATCACATAGGCATCGGCCGGGTTATACCGCTCGATCACCCGGAAGTTGCTGAACACCACCAGCGCGACCCCCTCGGCCCCCGCCGGCAGCAGGATCGACGCAGGCCCGTGGTCCGGAATCGGGTCGCCGTTAATCAGGCGCACCCCCTGTTGGTTCCAGAACGCCGCGCCGATACGCTCCTGCTCTCCGGCCAGGCGATAGTCGAATCCCTCGGGCAAGCGCACTTCCATGCCCCAGGGCTGGCCATAGACCCAACCGTGTTCCGCCAGATAATGGGCGGTGGAGGCCAGCGCATCGACGGGGTTGTCGCTCCAGATATTGCGGCGACCGTCGCCGTCGAAATCCTGCGCGAACTGTAGGTAGCTTGTCGGCATGAACTGCGTGTGCCCCATCGCCCCGGCCCAGGAGCCCGTCATGTTGCGCGGCCTTGTATCGCCCGCCTCAAGGATCTGCAGCGCGGCAATCAACTGTTCCTCGAAGAATTCCTGCCGCCGCCCGTCGAACGCAAGCGAGGCCATGGCCTCCACAATGCCTTCGCTGCCGCGCATGGCCCCATAGGCGCTTTCAAGGCCCCAGACGGCCAGGACCACTTCGGCTTCCACTTGATATTGCTCTTCAATCCGGCCCAGCGTCGTACGCCATTCGGCCCGTGCTTCCTGGCCATTGCGGATGCGCGTGGCCGAGACCGCCGTGTCCAGGTACTCCCACAACGCCCGAGAGAACTCGGCCTGGTTCCGGTCGCGTTCCAGCACGCGGGTATTCAACTGCAACCCGTCAAAAGCGCGCGCGAAGGTCCGGGCGCTGATCCCCGCGGCCCGTGCCCGTTCTTCGAACGCGGCAATCCAGGCGCGGAATTCCGGGTCACTGGTGCGGATCGGGCCGACAGCGGCTTCTTCAGCCTCTGCCTCTGCCCTCAGCCGCGCGGCGCGGATCGCAAAGTCGGACGGCACATCGCCGCGCCATGTGGGGCGGGGAGAGGCCAGGATCGCCAGATCGCTTGGCGCTGTCACTTCGGCCTCGGGCGGGTCCTCCACCGCGACAACTTCGGCAATCGCCTCTTCCGCGATCACTTCGATCAGCACATTGCGCCGGGACGGGGCCGAAACCTCGACAGCCACCACCGCGCCCTGGACAGGGCGGGGCAACGGCAGCGGCGAAATCGCCGGCGGAGACGCCACGACAGGCAGCCCGAAGACCAGGGAAGCCACAAGAAAGAGGGGTCTAAGACCGGACATGAACAAAGGCTCGATTATGTTCGACAGCGCAACAATATAGCAAAGTTACGCAAGACTAACAGATTTTCCACAAACAATACGCGGGCTTTCGCCAATCACCTTTGCTTTGAAACGGTTAATGTCGCGTTACGGATGAGGCAGACAACGCGTCAGGACGGGCTCCGCGCCGACTTCTTGCGCAGCTTCGTCTTCCGGCCCTTCGTTGCGCCCACCTTGCGGCGCGCGGGCGGCTTCCCGCGTCCCCGGCGCCGCCCCTGTGCGGGTGCCTTGCCGTCATGTTCCAGCAATTCCAGGATCAACCCACCCGTTACCGGCACCGCTTCGGCCAGCTTCACCAGCACCCGGTCGCCGATGCTGATCAACGTGCCCGTGTCGGACCCCATCAGGGTCTGCGCCTCGGCATCGTAGTGAAAATACTCCTGCCCCAGCGCGCGCATCGGCAGCAGCCCGTCGGCACCCGTCTCGTCCAGTTTCACGAACACGCCGAACCGCGCAATCCCCGAGATCCGGCCGGCAAACTCCGCGCCCACCCGATCCGCTAGGAATGCCGCAAGGTAGCGATCCGACGTATCACGCTCTGCCACCATCGATCGCCGCTCGGTCATCGAGATCATCTTGGCCGTTTCTTCCAGCCGCTCGATCTCGGCGGCAGACAAGCCATCTTTGCCCCAGCCATGGGCGCTGATCAGGGCCCGGTGCACGATCAAGTCCGCATAGCGGCGAATGGGCGAGGTGAAGTGCGCATAGCTTTTCAGGGCAAGGCCGAAGTGGCCGAAGTTATCGGGGTTGTAATAGGCCTGCTGCATCGACCGCAGGGTCGAGATGGAGATCAATTCAGAGACGTCCTCCCCCGCCACGCGCAGCAGGTCGTTCAGATGCCGCGTTTGCAACACCTGCCCCTTGGCCAGCGTCAGGCCCGCGCTTTCGGCCACGTCGCGCAGCGCCTCCAGCTTCTCGGGCGAGGGTTCTTCGTGCACCCGGAACAGCAATGCCGTGCGCTTGGCGATCAGGGTCTCGGCGGCGGCGACATTGGCCAGAACCATGAATTCCTCGATCAACCGATGTGCGTCGAGCCGGTCCTTGAAGGCCACCGAGATGACCTTGCCACTATCGTCCAGCTCGATCCGCCGTTCCGGCAGGTCCAACTCCAACGGCTGCCGCTTGGCCCGTGCAATCTTCAGCGCGTCATAAGCTGCGAAGAGAGGGCGAATAACGCTCTCGATGAGGGGTTCGGTCCGCTCGGTCACCTCCCCATCCTGCGCCGCCTGCGCTTCCTCGTAGCTTAGCGACGCGTGCGATTTCATCAGGCCCCGGTGGAAGCTGTGCCCGATCTTCGTGCCCGTCGCGTCGATGACCATCCGCACGGCGATCACCGCCCGTGGCACCCCTTCATGGAGCGAGCACAAATCGCCCGACAGGCGATCCGGCAACATCGGCACCACGCGGTCGGGGAAATACGTCGAGTTCCCGCGCTTGCGCGCCTCGCGGTCCAGCGCCGAATCCGGTGTGACGTAGTGGGCCACATCGGCAATCGCGACCCAGATGACGTGACCGCCCTCGTTCTTCGGGTCATCATCGGCGTGGGCATAGCAGGCGTCGTCATGGTCGCGTGCATCGGCCGGGTCGATGGTGATCAATGGCAAGTCCCGCAGGTCTTCGCGCCCCTTTAGCCCTGCTGGCTTTGCGGCATCGGCCCGGGCGATCACCGCGTCGGGGAAGCTGTCGGGAATGCCATGTTCGTGGATCGCGATCAGTGACACAGCCCGCGCCGCGCCGGGGTCGCCCACACGCGCCGTGATCCTTGCCCGGGGCGCGCCCATGCGCGCCTTTGGCCCGGCCAGCTCGCCCTCCACCAACTCGCCGTCCCTGGCCCCGTGGGTATCGCCGGGACGCACCTGCCATTCCTTGTCCATCCCCTTGGAGATCGGCGTGATCGTCCCGCCCTCGTCCCCCTTGCGGAAAATCCCGAGGATCTTGCGCGGATTGGTCCCGATCTTGCGGATCAGGCGGGCGGTGTAGTGGTGATCCTCGCCCTTCGCTTCGAACACCTTGGCCAGGATACGGTCCCCCGCGCCCACGGCCGGGTCTGCCGTGCGGGGCGCGTAGAGCACGCGCGGCTCTACCCCCTCGCCATGCCATTCCAGCGGACGGGCGAAGAGATCCCCGTTTTCGTCGGGTGCCTGCACGGACAGGATCGTCACGGGCGGCAGCTTCTGGGGATCGTGGTAGATGCGCCCCTTCTTTTCGAGGTGCCCCTCGCCCTCAAGCTCTTTGAGGATGCGCTTCAGGTCAATCCGAGCCGCCCCCTTGATGCCGAACGCCTTGGCGATGTCGCGCTTGGACCGCCGGGCGGGGTTGTCGGTGATCCATTGCAGGATCTGCTCTTTGGAGGGGATGTTGCTCATGGGGGTGAGGTAGCACGGAGGCTGCGGGCCGTCATGGGGGAAATGGGGGACTATTGGGCAACTGCAATTGGACGCGGACAGTTTTGGACTGACTGGCCCCGCGCCCGCAACTAATCTCGATCAGCCGCCGTGCGTGAATGACGCTTCTACGCTTATCAAGGAAGGGCCAGGGGTCAACCTATTCCCGATGGCGTGTGGAATGTTCCTAAACCTGTTCAGTTTTTCGGAAACTCCCCCTTTCGATGTCACTCGGTCTTGCAGGGGTACAGATCGAACTGGCGATGAAGCTTTGCGGCCTTGAGCGATTGGACAAGCCGGTCCGAGAAAAACATCGTCTGCACAATGCGCGGATCGACCCACAGATCAGGTCCTTCAAGCGTTGACCGGGGGGCGGTGAAATTGCCGTGACGTGCCGGAAGATCACGGGGCAGCACATACCAGTCCTGCCCCGGAACAAAGCGCCGCAGCCCGAAACTTTCGGGATCAATCGTCGGCTTGGAATTGGCTACATTCAGGGTGAACACGTCCCCCTCAACCGGGGTCACCTTGTCGTTCTGGAACAAATTCACCGCAAAAAGCGCGGCCTGTCCCATGTCATGTGCCCTCAGGATCTCTGCCACATCAGCACGCAGGTAAGTGAACCCGTTGACGAACACGGGCGGAACCGGCTTTCGGAAACGGCCAGGCTGCCGATAGTACAGCTTGTCTGGTACGTCGCCCTCGCTCACCTTTTCCCCACGCCAATTCGCCGTGAAGATCGGCTTGAGGCGCTTGCTGACCTCCAGCCGATCGGGATCATCGCTTGCGGCCGCCGCAAACCCGATCAAGGCCGAAGTGCTGCGTGGAACATCACAAAACCAGATACGCTCAGTCATGCGTTGATCCTTTCTTTCGCTCAGTCGATCTTCGTGAGATGCAGCCTACGGCTTCAGTGGAGGCAGTTCGCAGTATGCAAACCGCTTCATCGGCAGGGTCAATTTCTATCCGTCAAGAAGGCTTTGGCGGTTGGATCATGACCTTCGGCTGAGGACCCAAAGCCAATCATCGGCCTACCCCGCAAAATAATCCGTCAACACACGGGTATAGACGCGCTTGAGGTCGTGGATATCGCTGATGCGCACCCGTTCGTCGACCTGGTGCATGCGGTGGCCGACAAGGCCGAATTCCACCACGGCGCAGTGGTTCTTCACAAACCGCGCGTCAGAGGTGCCGCCGGTGGTGGAGAGGGTGGGTTTGCGGCCCGTTTCGGCCTCCACGGCGCGGGCTACCAGATCCGACAATTCGCCGGGCGGGGTCAGGAACGACTCGCCGCTGAGTTTGGTGGTCATGTGGATCGTCGTGCCGGTTTCCTCGGCCACGCGGTCGGCCTCGGCGCGAAGCCATTCTGTCAGGCTCTGGCCCGTATGCAAATCATTGAACCGCAGGTTCACGGTCATGCGGGTCTTGGCGGGGATCACGTTGTTGGCCGGATTGCCGGTGTCGATGGTAGTGATCGCACAGGTCGACGGATCGAAATGGTCGGTGCCTTCATCCAGAACGTGGGAGGACAGGCGATGACCCAAAAGCGCCACGGCGGGCATCGGGTTGATGACCTTGTGCAGGTAGGCGGAATGGCCTTGCTTGCCGATCACCTCGAAGAACGCCGTCAGGGCGCCCCGGCGACCGATCTTCATCATGTCGCCCATCTGTTCGGGGCAGGTCGGCTCTCCGACGATACAGACATCGATACGCTCGCCGGTCTCCTCCATCCAATCCAGAAGGGCGATGGTGCCGTCGGTGCTTTCACCCTCTTCGTCACCGGTGATCGCCAGAACCACGGCCCCGTCCGGGGGGGTGTCGCGCACAAAATCGATGGCCGCGGCCGCAAAGGCCGCTACACCAGATTTCATGTCCGTCGCCCCGCGTCCGTACATCCACTCTCCATCGATCTCGGCGCCGAACGGCGGGTGGGTCCAGGCGGCCTCATCCCCGACGGGCACCACATCGGTATGGCCGTTGAAGCCAAAGGCGCGGCCGTTGCCCCGCGTCCCCCAGCGGGCATAGAGGTTGGCGATGCCACCGCGATCGACCCGCGTGCAGTCGAACCCGGCCTCTGACAACAGGTCCTCCAACAGGACCAAAGCGCCCCCTTCCAGCGGCGTGACAGAGTTGCAGCGGATCAAACGTGCCGTAAGGGCAACTGGATCGACAGGACTTTGTGACATGAAAACCTCGGGATACAGGATGTAGTGGCCGCATTCTATCGGCGTGGCCCAGAGACCACAATGCGGCGACAAGATGGTCCAAAAATGCAGAAAAGTGGCCAGATCAACGGGTTGCGTGTTAACGATCACGAAAGATAAAAACGCCGAGGCAGGCAGCGGACGCAAAAAAACAGCGCCGCATTGAGCAATGTAACGAGTATCGTCATGCGAACCGCTGGGGCTTTGCCCGAGGCGTAAAACGCATGCGCAAGTAGCAGGCCAGCCAAACCTCGGCCCGAAAGGGTGACGGCAGACGATGGCGACGGGCGACGAGCTACCAATCAATGAAAACGCAACTCCGTTGCAGATGGCCAACACGATCTTTGGCCCCGGTGTCACGGTCAATTCGGCATCCTACACGGGGTGGAGCCAATCTTCTGGCATCTACTCCGATGGCGATAATGTGGCCCCCGGCCTGACCCCATCGGACACCGGCGTGATCCTGTCCACGGGCCGCGCCAGCCATGTCACCCAGTCAAGCGGCGATCCCAACCGGTCGGGAAGCACCTCGACCAACTCCCCCGGGACGGGCAGCGATGGCGATTTCAATGACGCCGCCAACCGTACCACCTACGACGCCAGCTTCCTGGAGGTGAACTTCACCCCCACGACCGACTTCATCACGATGCAGTTCACCTTCTCGTCCGAGGAATACCCGGAATACACCGGGTCCATCTACAACGACATCTTCGGGGTCTGGGTCAACGATACGCTTGTCAGCTCTCCGGTTGTGAACGTGACGCAAATCAACTCGGTCAACCAATCGGCCAATGCGACGCTGTTCAACAACAACACGAACGACGACTACAACACCGAGATGGACGGCTTCACCGTCACCCTGACGCTGGTCATGCCGGTGAACATCGGTGTGCCGAACGACATCAAGATCGGCATCGCCGACGTGGGCGACAGCAGCTACGACTCCAATGTGCTGATCGCAGCAGACTCGATCCAAGGCGAGTTCATCGCCGAGTCCGACAGCATCACGCACTATGAGGGCGTGACGTCGGTTCTGGATGTTCTGGCCAACGATCCCACCTCGGGCGGGATCGCCTTCATCACCCACATCAACGGTGTTGCCGTGAACCCCGGGGACAGCGTGACACTTGCCGATGGCACGGTGGTGACGCTTCTGGTGACAGGCGAGTTGCAGATCGATCCACCCGCGTCGCAGGTCGGGCTGACGGCGAACGAGACGATCAACTTCACCTATACCGCCGATGACGGCAACGGGATCACAGATACCGCGTTTGTCACCGTCACGGCGATCCCTTGCTTTGCGCGGGGCACAATGATCCTGACGGAAGACGGCGAGAAGGCTGTCGAGGATCTGGTCGAGGGCGACATGATCGAAACCCGCGACAATGGCCTGCAACCGATCCGCTGGATCGGGTCGCGCAAGGTCGCCGCAGAGGGGCGCTTTGCCCCCATCGCCATCGAGGCCGGCACCTTGGGAATGCACCGCCGCCTTGTGGTGTCGCCCCAGCACCGTGTGATGCTGACCCATTGGATGGCCGAGTTGATGTTCGGCGAAGATGAAGTGCTGGTCGCCGCCAAGGATTTGGTCAACGACTGCTCGATCCACGTGCTTGGCCCGGACCAATTGGAGAACGGCGAAGTGGAATACTTCCACCTTCTGTTCGACCGGCACCAGATCATATTCTCGGAAGGCCTCGCCACTGAAAGCTTCCTGCCCGGCCCCACGGTGATGAACAATCTGGATGCCGATGTTCAGGAAGAGGTTCTGGCCCTGTTCCCCGGCATCGACCGCCGCACCATGGATGGATACGGCCCCGCCGCCCGCCTGCCCCTGCGCGCCTTTGAAGCGCGTGCGATGCTGGCATAGGGCGGACGCGCAGATGACATGGCAAGCGATATGGAGCGACAGACGGGTTTTTCGATCCCCGCCCACGGCTTGCGACACGCCCCTGCGCGCAATGACCCTGTGGCTTGAGCTGATCGGCCCGCGCCGCCCCAAACCGCGTCGGGGCCGAGGGGTCGCGCGCGACATTCCCCTGCGCCTCTGGCAAGGCGCGACCGACGGCGATGGGGCGATCTGCATCTATCTGATGCCCGATGGCGCGGTCCGCCTGCTGCACGGTGAGATCGACCTGTGCACCGCCCCGGGCACCCTGCGCGCCGGAGAGACGCTTGGCGTGCGCTACATCGCCTGCGCCGAGGGTCGGGCCGATCTGTTCGAAGTGACCAATCACGATCAGGACCAGGTGCAAAGCCTTCGGTCTGGCCTTGCCACGCAGGCACGGTTGCGCGACGCGCTGCCCCGGGCCGAGGGCTTTCTGTCCGTCGCCCACGTGGCCGCCGTTGCCTCCAGCGTCATTTCGGCGACCGATTTGCCGGGTGTCGAAAGCGGCGCCTTGGTGTCGACTGTCCAAGGCCCCCGCCCGATCGAGGCCCTGCGTCCCGGGGATGAGCTATTGGACGACGAAGGTGTCCCGCACCCCTTGCGGTGGATCGAGGCGCGGCCCCGGCTGTGTCTTGGACGTACCGCACCGATTTCCCTGCGCGCGCCCTACTTCGGACTGACCCGCGATCTTGTGGTCACGCCACAAACCCGCCTGCTTCAGACCGGCCCCGTTGTGGATTACCTCTGCGGCACCGATGCGGTGCTGGCGCAGGCGGCCGATCTGGCCATGGGCCGCGCGGTGATGCGGGACCGCTCCAAGCCGATGCGGATGTTCTATCACATGATGCTGGATGACGCGGCCTGTATCCGGGTAGAAAACTCGCCGATCGAAACCGCGCATCTGGGCGACGTCATGGCCCTTGGCAATCAGCACATCAGCCAATCGGCCAGCCCGATTGCATCAGACACAATGCCAAGCTTGCCGCTACTGGATCGCGCAGCGGCACGCGCATTGGTGACAGCCCACGCGCGGGCCGCCTGAGTGCACGCCGATAAGTGGGATGCGGTTTTCCGATAACCTGCGCGCAGATCGTGTCTACGCGTCCGCCGGATCCAGGCCCCCGGCCGTTTTCCCGTCATCGTAGAACGGCGTCATCTGCACCACGACCACCGAGTTTTCGGCCCGCGCGCGCTCCATCAGCTCCCGCTCTTCGTCGCTGATCTCATCGCCCTGCGCTTCCCGTTCGGCAAGGCTGCCGTAGCCCGTCACATCCAGCGGCGCGAGGTCGGCCTGCTTGAGCACCGCCACGGTTTCGCGCACGGCCTCGGCCTCATCGACGCCGGAGGCAAAGCACAGCAAGCCCGCCCCAGTGGCCTTCTTGGGCAATCCGTCGTTTTCCTTGCGGCCGACTTCCACAAGGAGGGTGAACACCTCGTGGACGGCTTTGGGCTTTTTGGGTTTCTTTTGATCATTCTCTGCCATCCCGCGCGGATGGCGCAGGAACGGCGCTTGTGTCAAGTCACTCTACGGTCACTTGACGCAATGATGGCCTGTGCCGCCCTGCCGGTTGTCCGCGCGGAAGCCTAACGCCCCCGCACCATCCGCAGGACCGCGATCAGGACGCACGCGCCGACGAAACCCACAAATCCCTGCATGATCCACCCGCCCGAGGGCGCGAGGCCGATCAGGCGGAACAGGAAATTCGCAACGACCGCGCCCACGATCCCGAGGATCACATTGACGATGATCCCGGTGTTCGCGCCCATGAAGCGGCTGGCGATCCATCCGGCGAGGCCGCCCACGAAAATCGCTGCCAAAAAACCCAGACCTTGCATGGCGCACCTCCCGTCCCATGACCCACGTCGGCACTCTACCATAAAGGCAAGCCCTCGACTAACGGCGACGACGTCGCCTACCGGGCAATGGGGCGGAGTTTTTTTGGCAAGATGAAAGGGATCAGTCGCGCAGCAACTCGTTGATGGAGGTCTTGGAGCGTGTCTGGGCATCGACGCGCTTCACGATCACGGCGCAATATAGATTCACACCGTTCTTTGACGGCATGGAGCCTGCGACGACGACAGAGCCGGACGGCACTTCGCCATAGCTGACGGTGCCGGTTTCGCGATCCACGATCTTGGTGGATTGGCCAATGAAAACGCCCATGCCAAGCACCGAGCCTTCGCGCACGATGCAGCCTTCCACAACCTCGGAGCGCGCGCCGATGAAGCAGTTGTCTTCAATGATCGTGGGGCCAGCCTGCATCGGCTCCAGCACGCCGCCGATGCCAACGCCACCCGACAGGTGCACGTTCTTGCCGATCTGCGCACATGATCCGACGGTGGCCCAGGTATCGACCATGGTGCCGCTATCGACATAGGCGCCGAGGTTCACGAAGGACGGCATCAGCACGACGCCGGGCGCGATATAGGCGGACTTGCGTACGACGCAGTTGGGCACGGCGCGGAAACCTGCGTCCGTCCAATCGCCGGCGTCCCAATCGTGCCACTTGCTGTCGACCTTGTCCCACCAGCTACCTCCCTGGGCAGAGCCGGACTGCATCTCCATGTCCTTCAGGCGGAAGCCCAGAAGCACAGCCTTCTTGGCCCATTGGTTCACGTGCCAATCGCCGTTCTCCTGACGCTCGGCCACGCGCAGCTTGCCGCTGTCCAAAGCGGCCAATGTGCTTTCAATCGCCTCACGGGTTTCACCGGTGGTGGCGGGCGTGATCGCATCGCGCGCCTCCCATGCGGCTTCGATGGCGGTCTCTAGTTGGGCGTTGGACATTTTCGGCTTCCTTCAAACTGGTGCTTGTCGTCGCTATAGTCTGCACGCTTCGGGCTGGCAACGGACGCGCGTGCTGCAAACACCGACTTGAACTGCACCAATTCGACCGTCACCAATGGGCGCAGTATCGGAGGGTCGCTATGCAATTCATGGATCAGTTGAACCGGGCATTCGGTGATGGGGTGCGCGTTGAAGCCCTTCGTGATGTGCAATCGGGGCGTTTGTCCGGCGGCGGAACGGCAGGGTTCGCCGCACGGGCCCTTTCCATTCTCATCGTTTTGACCCCCTTCTCTTTATTGGCGCTGTCAGCTTTGCTCTTCTGGCTTGCACTCTGGAGTGCTTGGTTTTTGCTCTGGGGTGGATTGATCTTGAGCGCCGCACTGTACCTGTGGCCGCGTCGGACAAGAAACACCCTTCCTACCCTGACGCGCGAAGATGCGCCCGGATTGTTCAATCTGCTGGACCAGATGTGCGATATCCTTGGCGCACCTGGCATTGATGGAGTCCACGTCACGCCCGACTTCAACGCCTATTTGGCGGTGTACGGAAAAAACGAGCGGATCGTCGGCATTGGCGGCGCGTTGTGGATCTGCCTGACTCCTCCACAGCGGCTGGCGCTTCTGGCCCATGAAGTCGCTCACCTCGCCAACAATGATCCGGCGCGCATGCACGTGACTGGACGGGCCATGCAAACGCTCGCAGCTTGGCATGATCTGTTTTCGCCTCCCGCAATGATCGATAGCAGCACCAATACGGCCTACGTCAGTGATGGCCGCAGCCTGTTTGGCCAAGTCGTGGGGGCTGTCTTCTGCGCCGGGGTGGAGACGCTGGGCTGGACCCTCGAGCGGCTGATTTTTGCACAAAGCCAACGGGCCGAATATTTCGCCGATGCGCAGGCGAGTACTGTCGCGGGCGTGCCTGCAGTTCGGTCGCTTCTCCATACCCTGATCTTGGCACCCTTGGCCTTCAACGCACTACGCGACCATCACTTTGATGGCGCGTCCAAAGTGCAGGTGTTTGAGCTCATGGCAGAGGCACTGCGCGCAGCCTCCCCGGATCAGATCGCCCACCATCGCGCCATGGCAATGGGCGAACTGATCTCGATCGACTCGACCCATCCGCCGTTCCGGTTTCGGATCGATTTGCTTGACGTACTTAGCGAGAGACCCTCGAGCTTGAGCGTCAAAACTATCCCTTGGCGACAGATCGAGAACGAACTTGCCAACCCGATTGCTGCGGCCGACCGCAAGCTTCTCGATCGCCTTGTTGTTCAATAGAGGCGTGACGTGTTTGGCTGGCTCCCCTTACACCGAACGGCTATGCAGTACGGACCCTCAAGCGCGACTGGACCCCCCATGAGAGACGACCGCAAACCCTTCCGCGATGCCCATCAGGACATCGACTATGCCAAGCACTTGCCGAACACACCGCAGGCGCAATCGCCCGCGTATCGGCTGGCCTTTGCGGATCAGGACTTTCTGACCCGCGATGAGCTTCGCCCCGTGCGCTTGCAGTTGGAACTGCTCAAGCCCGAGATGGGCCTCGACGAGCACGGCATCAAATCCACCGTGGTCCTGTTTGGCGGTGCCCGCATTCCCCGGCCCGAGGACCGCGACGGCGCGCGCAGTGATGCGCTGCGCGATATGTCGAAGTACTACGAGGAAGCGCGCGCGTTTGCCCGTGTCATCACCGAGCGCAGTGTTGCCACCGATTGCTCCGAGAATGTCATCGTCACCGGCGGCGGTCCCGGCGTGATGGAGGCGGGCAACCGGGGCGCAGCCGATGCCGGGGGCTGTTCCATCGGGCTGAACATCGTGCTGCCCCACGAGCAGGAGCCGAACCACTACGTCACGCCAGAGTTGTGCTTCAACTTCCACTACTTCGGCATCCGCAAGATGCATTTCCTGATGCGCGCCAAGGCCATCGCGGTCTTCCCCGGCGGCTTCGGCACCATGGACGAGACGTTCGAGGCGCTGACCCTGATCCAGACTGGCCGGATGGAGCAGGTCCCGGTGCTGCTGTTCGGAGAGGCCTTCTGGCGCGAGATCATCAACTGGGACGCCTTGGTCCGTGCGGGCACGATCAGCGCCGATGACCTGAACCTGTTCCGCTTCGTGGAGACGGCGCAGGAGGCGCTGGATGTGATCGACGGCTGGACGCTGTCTGGCAAACGCGGAGAGATACCGGGGCGGTGATGCGGGGAGTGCTCAAGCTTGAGCACTACCTTAATCATTTGATGCACAAGGAAAAAAGTGTTAACGCACCCTTTGAACACCCATTGCGCGGGCTTTGCGCGCCCCGCACGCGGGCTTAATCGGGCAGGGCGTATTCCACCAAGTTGGTTGCACGCAACGGCATGAAATCATCGTCACTGACCATCGTGGCGATCAGCCTGCCGGTGGCATCGCGCCAGAGACTGAGGCCTTCGAGATTGCCGTGACGCCCGAGGCCTGTCTGCAAGACACGCTCTGCCACAAGCCCTCCATCCCGCGCGAATGTATAGCGGGTCAGGCGGGCGGCGAAGCCCAGGGGCAGGACCGTGCGGCGTTGCAGTAGGTAAAGCCGCCCCTGATCGTCGAAATCCAGCGCGACGGGGGACCAACCGGGGGCGCGGGGCACCTGAGCGAAGACCTGCCACGCGCCTCTGTCCAGCCGTAGCAGGGGGATCGGGCCATCGCCGGGCATATCCTCGGGCAGGGTGTAGAGGCGGCCCGACGTGTCGATGGCCAATCCCTCGAACCCGCCGTTTCGCGGCAGATCCTCGGCCCCTGCAATGGGCGGCGTGACGCTGATCTGGACACCATCGGCCCGGTGATAGGCCACGCGTCCCAAGGGCCCGCCCTCGAACGAGATGGCGAGCGTGCCATCGGGCCGGCGGGCCAAGCCTTCGCTATCGCGTTGACGGCCGGGCAGGTGCACACCTTCGTACCATGTGATTGCTGCCGCACAGCACACGCTGGCTGCCGTGACCCCCGCGGGCCCACGGGTCAGCGATAGGGTGAACAGCGTGCCACGATCCGACAGGACAAGGGCTGTTGCGCCGCTGTTCATGACCTCCACCGCGGAGATGCCGCCGAAGCGCGCCAGACCGGGGGCGGTCAGGCGCACCTCCTGCACGAAGGTCGCCTGCGCGATCGCAGCCGGAGCAAGGATCAGCGCAACAAGCGCGGCGATCAGAACCCGCTGAGCAATGCGGGACATTGGTTGGGCATGTTGCCAAGCGCCACGCGCATGCCACTTGGCGGGCTGGCGGGGGGCGGGTCGTTGTTGGGCGGACCCGGCGGCGGCGGGTTCAGGATCCGCGCGGCACGGTCATAGGCCTCTTGGCAGCCGTCCCCTTGGGGCAGGGGCTGGTTCTGGCAACTGCCGTCGCCACGCGGGCAATTCAGGCGGACGTGAAAATGATAGTGGTGGCCGTTGGCCGGGCGGATATGCGACAGCCAGCTGCGGTCGCCCGTCACGTTCTCGCACAGCCAGACCTTCACGCCGGTGGTGACAAAAATCCGTGCCACGCGCGGATCACTGGCGGCAAGGCGCAGCACCTCGGCGTGATCCGCCGTCCAGTTGCCGTTCACCGATGCGCCGCGCTGTGCCCGGACTGAGATCGACGACAGATTCTCACGCTCTTCCACCGTCAGATCGAGCCGATCGGGCGCCAGCATCCAGATATCGACGTCGATGCCCGACTGGTGGCTGGCATGGCCTGTCAGCATCGGGCCGCCGCGCGGCTGCGCCATATCGCCCACATAAAGCCCGGCCCATGACGTATTGCGCGCGACATCCTGGCTGAGCGTCTGGATATAATCGATCAGCTCTGAATGGCCCCAGTTGCGGTTGCGCGACAGGCGCATGGATTGCCACGTCGGCCCCGTCTCGGCCAATTGCTCGCCCCCGGCGAGGCAGCCGTTGGAGTAGAAGCCGATCGACTCGCTGGCGCCACCGCTGGCGCTGGTCTCGGCCCCGAAATACTGCCGCGCCTCGCTGCTTGAAAGGGTCGTGTCCAGCTGCACCGTGGGACCACCTGCCCCGCAGGCCGCCAGGAACATGAGCGCAAAAGGGAACAATCGTTTCATGATGAAATCTCCTGCGGGTCCGGGACACCTTCAGCGTCCACCCAAAATAGCAAAATCAATCCAACCGTAAAAAGCAACACCAGCGGTAGCATACCCAGCCGTGCATCACCAAACGTCGTCGTGGCCAGAAAGATCAACGCAGGCCCCAGAAACGATGTCGCCTTGCCCGACAGCGCGTAAAGGCCGAACGCCTCCGTCGGCTTGTCGGGGTCCGCGTGGCGGACCATCATGGTGCGGGACGCGGCCTGCAACACGCCGCCTGCGCCGCCGATCACCGCGCCGCATATGAAGAACGCGATGTCCGGCAGGGAAGAGCCTTCGGCCAAGCCGATGCCCCAGATGCTGTCGCGCGTCATGCCAAGGATGAACAGGCACACGCCCATCAGCACGAGGATCATGGCGATGATTACGGGCTTTGGCCCGGTCCGCTCATCCACGATGCCGCCGACCCAGGTGGACACGGCCGAGGTCATCGCCGCGATGACCCCGAAGATGCCGACCTGCGTGATGTCCCAGTTCAGCACCAGCACGGCATAGGTGCCGCCGAAGGTATAAAGTGCGTTCAAGGCGTCGCGGTAGAACATCGAGCCGGCCAGATACGCCGTCAGGCTGATCCGCCTTGGCAAGCTGCGCACCATTACGACCAGATCGCCAAGGGCCCGGCGTGCGCCGCCCGGTTTGGGCGTGCGCGGGGCTTCACGGACCCACAACGCGAAGGGGATCATGAAAATCACGTACCAAGCCGCCATGAACGGCCCGACAAACCGCGTGCCTTCGCGGGTCTCGGCGTCAAATCCCAATAGCGGATCCAGCCCGATCAGGGTCTTGCCGCCATCCTGTTCCACGAACAGCAGGAGCATGATGAACAGGGCCGTCACCCCCCCCGCGTACCCCCAGGCAAAGCCCGAGCCGGATATCCGCCCGATTTCCTCTTTCGATCCCAACTCGGGCAGAAGGGAATTGGTGAAGACCGTGGTGAATTCGGCCCCGATCAGACCGACCCCGAAGGCGATCAGGGCGCCCACAAGGAACCCGCCGTCGGGCATCAGGAACCACAGGCTTGCCGCGCCCAAAACGTAGAAAAGCGAGAACACCACGACCCAGGGCATCCGCTTGCCCGCATTGTCGGCCAAGGCGCCCAACACGGGCGCGCACAGGGCGATGATCACCCCGGTGATCGTCTGCCCCAGCGACCACAGGCTTTGCGCCTGTGCGTCGGCGGCCTGCTCGTCCAGGCCGGTGCCCAGGTAGTAATCCGCCGCGACCGAGGCGAAGTAGGGCCCGAACACGAACGTCAGGCCAAGGGTGAAATACGGCTGGCTGGCCCAGTCAAACGCCCACCAGCCGCGAATGCAGCGCTTCCCCTCGGGCGAGGCGGAATCGTACGGCGGCAGGGACTTGCGGGCAGCGAGTGTTTTCATGGCGCAGACGTTGCCCGCCCACGCGCGCGCTGTCCATGGTCAAGCGGTCCCTCAGAACGCAGGCGGCCAGACCCGTGTCTTGTCCGCCTCAGCCCAGGCCTGCACCCAATCGGGCAAGGCGGGGCTTTCGCCTTCAACCCCGAGCGCTTTTGCGACATCCGCCACCGGGGCCAGCCGCCCCTTGGCCGTTACGCCGGTGCGCAGCAGGGCATGGTTGCAGCAGGTCTCACCACGCCACATGGCCTGTTCGAGGTAGAAAAACTTGTCGTCCCAGCCCAGAAACCGCGTCCGCATCTCAAACTTCTGGAATGTGGTGATCCGCGCCCGGTAGCGCACCGTCGACCCCGCGACGACAAGGCCCCACCGCTGCTGCCGCAGCACGTCCATCAGGCCGATACGGATCGACAGGGCAAAGCGCCCCAGATCCATCAGCGTCAGGATGCGGCCGTTGTTCATCTCCAGAAACCCATCAATATCAACGGGCAGGCAGGTCATCTGCATCTTGTGTGTGTCATAGATGCCCATCGGCGGCAGGCGACGTTCACGCAGCACAAGGCTGCCAAATCTGAGGTAAGGATACATGACCGCTGCATCGCCCGACGCCGGGGCAGGTGCAAGAGCGTCGTGACGTCAAAACACGCCGCGTCGTAAACCATTTCGCAGGCCTTTGCGGCTTCCCTGCTTGCAGCCCCGGGGCCATGCCCCTATTTGCCACGCAACACTCAATGATCAGGACAAAACGCCCATGACCTCTCTCTTCCAGATCCTGATGCTTTTGATCGGCGTCGTGAAGTTCATCGTGATCGCGCACATCATCATGTCGTGGTTGATCAATTTCGGCGTCTTGAACATGCGCCAGCCCCTCGTGGCCCAGATCTGGGACGGGCTGAACCGCCTGTTGCAACCGATCTACGACCCGATCCGCCGCTTTCTGCCCAACATGGGCGGGCTTGATCTGGCCCCTCTGGTGGTGATCCTTGGCGTCTATGCGCTGGAGATCATCCTGCGCAACAACGTGGCGATGTTCCTGTAGACCGGGCCTTTGCCCGGGGTCTGCCCTATATCAATGGTAAATCAATTCAGATGGTCGGCCGCGAAGGCCGCCTCTGATCCCCAGATATCCAGAACGCGCTGATCGCGCCCGCAGGCCTGTCGGTACAGATCATAGGCCACGGACTTTCGGCGCGGGCCGAAGCGGGTGATTACCAGATCGTTCGACCGGTAGTAATCCTGATGATACGCCTCTGCCGCATAGAACGGCGCGGCGTCGCGGATTGGGGTCACGATGGATTGGTCAAGGCTCGCCTCGGCTTCCATGATGGCGCCGCGGGCGATATCCCTTTCCCGATCATCGGCTACGAAAATCGCCGTCGTGTAGCTTTCGCCCCGGTCACAGAACTGCCCGCCCGCATCCAGCGGATCGATGGACCGCAAAAACAGGCGCAACAGCCCTGCATAGGGCAGAACATCAGCGTCATAGGTGATTTCCGCGACCTCCAGGTGCCCGGTCCCGCCGCGTACCACATCGCGGTAATCAGGGTTCGGCACCGAGCCACCCGCAAAGCCCGACACGACCTCGATCACGCCATCGACACGCTCAAAATCGCTTTCGACGCACCAGAAGCAGCCCCCTGCCAAAACAGCGGTGCGGATGTCTTCGGCGTGGGCGCGCGTACCGGACAGGGCAAGGCCGGCAAGGATCGCCATGGACAGGGTAAAGACCTTGATCGACTCGCGGATTGGGCTTCTGGGCATAGGGACCTCCGGATGTTGGCACAACGCTCGCCCATCGCGGGCTTGCATTGCAACCACCACGGGTGTGATCTCACGAGGAAATGAACGGCCCAAGAGGACCCAAAATGATGCGCATTGCCATGTGGTCCGGACCACGCAACCTGTCGACCGCCATGATGTACGCCTTCGGCAACCGCGCCGATTGCGAGGCCTGGGATGAGCCGTTCTACGCCGCCTACCTGGCGGAAACGGGACTGGACCACCCGATGCGCCGCGAGATCCTCGCGTCTCAACCGCCCCAATTCGGCGCCGTGGTAGAACGCATTCTGGCAAAGCCATCGCGGCCGGTTCAATACCTGAAGCTGATGACCCATCACATGCTGCCTGGCTGCGATTTGGGGTGGGCCGAGGGTTTTGCGAACGTCCATCTGCTGCGCCACCCTGCCCGCGTGATCGCAAGCTACACCGCCAAGCGCGCGGTGCCCGAGGTGACGCTGGACGACATCGGGTTCGCGCAAGCCCAACGGATTTACGCCGCCCTTCCCGGCCCCGTCATCGACAGCGCCGACATCCGCGCCGACCCCGAGGCGATGCTGCGCGCCCTGTGTGAGGTCATTGACCTGCCCTTCGATCCTGCCATGCTGTCTTGGCCCGCAGGCTCCAAACCCTTTGACGGCGTATGGGCGCAGCATTGGTACGATGCTGTCCACCGCTCTTCCGGGTTCGCGGCGGCAGAGGGGCCATTGCCCACGGTCGCCCCAGAGCATCGCGCGTTGCTGGACGAGGCCCTGCCCATCTACGAGGGCCTTTTCGCGGCACGCCTGCGCCCGTGACAGTTCTGGAAATCCTGATCGGCATCGCGTTCGTCGCGGGCGCGCTTGCCACCGGATGGGTCTATACGCTGACCGACCGTGGCCGCACGTTGGGACGCGACACCCAGAAGGCCAACCGCCGCGCGCGCTGGTGGCTGCGCAGGGAATTCCTTGGACGTCACTGGCCGTTCATCCTGCTGATCCTTGCCTACACGCTTGGTTTTGGCGTCATCGCCGCGATGGTGTCATAGAAACGTCTCTTGCGGCGTCCCTTGGCCTCTGCCAAATTGGGACATGTCAGCAAACACCGTTACATTCCCAACTTGGCAAGACGTCGCCAGCGACCTCGTTGCCGTAGCCGCAGGCCGTGCCCCCGCTGATCTGGTGATCCGGGGGGCAAACGTCGTGCTCGTGCAGACCCGTGAAGTGATGGAGGGCTGGGACGTTGCCATCAAGCATGGCCGCTTTGCCTATGTCGGCCCCGACGCCAGCCACTGTGTCGGCGAGGGCACCTTGGTGGAGGAGTTGGCGGGCCGCTACCTGATCCCCGGCCTGTGCGACGCGCATATGCATATTGAATCGGGAATGCTGACGCCTGCCGAATTTACCCGCGCCGTGATCCCCCATGGGACGACGTCGATGTTCACCGACCCCCACGAGATCGCCAACGTCTTCGGCCTGCGCGGGGTGCGCCTGATGCATGACGAGGCGTTGATGCAGCCGATCAACGTGTTCACCCAGATGCCCTCCTGCGCGCCGTCTGCGCCGGGGTTGGAGACGACAGGCTTCGAGATCGGCCCCGATGACGTGTCCGAAGCGATGGAATGGCCCGGCATCGTGGGCCTGGGAGAGATGATGAATTTCCCCGGCGTCGTGAACGGGTCGCAACAGATGCTGGCCGAGATCGGCGCAACGCAGGCGGCGGGCAAGACCGTGGGCGGGCATTATGCCTCACCGGATCTGGGGCCTGCCTTCCACGCCTATGCCGCCGGTGGCCCTGCCGATGACCATGAAGGCACCAGTGAAACCGATGCCATGGCCCGGATGCGGCAGGGGATGCGGGCGATGATCCGGCTCGGCTCCGCCTGGTACGATATTGAATCGCAGATCACCACGATCACCGAACGCGGCCTTGATCCGCGCAACATGATCATCTGCACCGACGATTGCTTCGCCAAGACGCTGGTGGAAGACGGCCACATGAACCGCGCCGTGCGCCATGCGATTGACTGTGGATGTGATCCGCTGATTGCCCTGCAAATGGCCACGATCAACACCGCCACCCACTTCGGGCTGGAGCGGGAACTTGGCCAGATCGCGCCGGGCAGGCGCGCGGACATGATCGTGACGTCTGATCTGAAGACCCTGCCGATCGAGGTCGTCTACGGGCGCGGTGTGAAGGTGGCCGAGGGCGGCATCTGCCTTGCTCAGTGCCCCCATCTGGATTGGCCCGAGGATACGCGCCAATCCGTCAACCTTGGCAAGGCGCTGACAGCAGCGGATTTCGAGATCCGATCCGATGCCGCGCAAGTCACGGCCAATGTCATCGGCGTGGTGGAAAATCAGGCGCCCACCAAGGCGCTGGTGATGGACCTGCCCGTCCGCGCCGGCATCGTGGAGCCGGATGGCATTGCCCAGATCGCCCTTGTGGAACGGCACCGCGCAACCGGCGGCGTCACCAATGCTTTTGTCTCCGGCTTCGGCTACGGCCCCGGCATGGCCATGGCCTCCACCGTCGCCCATGACAGCCACCACATGATCGTCGTGGGGACCTGTCGCGAGATGATGGCCAAAGCGGCCATGCGCTTGGGTGACGTTGGCGGCGGGGTCACGTTGTGGCAGGACGGCACAGAGAAAGCCTTGGTGGAACTGCCCATCGCCGGTCTGATGTCCGACAGTCCCGCAGCGGAAGTCGCCGCAAACGTCACGCAACTGGTCGACGCGATGCAGGCCGCTGGCTGCACGCTGAACAACGCCTACATGCAGCATTCGCTGCTGGCGCTTGTGGTGATCCCGGAACTCCGCATCTCGGACCTTGGCCTTGTCGACGTGCGCACGTTCCAGCTCACGCCCGTTCTGGAAGGCGTGAGCCCATGAGCTTCTCGGGCGATGTCCGCGCGGCCCTGCCCCCCGCCCTCCATCTGCCTGACCCCATCGCCCGGACGTTGGACTGGCTGGAGGCCCAGGGCCATGGCGGCACCTTCACCCATGGCGGCGAGCCGTTCCTTGGCATCTACCCGCCCGACCTGCGCGATGCGCCCGGTGCCAGCTTCGTCCTGTTCCATCATGAGGCGGGCCCCCCCTTCCATGACCCTCCCGCCGAGGTCACATCCCGCATCGCCTCTATCGCCAAGATCGCAGGCGATGGCGGCACCTTGGCGCTGTGGGCCGATGCTTCCGATACCCAACACTGCGTGGTCTTCAACCACGGCATTCCCCATGTGCTGACCGATGATCCCCTTGTCGCGCTGCAATTCCTGGCCATCGGCTACGCCGAACCCGGCGCGCTTCTTGATCCGACAATGACCGCCAGGGACCAGGCCCACCACGATATGGCCGACCCGCCGCTGCTGCCCGCCGCCTTCCGCGCGTTCCTTGAGGCAACGTTCCACGTCACCATCCCCCAGCGCGCGTCTGAACTGGGCATCACCATCCCGCCCAACACCGCCCCCGATCCGATCCGCGACTGGCTGGACGAGATGATCCCGCCGCCGGACCCCGCAACAATTCCCGGCATGACCGCCGAGAACCCCTATATGATAACCAAAGAGCTCCGCGAGATTTTGGGCGATGAGGGCGTCGCCATCCTGCGCGAAAGCTACCCCCATGTAATCGAGCCCCATGTAATCGAGCCGCATTTGAACGAGCCCCATTTGAACGAGGACGAATGAACACCCACACCCCCCTCCATATCGAGACCCCAAACCATGGGGAGCCCACCGCCTTCACCGATGCAGGCCAAGCCGTGGCCGAGTTGCAGAAGCTTTACACCGAGGCGACGCAGTTCCTTTGTGATCGCTTTGCGGAAACGTTGACCAGTGCCGCGCCCGAGGGCACGCGCTACCGCGCCTATTACCCCGAGATCCGCCTGCGCACGACGTCTTTCGCCACCATCGACAGCCGCCTCAGCTTCGGCCATGTGTCCGAGCCCGGCACCTACGCCACCACGATCACCCGGCCCGACCTGTTTGAAAATTACCTGCAACAGCAGATCGATCTGCTTTTGCAGAACCACGGCGTCAGCATTTTTGTCGGCCCGTCCATGACACCGATGCCGGTACACTTCGCCGTCGCCAATGACACCACGATCACCGTGCCGCAGGAAGGTGCCGGGAATTTCATCCTGCGCGATGTCTTCGATGTTCCTGATCTGGCAACGACAAATGACGACATCGCCAATGGCCTGGGGTTCACCTACGAGGACGGCGCCCGCCCGCTGGCGCCCTTCACCGCGCAGCGCATCGATTATTCGCTGGCGCGTCTGTCCCACTACACGGCCACCGATCCCGGCCATTTCCAGAACCACGTGTTGTTCACCAACTACCAGTTCTACGTCGATGAGTTCGAGGCCTACGCCCGCGCGCAACTGGCTGATCCTGCCAGCGGCTACACCAGCTTTGTCGCCACCGGGAACACGGTCATCACCGATGCCACAACACCGATCGCGCAACCGGCAAAGATGCCCCAGATGCCAACCTACCACCTGACCCGCGAAGACGGGAACGGGATCACCCTGGTGAACATCGGCGTCGGCCCGTCGAACGCGAAAACGGCGACCGATCACATCGCCGTCCTGCGCCCCCACGCGTGGCTGATGGTGGGACATTGCGCCGGGTTGCGCAATTCGCAGCGCTTGGGCGACTTCGTGCTCGCCCATGCCTACCTGCGCGAAGACAAGGTGCTGGACGATGACCTGCCCGTCTGGGTGCCCGTCCCCGCCCTCGCCGAAATTCAGGTCGCGCTGGAACAAGCCGTTGCCGACACCACCCAGTTGGAAGGGTTCGAGCTGAAACGCATCATGCGCACCGGCACCGTCGCCAGTTTCGACAACCGCAACTGGGAATTGCGCGATCAATCCGGTCCCGTGCAGCGCCTGTCGCAGTCTCGTGCCGTGGCGCTGGACATGGAATCGGCCACCATTGCCGCCAACGGCTTCCGCTTCCGGGTGCCCTACGGCACGCTTTTGTGCGTCTCTGACAAGCCGCTCCATGGCGAATTGAAGCTGCCCGGCATGGCGTCGGACTTCTACAAGGATCAGGTTTCGCGGCATCTACAGATCGGAATTCGCGCCATGGAACAGCTTCGCGAGATGCCTTTGGCGCGCCTGCACAGCCGAAAATTGCGCTCTTTTGAGGAAACCGCCTTCCTTTGAGGGCAGAAAAACGCTCTTAGCCCATATTTTTCAAGGAAAACGCGTTTTGATCCGTTGTGTGGGGCTACTAAACACGGTTAGTTTCGCGCCAACCGGCCCAAGGGCTCGGGGGATAGACAGCAGGAGAATAAGCACATGGCAACCAAACCCATGACCAAGACACAACTCGTCGCCGCTTTGGCCGACGAGATGGGCGGCGACAAGAAAGCCGCGGGCGCAGCACTGGATGCAGTGACGGCCGTGATCACCAAAGAAGTCGCAAACGGCGGCGCCGTGACCATCCCAGGCATCGGCAAAGTCTACTGCCGCGAGCGGCCCGAGCGTATGGTCCGCAACCCCGCCACGGGCGAGCAGATCAAGAAAGAGGCCGACAAGCAGGTGAAAGTCACCATCGCCAAGGCCCTGAAAGATTCCGTGAACGGCTAATTGTCGTCCACCTGAAGACATGAAAGGGTCGCGCCAACAGGGCGCGGCCCTTTTTTCATGCGAAGGGTCAAGATGATGGACGTGCGCGCGGTGGTGATGGGGCTGACGTTTGCCCTGATTTGGTCATCTGCCTTCACATCGGCCCGCATCATCGTAGAAGCCGCGCCGCCGCTTTATTCCCTTTCTGCCCGGTTCCTGATTTCCGGTCTTATCGGCATCTCCATCGCGCTGGCCCTGGGCCAACGCTTCAACCTGACGCGCAACCAATGGCGCGCGGTTCTGATCTTCGGCCTGTGCCAGAACGCGATCTACCTGGGCCTGAATTTCGTGGCGATGCAAACGATCGAGGCGTCTGTGGCGGCGATCATCGCGTCCACCATGCCGTTGCTGGTCGCCCTGGCGAACTGGACGATTTTCAAGGAGCGTCTGCCCCTGATGGGGATCGCGGGCATGGTCGCCGGTTTCGCCGGTGTGGCCCTGATCATGGCCCAGCGCTTTGGTGGCGGCGCGGACCCCTATGGCATCGTCCTGTGTCTGATCGCCGCCGTGGCGCTGACCGCTGCGACACTGACGGTCAAAAGCGCGTCCAGCGACGGCGGCAACCTTTTGATGATCGTCGGGCTCCAGATGATCGTGGGGGCCATTGCCCTGCTGTTCCCTGCGCTGGCGTTCGAGACCCTTACCGTTGAGTGGACCACCCCCTTCATCCTTGCGTTCATCTACACCACGCTGATGCCCGGTCTGGCCGCCACGCTGATCTGGTTCCTGCTGGTGGGCCGCATCGGGGCCACGCGCGCGGCGACCTACCACTTCCTCAACCCCGTGTTCGGCGTCGCCATCGCCTATCTTCTGTTATCCGAGGCGCTCAGCTGGATCGACGCCCTGGGCGTGGCAATCATCGCGGCGGGCATCCTTGCGGTGCAGCGGGCGCGGATAAAGGGCTGACCGCTCACGAACGGTTTAAGTGACAGGTGACACCGGGTGCGGCATCACGTCCCCCATGGAATTCATTCTCGCCTATGCCGCCGGGCTTCTGACCCTGATCAACCCCTGCGTGCTGCCGGTTCTGCCAATCGTCTTGGCGGGGTCGCTGCAATCCAGCCGCTATGGCCCCCTTGCGCTTGCAGGGGGCATGGGCTTGGCCTTCGTCACCCTCGGGTTCGGCGTGATCGCGGCGGGCCACCTTGTGGGCCTGCGCGAGGAAACCGTCAGCCAGGCCGGTGCGATCCTGATGATGGTCTTCGGCGCGGTTCTGATGATCCCGCAACTCTCGGCCCGGTTTGCCACTGCCACCGCAGGTGTCGCATCCCGCGCCGACGACGGCATGCGCGACATGCAGACCGACGGCTGGCAGGGTCAGTTCCTGGGCGGCCTTCTTCTGGGCGCCGTCTGGAGCCCCTGCGTCGGTCCCGTCCTGGGCTCTGCCATATCGCTCGCGTCCCAGGGTGAAGAGCTTTTGCGCGCCTTCTTCATCATGCTCGCCTTCGCCTTTGGCATCGGCACCATCATCGTCACCCTCGGCTATGGCGCGCGCGCTGCCTTGCAAAAACGCATGGGCACGCTGCGCGCCTTCGCGCAGGCCTCTCGCCCGTTCCTTGGGGCCGTGTTCTTCCTCGTCGGTCTCGCCATCTATATGCGTTGGCATCTGATGGCCGAGATCTGGCTGCTCGACCGTATGCCGATCTGGCTACAAGATCTTTCCGTCACCCTTTAACGCCCGGAGTTTCCCATGAACCGCCGTACTCTTATCCTGTCCGCCGCCGCACTCGCGCTGGCACCCGTCACCGCCATGGCCGAGATGATCGCCTATTCCCCCGGCACCGCCGAAGCAGCAATCAACGCGGGCGATACGGTGTTCGTCGATTTCGCCGCCGATTGGTGCTCCACCTGCCGCAGTCAGGAACGCACGATCAACGCCCTGCGCGACGCAAACCCGGCCTATGACGCGAATATCACCTTCTACCGGGTCGATTGGGATCAATACGGCAGCGGCGACCTGGCAACATCCCTTAACGTGCCGCGCCGGTCGACCTTGGTGATGTTCCGCGATGGCGTGGAAGTCGGCCGCGTCGTGGCCGGCACGCGAGAGGCCGATATTCGCGCGCTGCTCGATACCGGACTTTGAGCCAAACGGTCAGCGCCGCATGACCCCGTCGCCGCTGTTGGCGACAACCGTCAGGTTGTCGAGGGTCCAGCGTGCCTCCCCTTCCGCATCCCCCTGCAGGCGGAGCGTCAGCGTTTCGTCGGGCTGCTCCACGCCCAAGTGAACGCGAAGAGTCACGAAATCATCACTAGCGCCGGGCAGGGTTGCCTCAGCCCGGCGCGGACTGACGAAGGTGCTTTGCACGGCAACGCTCAGCCCATCCATCTCTGCGGCGTGAAGATCCACATCGCGAAGGTCGGCAGAATCCGACAGGCTGACGGTCAGCACCTCGGTCCGGCCCAACGCGATATGAAACGCCCCTTGCTCGGCCCAGTCGCCCACCAGATGCAGATCGAACGTCACCTGCGCTGCCGTGGCATCTGCGGGCATCGGGAATGAGCGCTGCACAGGCTCGACCCCGAAAGGACCAAGGACAGGGCCAAGGCCCGGCAGGCGGTCACTTACCGACGCGGGCGTCCATCCGTCGGCGTCAAAACTGAAGTCCTGGAATGCAAGCAGCGTGTCATCGCCGCGCAACTCCCGATAGCCCGTCGCGGTGACCGAATCTGCGTCAACGGCGGTGCGCCACATGGTTCCTACAAGGAACAGGATGGCAATACACGCCACGGCGAGCACCATCCAATCAATCGTTATATGGCCGCGCGGCGACCGATCTGTTTGAGCCTTCTGCCCCATCAGACATCCAATGCTAATTTCCCCAGCACAGCCTTATTTTTGGCGAAATGTGGCTGAAAAAAGGCGAGGATTGGACAGTTTTGCCACATTGTTTGGCACTTTGCACCAAACCGCCGATATCGCATG
Source organism: Gymnodinialimonas phycosphaerae (assembly GCF_019195455.1). Lineage (NCBI taxonomy): Bacteria > Pseudomonadati > Pseudomonadota > Alphaproteobacteria > Rhodobacterales > Paracoccaceae > Gymnodinialimonas > Gymnodinialimonas phycosphaerae. The sequence goes on along the minus strand of NZ_JAIMBW010000001.1, from coordinate 3,386,149 downwards.
GATTAGGCGGAAAACCACTTAAGGGTTAACAAAACCTTACCCGATTTTGCCCCGTGTTTCGCCGACCGTGCCACCGATTTGCCCCCTTTGGAGCAGGATGTGGTCCAAAAGCACGCAGGCCATCATCGCTTCACCCACCGGCACCGCCCTGATTCCCACACAGGGATCGTGGCGGCCTTTGGTGATGATCTCGGCCGGTGTGCCCGCCTTGGTGATCGTCGCGCGCGGCGTCAGGATCGAGGACGTCGGCTTCACGGCGAAACGCACGATAACGTCTTGCCCGGTGGAAATCCCCCCAAGGATACCGCCCGCATGGTTGGAGGAATATTCAGGCCCATCCGCGCCCATGAAAATCTCATCGGCATTGGCCGACCCGGTCAGCGCGGCAGCGGCCATGCCGTCGCCGATCTCAACCCCTTTCACGGCGTTTATGCTCATCATCGCGGCGGCCAGATCGGTGTCCAGCTTGCCATAGATCGGCGCGCCAAGACCTGCAGGAAGCCCGCTGGCACGCACTTCGATCACCGCGCCGACGCTGTCGCCGGATTTGCGCAAACCATCGAGGTAATCGGCCCAATCGGACGCCGCCTGTGCGTCGGGCACCCAGAACGGGTTCTCTTCGATCTGCGCCAGATCGAACCGATTCCGGTCAATCCCGTGCGGCCCCATCTGCACCATGTAGCCGCTGATTTTCACCTGCGGGGCCAGCGCCCCCAGCGCCAGCCGCGCCACGCCAGCCGCAGCGACCCGCGCCGCCGTTTCGCGCGCCGATGACCGCCCGCCGCCGCGTGGATCGCGGATCCCGTACTTCTGCCAATAGGTGATGTCGGCATGGCCAGGGCGGAATTTCTCGGCGATATCGCCATAGTCCTTGGACCGTTGATCGGTGTTGCGGATCATCAGCTGGATCGGCGTGCCGGTGCTGCGCCCGTCGTAGACGCCTGACAGGATCTCTACCTCATCGGCTTCACGCCGCTGGGTCGTATACTTGTTCTGGCCGGGCTTGCGCCGGTCCAGCCAATGCTGGATCGACGCCGCGTCGACCTCAACCCCGGGGGGGCAGCCGTCAACCGTCGCCCCCAAGGCAGGCCCGTGGCTTTCGCCCCAGGTGGTGACGCGGAACAGGTGACCGAAAGAATTCATGCTCATGCCTCCCCGATTATCTGGGCCGCGCCCTTTTGCCAAGCCGCCCGTTCTTCCATCGCGCCCACTCTTCCATGAAGCTTGCCGCGCCCTGCGCATTGCCCTACGTCTTGGCGCACCTCGGGGGGCCTCGCGTATCCAAGGATACGCATGGCTGAGATAGCGAAAGCTGACCCGTTGAACCTGAACCGGTTAACACCGGCGGAGGGAAGGTATCGCGGGTAGAAAACCTTCGAACTTCACTTCGCCCCTAGCTTTGGAGGAGTGAGCCATGAACCTCACCAATACCACCATCATCGCTGCGGGTCTGACCCTTTTGACCGGGGCTGCCTCTGCGCAGACCCCCGTCTTGACGGTCTACACCTATGACAGCTTCAATTCCGAATGGGGCCCCGGCCCCGGCGTCGAATTCGCCTTTGAAGAACTCTGCGCCTGCGATCTGCAATTCACCAGCACCGGTGACGGCGCGGCGCTACTGGCCCGCTTGCGGCTGGAAGGCGCACGTTCCGACGCGGACATCGTCCTGGGCCTGGACACCAACCTGATGACAGCCGCCGTGGAAGCGGGCCTGATGGCCGAACATGGTGTGACGCCCGAGGGCCTTACCCTGCCCATCGCGTGGAACAACCCGCACTTCCTGCCGTTCGACTGGGGCTATTTCGCCTTTGTGCACCGCGCCGATATGGACGACGTGCCCGGCAGCTTCGAGGAATTGGCCGCGTCTGACGCGTCCATCGTGATCCAGGATCCGCGGTCCTCTACGCCCGGTCTGGGCCTGCTGATGTGGGTGCAGAACGCCTACGGCGACGAGGCCGCCGCGATCTGGGAAGGCCTGGCCGACAACATCGTCACCGTGACGCCGGGCTGGTCCGAGGCCTATGGCCTGTTCCTGGAGGGTGAGGCCGACATGGTGCTGTCCTACACCACCTCACCGGCCTACCACCTGATCGCCGAGGAAGACGACAGCTACGACGCCGCCTTGTTCAGCGAAGGGCACTACATGCAGATCGAAGTGGGCGGCATCTTGCAGACCGCCGACACGCCTGCATTGGCGCAGCAGTTCATGGAGTTCATGGTCTCGCCCGCGTTCCAGAATGTCATCCCTGAAACCAATTGGATGTACCCCGCCGCCTTGCCCGCCGAAGATCTGCCCGAAGGGTTCGAGACCCTGATGCAGCCCTCGGCCGCGCTGATCTTCACACCGGAAGACGCCGCAAGCGCCCGTGACGAGGCATTGGCCATATGGCAAAACGCGCTCAGCCAATAACGCTGACGCAGATGATCGGCGGGGCGTTTGTCGTGCTGGTCATTCTGACGATCCTGGGGCCCCTTGGCGCGGTGATTTACCGGGCCGAGGGGTTTTCCGGCCTGCGCGCCGCCGACTGGGCCGCCGTGCGCTTCACGCTGCTGCAAGCGGTGCTGTCGGCGCTGGTGTCCTGTCTTGCCGCGATACCCGTGGCCCGCGCGCTGGCGCGGCGGCGGTTTCGCGGGCGCGGCGCGTATATCTCACTTATGGGGGCGCCGTTCATCCTGCCGGTGATCGTCGCTGTCATGGGGCTTCTGGCGATCTTCGGGCGTGCGGGCTGGCTGAATGCGGCGCTGGAGGCCATCGGCGCGGGCACGATCGAGATCTATGGCCTGACCGGTGTTGTCCTGGCCCATGTGTTCCTGAACCTGCCGCTGGCCACGCGGCTTTTGTTGCAGGCCTGGCTTGCCGTCCCGGCTGAACGCATCCGCCTTGCCCATTCACTGAACTTCACCGCCTCCGACATGCGCCGTCATTTCGAGGGGCCGCTTCTGCGAGCCACGCTGCCCGGCGCGGCCCTTGTGATCTTTCTCATCTGCACCACCAGCTTTGCGGTCGCACTGATCCTAGGCGGAGGCCCCTCTGCCACGACGGTGGAACTTGCCATCTACCAAGCCTTCCAGTTCGATTTCGACCTTGGGCGCGCGGCGCTTCTGGGCGTCATCCAGGTCGCCATCTGCGTTGGTGCCGGGGCGATCGCCTGGCGCTTTGCTTCTGCCGCGAACTTTGGCGGCGGGCTGGACCGGCCTGCGATGCACTGGCCCGGCGACAGCCCCCTTGCGCGCTTGTTGGACCGCGCCGCCCTTGTCACCGCCGGGGTGTTTCTGCTGCTGCCGCTGGCCGCTGTCACCGGCCAAGGCATTGGCGCCATCTCGGGCTTGCCCCCGTCGACGTGGGAGGCCGCCCTGCGGTCCATCCTCCTGGCGCTGGCCTCTACCGCGCTGGCTGTGACACTGGCCCTGCCCATCGCGCTTCTGATCGCGGGCAAGGCCTCGCGTGCGGGGCTGGAAGGCGTTGGCCTGCTGTCCATCGCAGTATCGCCGCTGGTCGTGGGCACGGGCCTTTTCATCCTGATCTTCCCCGTGGCCGACCCCGTGGCGCTGTCGCTGCCGATCACCGGCCTTGTGAACGCGCTGGTGGCGCTGCCGTTCCTGTTGCGCGCGCTCATCCCGGCGGCGGTGCAGGCAGAGGCCACCCAGGGTCGCCTTGCCGATGCGCTTGGCATGGGGGGCATGGCCCGGTTGCGCCACGCGATCCTGCCGCGCCTGCGGCGCCCGCTTGGATTTGGCGCAGGTCTGGCGGCGGCGTTTTCCATGGGCGACCTTGGTGTCATCGCGCTGTTCTCGGCCCAGGGGCAAGAGACCTTGCCCCTTGAGATGTACCGCCTGTTCGGTTCGTACCGCACCAACGACGCCCAGGGTGCGGCGGTGCTGCTCATGGCCCTGTCGCTGGGGATGTTCTGGATGTTTGACCGGGGGGGCCGCGTGAATGCTGCGTCTTGAAGGAATCCGCGTAACCCAGGGCAGCTTCACGCTGGCGGCCGATCTGACGATCCCCAAGGGCGCTCGCGTGGCGTTGATGGGCGCGTCGGGCAGCGGAAAATCAACGCTGCTTTCAACGCTGTCGGGGTTCCTTTGGCCGGATGCAGGGCGCATCACCATGGCAGGAGTGGACGTTACAAAGGCGCCGGTTGCGGATCGTCCGATCTCGATCCTGTTTCAGGACGGGAACCTGTTTCCGCATCTGAACGTCTCGGACAACATCGCGCTTGGGATCGCGCCGAACCTCAGGCTGACACCCGAAGACCGCGCGCGCGTGCTGGAGGCGTTGGCGAAGGTTGAGCTGGACGGGATGAGCGACCGGATGCCGTCCGAGCTTTCGGGCGGACAGCAAAGCCGCGTTGCGCTGGCGCGGATGCTGTTGCGGGACAAGCCGATTGCGCTTCTGGATGAGCCGTTTTCCGCGCTCGACCCCGGATTGCGGCGGGAGATGTTGGGGCTGGTCCGCACCCTGTGCGAGGAGACCGGGCAGACGCTGATCATGGCGACGCATGACTTGCGGGACGCCGAAAAACTGTGTGACCGGGTGGTGCTTCTGGACGCCGGAAAAGTGGTGCTGGACGCCCCCCTGAAACAGGCGATCCGGGACCGAAATGGGCCGCTGGAGCCGTGGATGTAGGGGTGCTCAAGCTTGAGCACACCCTCAAGTAATTGATTTCAAACAAAATACGCCGTGAACGTATTTTGAAACGCCCCCCGGCCTGCACCCACGAAAAAACGCGCCCTCAGACCTGAGAGCGCGCTTTGATGTTCAAACCCTGAAACCCGATTACTCGGCGGGTGGCTGACCCTTGGCCCTATTCTGCTGGAGCCGCGCCTTTGGCGCGAGCCTTGACCGGCGCCCAGAGGCGCTTGTTGGTCAGGTACAGCAGGACCGAGAAGATGCCGAGGATGATTACCGCAACAAGACCCATCTGCTTGCGTGCCATCATGTGCGGCTCTGCCGCCCACATCAGGAACGCCGATACGTCTTCGGCCATCTGCGATTCAGTCGCCACGGTGCCGTCGGCATATTCAACGGCCCCTTCCCACAGCGGCGGTGCCATGGAGATCAGGCCACCTTCCATCGTGGTGTTCTCGTAAAGGATCGCACCGTATTGTTCGACTTCTTCACCGGTATAGTGGGTCAGGAGCGAGTAGATGTACTCGGGCCCACCCAGACCGAAGATCAGCGGATTGATCGCCAGACCTTCCGGGCCAGAGAAGCCGGTGCGCGCCTTTGCCATCAGGCTCAGGTCAGGGGCGCCGACGCCGTCGTTGGCCGGGAAGTTGTCGTTCGGGGTTGCCGCACGCCAATCCTCGAGATCGTCATCGTAGACCTCGATGAAGTTTTCATCGATGTAGGCGCGCACCTCGTCCATCGTCCAGCCGATGCCGCCCTCATCCGCGAGCGTGCGGAGGGGGACGTACTGAAGCCCGTGACAGCCTGAGCAGACCTCGGTGTAGACCTGAAGGCCGCGCTGAAGCTGGTCCTGATCGAAGGTGCCGAACGGCCCCTGGAACGAGAACGGCACGTTGGTGATATCACCCCCGCCACCAGCTGCCATCGCGCCGCCGGTGGAGAGAGCCAGCGCTGCGGTGGCGCTGATTGCTAGTTTCCTGAACATTGTCAGATCCTCTCTCATTCTGCCGGGGTCGGCGCGGTGGCCGTACCGGAACCGGGTGTGCCGCCGTGGCTGCGCACTTGGTCGTTGAAGTCGTCTTCGATGGTGTCGGGCTGGGGCAGCGGCTTCTCGATCACGCCCAGAAGCGGCAGGATGATCAGGAAGTATGCGAACCAGTAAGCGGCACCGATCAGGGCGATGTAGGGGTAGATCCCTTCCGCCGGGCGCGCGCCGACCCAGGTCAGCACGACGAAGTTGACCGCGAAGACCCAGAACCACCACTTGAACATCGGGCGATAGCGACCGGACCGAACGCTGGAGGTGTCCAGCCATGGGGCCAGTGCCATCACGATGATGGCGCCGAACATGGCGATCACGCCAAAGAACTTCGCGTCGACGATACCGCCGGTCAGGAAGTCCGCCGCGATCACGACCCAGACCTCGCCGTCGAACGCACGCAGGATCGCGTAGAACGGCAGGAAGTACCATTCGGGCACGATGTGCGCGGGCGTCACCAGGGGGTTGGCCTCGATATAGTTATCGGGGTGGCCCAGGTAGTTCGGCATGAAGCCCACGATGGCAAAGAAGATCACCAGGATCACGGCAAGCGCGAACAGGTCCTTGATCACGAAGTAGGGCCAGAACGGCAGCGTGTCGGCCTCGGCTTCTTTCTTCGAGGTGCGGCGCACTTCGACACCGGTGGGGTTGTTGTTACCCGTGGTGTGGAAGGCCCAGACGTGCACGATCACAAGGCCCAGGATCAGGAAGGGCAGCAGATAGTGCAGCGACAGGAAGCGGTTCAGCGTGGCGTTGTCCACGGCCGGTCCGCCCAGAAGCCAAGTCTGGATGCCTTCGCCGATGAACGGAATGGCGCCAAACAGGCCGGTGATCACGGTCGCGCCCCAGAAGGACATCTGACCCCAGGGCAGAACGTAGCCCATGAACGCGGTGCCCATCATCAGCACGTAGATCAGCATACCGATGATCCACGTGACCTCACGAGGAGCCTTGTAGGAGCCATAGTAGAGGCCCCGGAAGATGTGCAGGTACACGGCAATGAAGAACAGCGAGGCGCCGTTCTGGTGGATGTAGCGAATCGCCCACCCCCCGTTCACGTTGCGCATGATGTGTTCAACCGACGCGAAGGCCATGTCGACATGCGGCGTGTAGTGCATGACCAGCAGGACGCCGGTGATGATCTGCATCACAAGGCAGAAGACGAGCACGATGCCGAAGATCCACATCCAGTTGAGGTTCTTGGGGGTCGGGATCATCAGCGTGTCATAAAGCAAACCGACAACGGGCAAGCGGCGGTGAAGCCACTTTTCGCCGCGCGAATTCGGTTCGTAGTGGTCGTGGGGAATACCACCCATGTGTTTATCCTCCGTTAACCGAGCAAAAGTGTTGAATCATCGATGAACTCTGCCGCGGGAATTGGCAGGTTCTCAGGCGCGGGGCCGCGACGGATGCGTCCGGCCGCGTCGTAGTGAGACCCGTGGCAAGGGCAGAACCACCCGCCGAAGTCACCAGCACCGTCACCGATGGGCACGCAGCCCAGGTGCGTACAAACGCCGATCTGCACCAGCCATTCGCCGGTGTTCTCGCCAGAGAAGTCGGGCAGCGTCCGGTTGGCGTCCGAGGCGTCGGAGCCGTCAGGGATGTTTGCGTTGCGCGCTTCCGGGTCGACCAAGTCACTGACGTCGACCGATTGCGAATCCGCAATCTCGTCTGCGGTGCGGCGACGCACGAAGACCGGCTTGCCCAAAAACAGCACCGTCAGCTGCGTACCGGGCTCGACCCCGGATACATCCACCCGAAGCTGGCTTGCGGCCTGCACGTCGGCCGAAGGGTTCATGGAGTTCACCAGCGGCCATGCCGCCGCGCCTGCTACCACCACCCCGGTGCCAGCCGTGGCGTAGTACAGAAAATCCCGGCGTTCGCCGGACGGATCATGTGTATCTGACACGAGCTCTGCGTCCTTTCTCTCTGGATCCAAACGTCTTTGGACCTGGAAACTTGCGGTTTGGGCCAAGGAATCCCTCCCATGGCCGCGCTACCGCTGCTGTTACTGTTTGATGTTATAGGCGTCCAGCGGACAAACGCGCACAGAGGGGCGGAAATGTCGCAACTTTCACACCATTTCACATCCAGAGGGTGAAATGGGCCACCTTGGACGACGCATGGTTGAATCTAATCCTCGAAAAGGGCGGTGGGCTGGCCGTCGATGGTTTCGGTATTCTTGCGCCGCCAGAAGGCTTCGGTGCCCTCTGGGCCGAGGTCTTCAAAATAGGGGATCATCTCAACGGCGGACCGGTCGGATTTGTAGTCCATGAACGGCACGCCGGACCCGCAGGACATGTTCACCGAAGTGATTTCCATGTCGAAGATCTGCCGTGTGCCGGCCATCTTGGGGAAGCGCGCGGCGGCTTCCGCCCACCCGGCATCGCGGGGGTGCAGCGTCGTGGCCGTGCCATAGAGGCGCAGGATCAGCGCGTCCCCCTCAAAGGCGCAGAACATCAGGGTCATGCGATCCGATTGCAGCAGATGCCCTGCCGTCTCATTACCGCTGCCCGACAGGTTCAGCCACTGGACGTGGGTATCGCTGAGGATGCGCAGGCTATCGGCCCCTTTGGGCGACATGTTCACCCGGCCCATGGGCGCGGCGGTGGCGACGAAAAACATCTGCTGACGCGCGATGAACGCGCGCAGGGTTGCGTTGAGTTTCTTTCCGAGAGGCATGGGGACGCTCCTTTTGGAGAAGGTAGAGAGAACACCTGCGAAAGGCTACAGCTTCACCCGCATCAGCCGGTGCAGGATGCCGGAGCCATCGTCGTATTCTGGCCCATCAGCGACGAACCCCAGCCGCGCATAGAACGGAACAGCGTAGGTCTGACTTTCCAACTCGGCCTGGGTGAAGCCACGCGCCCGGGCGTCTTCCATCAGGGTTTGCATGATGCGCAGACCAAGCCCGGTGCCGCGATGGGCCTGCATCACCGCGACGCGCCCGATCTTGGCGGTGCAGCCCTTGGCGATCACCCGCGCCGTGCCCGCATCTTCCCCCGCAAGGTAGTGCAAACATGTCGCGTCGTGATCGTCCCATTCCTCGGCCTCGGGGATCTGCTGTTCCTCGATGAAGACCGCGCGGCGGATGTCGAAACAGGCCTTCCGCGCGGCGTCGGTTTCTGCCAGCGAGATCTTCATTCCGGGGCGGTTGCCACCATCGAGGGGCGTTCGGCAAACCGTTTGTACCAGGCCGCCAGCGCGTCGCGGCCGCCGCGCCAGTCGCGGTCGCCATGGCGCAGGTCCAGATAACCCAGCGCGCAGGCGACGCTGACCTGACCCATGTCGAGCGGGCCGTAGAGGTGGCTCATCCACTGACGCTCCAACGCATCGAGTGACCGCGTGACCTTCAACCATTGGGCATCGAACCAGTCATTCCACCACAGCTCTTCCGGGCGCAGGCGCTTTTCATAGACGATGCCCACGGCGGCCTCCATGATGCCGTCGCCCGTGGCCTCCAGTGTCAACGTCTCCCACAGGCGACCTGCCGGGTAGAGGCCCGCTTGCGCGCGGTCATCAAGGAAGCGGCACACAACATTGCTGTCGTAGATCGTGGGGCCCCCGTCGCGCACCAGCGCGGGGATCTTGCCAAGGGGATTGGCCGAATTCAGCCGCTCTTCCCCGCCCATCGGCGTGGCCGTGACCTGCACGTAAGGCACATCGGTGATGCCCGCCTCCGCCACCAGAACCCGTGCCTTGCGCACGAACGGAGAGGCGTCAGAGCCCAGAAGTTCAATCATGTCGATATTCCACTATGTGAGTCGCCGTATTCTCAAACGCGCCAGCGCCGTGCCATCCATGCGGAAGCGCGGCCCGAACCGCCCCGCCCGCAGCGTTTTCGTGATCTTTCCCGCCGCCGCCAGTTGTCCGGGGGCCCGGCACACCTGAACGCCATCGGGGGCGGCGTCCATCTCGGCCTCCACGGCGGGCGAGAGCGTGCCGCGCGGCGCGTAGCGTGCGGCGGCAAAACCAGCGACGGCGACCGCGCCATAGCGCAACACGAGGAATGCCATGGGGGGGATGTTCAAAGCCATAAGAGTGTTCTCCTTATGCGCTACCGCCTTCGGCTACATGAGCGCCTGCACTAAATGTAGGTCAGCGGCGCGCCCTTATCAATCGACGGCACGCCGCCGTTCATCAAGGCCCCCAATGTTTCGACCTCATGGCCAATCGGCGATTGCTTGATCGCCTCCGCCGCGCCCTGGCGCGCGGCATCGGGCTTGTTCTGGTTCAGCTTCCACGTCCCCTCGACCTCTTGCACTTCGAGCCGGAAGGGCAGGATCTGGCGCATCATCCGATCCAGCGCGTCGTCGGACATCTTTTCCGTCGTCCAGGCCGGCTTCGGGGCCAGGCGCCCCTCGAAATGCCCGGACAGACGGTCCAGATGCTCACGCATCAGATCGCCGTCCATGGGCATCAGGACGCCACGCAGGTGAATCGCGACGTAGTTCCACGTCGGCACTTGATCCGGGATCTCGTACCAGTCCGGCGACACGTATCCATCGGGGCCATTCACCGCGATTACTGCGGGTGTGGCTTGCGTCACATGCCGCGCGATCGGGTTGGAGCGCACGAGATGCAGTTCCGCCATGCGCCCCGCCTGGTCCAGAAAAAACGGGACGTGACTGATCATGGGGGCCGGATCACCATTCAGGCACAACATCCCGAATCCGCGTTTGTGACACATCGCGATGTTGGAGAAGGCGGGCTCTTGGCGGAAAGCTGGGTTGGGATGCATAAAGTTGGCCTCGTTACAGGTGGGCGCACGACGCCAGAAGCTTTTGCTTTGACTGCCCATTGATACATGCGTTCAAGATATGGCCCACGGCCTGATCTTTTGCGAATACAACCTCTGCAATCTGCTTGGTCCGACCGTTTTTTCGGCTTTCCATCAAGGTGTTGTGGATTTGCCCTATCTGTTTGGACAGGTCCGTGCAACTTCCCCCGGTTAGTAGTCATCTCCCCCCATCATCGGGGGGCCTGCGAGCGCGTCAATGGCGCGGGCAAATGGCTGCTCACATCGGCGGACGTCAACCTGTCGCCAATTCGCCTCGTCGAACGCACTACATCGCGCGATCATGTCCTGTGGTCCGTAAGTCACCGTATCGCCGGGCACCAAATGGTATTCCAACGCAGTTTCCCCATCCAGGCGATCTGACGCGACCAAGGCAACCCGGTAGGTGGTTCCATCATATTCGTAGGTGCCAACCCACCTTTGAAACGTGACCCCAACCGAGAGGCAGGCCGATACCGTCAGAACCAAGGCTGACCCGACTATTGCTTTCCACATCGAAACTGATCCTTCCAAAAAATCTTCGGGCCGTGACAGCGACTGAAGATACAATGTGAGGCATCGCATCGGATCAGGCTTCACGGGCCAGAGTGCTGAAATGTGACAGGTTTGTTTCACGGAACTGCCCCGGCAGGCACAACGTGCCACGCCGTCGGAAACGCCTATTTCTTAGGCATCAACGTAGCAGACTGGGAGGGAATTTCCTAATCAGCCGTCAGGACCCTGCCGTTTGAACCGGTGATCCGGGCGAAAACGATGTGCCCTTCGGGTTGGTCTGTGGCGAATTTCACTTCGGTAAACTGCTCGGTCCGCCCGGTTTTCGGGCTTTCCATCAGGATGCTGTGGGATTGGCCAATCTGTTGGGACAGGTGCGCCGCTACAGCCGCGTCTCCCGCCAGTCGCAACTGCTTGGCGCGGGCCTTGATCACGGTGCCGTTGACTTGGGGCATCCGCGCGGCGGGGGTGCCTTCACGGGGGGAATAGGGGAAGACGTGGAGCCAGGTGAGGTCACAGTCATGGACCAGCTTGAGGGAGTTGGCGAAATGCGCGTCGGTTTCGGTCGGGAACCCGGCAATGATATCCGCCCCGAAGGTGATGTCGGGGCGCAGCTTGCGGGCATCCTCGCAGAACGCGATGGCATCGTCCCGCAGGTGGCGCCGCTTCATCCGCTTGAGGATCAGGTCATCGCCGTGTTGCAGGCTGAGGTGGAGATGCGGCATCAGGCGCGGCTCTGTCGCGATGGCCTGCATCAGCGCGTCATCCACTTCGATGCTATCGATCGAGCTGATCCGCAGGCGCGGCAGGTCCGGCACCAGCTTCAAAATGCGCAGCACCAGATCACCGAGTTTCGGCGTGGCGGGCAGGTCCGCGCCCCAAGAGGTCATGTCGACGCCCGTCAAGACGATCTCGTTGAACCCACGGTCCACAAGCCGCTTGATCTGGTCCACCACAACACCCGCAGGCACGCTGCGTGAATTCCCACGCCCATAGGGGATAATGCAGAAGGTACACCGATGGTCACAGCCGTTTTGCACCTGCACGTAGGCGCGGCTTCGCGTGCCGAAACCGTCGATCAGATGCTCGGCCGTTTCGCGTACCGACATGATGTCGTCGACGCGCACCTTCTCGGTCTCGCCGATCAAGTCCGGGGCGGCCCACGTGGCGGGGTCCATCTTCTCGGAATTGCCGAGGACCAGGTCGACCTCTGCCATCGCTTCGAACGTCGCGGGCTCTGTCTGGGCGGCGCAGCCGGTGACGATCAGCTTCGCAGCAGGGTTATCGCGGCGCAATTTGCGGATTTCCTGACGCGCCTTGCGCACGGCTTCGGCCGTCACGGCGCAGGTGTTTATCACCACGGCGTCTTGCAGCCCGGCTTGCGCGGTCATCTCGCGCATCGCCTCGGTCTCATAGGCGTTGAGGCGACAGCCGAGCGTATGGAAGACGGGCGCGCTCATCCCCCGGGATCCGAAGGCAACGAGTCAAGGAATGCGGGTGTCAATTCACCACTGAAGACGTGGGCCGTGGCCCCTGTCATCCAGACGCCGTCTGCGCGCCAATCAATAGCGATCTCACCGCCGTCGAGCGTCAGGCGCACCTTGCGCCCGGTCAGCCCCCGCCGTGCCGCCGCGACGGCCACCGCGCAAGACGACGAGCCCGAGGCCAGCGTCACCCCAACCCCCCGTTCCCACACCCGCATCCGCAGGTGATCGGGGCCGATCACATGGGCGAACTGCACATTGGTACGCTCAGGGAAAAGGGGGTGATGTTCGAACTTCGCGCCAAGGCCTTCCAGATCGACCGCATCGGCGTCTTCCACAAAGAAGGTGCAATGGGGGTTGCCCATTCCCGTCGCCACCGGGACGCCGTCAATCGGCAAACTCAGCGTGTCGCAGGCGCCCTTCAGGGGGATGTCCTTCCAGGTCATCACCGGCTGGCCCATGTTGACCGACGTCAGCCCATTGCCTGCGTCCACAGCTTCCAACAACCCGCGTTCGGTGCGCAGCGTGATGCGGTGCTTGCCGGTCAGCTCCATCTCTCGGCGGGCAATGCAGCGGGTGGCGTTGCCACACGCCCCCGCCGTCGAGCCATCGGCATTCCAGAACGTAAGCGCCAGGTCGCAATCTGTGCCCGCTTCGATCACGGCAAGCTGGTCAAAACCCACGCCGCGATGCCGATCCCCCAGCGCCCGCGCCAAGACGGGCGTCACCGCCCGCTTGGTTCCGCGCGCGTCGATCACGACGAAATCGTTGCCAAGGCCGTGCATCTTCAGGAACGGCAGGCCGGGATATGAGTTATGATCAGGCATTTGCCGCATATAGAAGAAGCCACGCACAGTTCAAAGACCTGATCGGCGCTTTCCCGGCCCGTTGGAAAAATCGTCCGGGATTTTGACTTGACGAGTCACCAGCACCCCCCTAAGCAACGGCCCTTGAGCGGGCCCTTAGCTCAGTTGGTAGAGCAGTTGACTTTTAATCAATTTGTCGCAGGTTCGAATCCTGCAGGGCTCACCATTCTTCTTCCCTTGATCTGAACGGTTATCTTTGTGTCGGTGGGGATCACTGACCCGCCACTGCGACCTGAAGATCAGATCCCGCGTCGCTGGAATCGTCCCCCGTGAGGGCCCCGGTCTGACTGACCCGAAACACTGCCACCAACTCTGCGATCGTATGCGCCTCTCCGGAAAGCGCGTGGGCGGCGGCGTTGCTTTCCTCCACCATTGCGGCGTTCTCTTGAGTCACCTGATCCAGGCTTAAGACGGCCTCATTGATCTCACCTAATCCGGTGGCCTGCCCCACCGCTTCCTGGGCGATGCTTGATACATGTGACGAAATTGACGCCACCTGCCTGGAGATTTCTTCCAGCGCCTTGCCCGCATTCCCGACAAGCTCGACCCCGGTCTGGACCTGTGACGACGATTGCCCGATCAACGTCTTGATCTGCATGGCAGCGTCCGATGCACGCTGCGCCAACGCGCGCACTTCCGATGCGACAACCGCGAAACCGCGGCCCGCCTCTCCGGCGCGGGCGGCTTCCACGCCGGCGTTCAATGCAAGCAGATTGGTCTGAAATGCAATCTCATCGATCAGCCCGATGATCTGCGAAACCTGAGCCGAGGACCCCTCGATATCCGTCATGGCGTTCATCGCGGATTGCACGATCGCCCCACTGCTTTCGGCCGTGGCGCAGGCATTCAAGACCACTGCTTCCACATCTCGCGCCTCTTGCGCAGTGTTCTGCACCGACTCGGTGAGCGTGCCGATTGCAGCTGCGGACTGTTCCAGCGCTGCGGCCTGTTGCTCGGTCCTGCTGGCGAGGTCATCGGAGCCTTGAGAAATGGCCTTAGAGCCCCGCGCGACCGAATTGACGTTGTAAGAAACCTCACCAATCACCTGCGCCATGCGTTGTACGGCAGCGTTGTAATCCATGCGCAAGCGTTCATAGGCCTCGGTCATGTCGTCGTCGATGCGGTGGGTCAGATCCCCATCCGACAGGGCAGTCATCGCTTCCGCCAGACGGTCCACGACAATGGTCTGAACGTGCCTTGCCTCTTCGCGTCGCGCCTCGTCGGCTTTGGCGTCGCTCAGACGGGCGCGCAGGGTTTCCAAAGCGCCAGCAATCGCCCCGATTTCATCCGCCCGGTCTTGCAGGGGAACCGTCTTGTCATAGTCCCCTTCGGCCAGGCCTGTGACGGCCTGTTCAACCTGCGTGATCGGGACACGCAACGTCTTCTGCAAGTTGCGCTTCATCAGCGCCAGGATCGCGATGAACACGAGTATCAGGACGGCAATTGCGATGGCACGTTGCACGGCGAGCTTCGCCAACACCGCGTTCGGGGACCATACGATCGCGATGGCGCCCACCGGTGGTCCATTATTATCGAAAAAGACCGGCTCTGCCACGATGTAACCCTGGCCGGCGGTTTGTCGGGTGCCTGACGTCAGCACTTCGGCGCCAAGGTCCACCAGGCCGTGGGCGGTTGCGTCCCCGACAGAAGCGATCGGAACGCCAGACACATCCACGGCAACAATTGCGACGAAGTTGTCAGCCGCCAAAACTGCGTGCCGCTCAAGCTCGGTCTGGACGGCTTCAGCATTCCCGAATCGCATATGAGGCCCAAGTTGACCAGCCGAGTTGCCCACGGCGCTTTCGGCCAAGTTGACCACACCTTCACGTGCGATCTGACTTGTCTGCCATACGGAGAACCCGATAGCCGCAACGACAATAATGACAGTGGACAACGCGGACAGCGCCAGCACCCTCAAGAACAAGGACTTTTCAAGCCCTTTTAGCATAGTCGAAATGGCCATCAGACACTCCTTCGGAAGAGAAAAGGCAGGCAATCTACAGCAAGGCTTGCGCGTCGACCCCAATGGTCACGGCGCCAATGGCATCACCGGTTTCCGGGTCCACCAGCGTCAAGGAGATCTGGCCCTGATACCGCTGGCTCGATTCATCCAGTTCGACGTCACCGAAATGGACGGCATCGGGGCCGACGCCGTAGGTCTCCTGGTGCTTGGCTTCATCGCCCTGCCAGTAGTCAGATGTCACGTGGCTGACGGCAACGTTCAGGCCCTGCGCATCCATCAGGATGATTTCGGTAATGATTCCGCCAGAATCCGCCACCACCTGGCGCAGGAAGTCAGCGGTTCCGTTATCAAGCACGCTATCGACAAGCGCGGTATCGGCGGTCCCGACCTCTGCGCGCCAAGCGGTATCCATGGCGATGATCTCGGCCTCGGAATAGCCGGCAGTTGTTTCATTGGCAGCGGCCACAGCCGCAACAACAGACGGCTCAGACGTCCAGGCGGCCGCCCCCGAGTCCAGATAGGCCTGCATCGAGGATTGATAATCCGTCGCAAAGGCGGGGGCGCTAGCCGACAACAGGGCCGCGGCGATAAGGAATTTACGCATGATGATCCTTTCAAGACGTGTGTTCACGAAGTTCGTCGGGACACCAAAGCGCAATACACCTATCAAATCGTGAACACGGCCCACGCGAAAGATAGGATTTCGCGCAATTCGACAGGTCGGGCGCTCGACGCGGGGCGTCGTATCCGGGATTGGAGGGGCGTCAGAAACCCCTATAATCGGGCCGTGCATTGGGCGGTGGGGTAATCGTATGTTCTTGAGTATATTCGATATTTTCAAGGTGGGCATTGGCCCGTCGTCGTCCCACACCATGGGACCGATGAGCGCGGCCGCGCGCTTCCTTGATGACCTGCGCCGGGGGCGCGAGAAAGAACCGGGAGCCGGTAACCTAGGCGGCCTGGGTTGTTCACTTCACGGTTCGCTGGCTTTCACCGGAAAGGGCCACGCGACCGACCGCGCGGTGATTCTCGGCCTCTCCGGCCACACGCCGTCCACGCTGGACCCCGACCAGGCCGAAGCGCTGGAGGCGCAGATCCGCGCCTTGGGCAGGGTCACGCCCCCGGACCTTCCGCCGCTGAAATTCGCGCCCGAAACCGACCTTGTCTTCGACTACGACACCACCTTGCCCGGCCATGCGAACGGCATGATCCTGCGCGCCTATGACACCGCCGGGAACCTTTATCTGGAGGAAACGTATTACTCCATCGGCGGCGGCTTCGTGGTCACCGCGAAGGAGTTGGACGCCCAGGGCGATGGCCCCGAGGCGCTTCATGCCGAGAAGGAGGAAGCAGGCTTCCCCCATCCCTTTGGCTCTGCCGCCGAGATGCTGGTGATGGGCCAAACGTCAGGCAAGACCATCGCCCAGATGAAATGGGAGAACGAGGCCGCCTTCTCCCCCCGCGCCGAGGTCAAGGCCCGTCTTGATACCGTCTGGCGCGCGATGGACGATTGCATCGACCGTGGCCTGCGGATGGAGGGAGAGCTTCCCGGTGGCCTGAAAGTCAAACGCCGCGCCAAGAAGATTTATGACCAACTGAAAGCCGAGGCAGGCACCAACCAGGCGCAGCCCCATGTCGCAAACGATTGGCTATCGGTCTACGCCATGGCCGTGAATGAAGAGAACGCCGCCGGGGGCCGCGTCGTGACCTCGCCCACCAATGGCGCCGCTGGCGTCGTCCCTGCCGTCCTGCGCTACTACCGTGACCATTGTATTGGCGCGACGGAGGACGGCCTGCGGGACTTCATGATGACCGCCGCCGCGATTGGCGGGCTGATCAAGCACAACGCCTCTATCTCGGGGGCCGAAGTTGGGTGTCAGGGCGAAGTGGGCAGCGCCTCTGCCATGGCCGCGGCGGGCCTGTGCGCGGCTTTGGGCGGCACCAACGCCCAGATCGAGAACGCCGCCGAGATCGCGTTGGAACATCACATGGGCATGACCTGTGACCCTGTTGCGGGCCTTGTGCAGGTGCCTTGTATCGAGCGCAACGGACTGGGCGCGATCAAGGCCGTTTCCGCCGCGTCCCTCGCCCTGCGGGGCGATGGCACCCACTTCATGCCTTTGGACAATTGCATCGAAGCGATGCGCCAGACCGGCCTGGATATGAACACGAAGTATAAGGAAACCAGTTTGGGCGGCCTGGCGGTGAACCTGCCGCAATGCTGATCGTATCTTCGCCAGAAAACAGATCTCCGAGGTTTCCCGGACCCTCGACACCTGCACCCCTGAGGGATCACGACAAGATCGCTTGCCCGCGGGGTTTGGTGCATGCTCTGCCGGGGCAACTGATATCGGCGCCGTTGCAATCCTTGCCTGACCCAGCACGACCCCCGGTGCTAATCGGCGCATAAGGCCCGCCGACAATCGCCCCAAGGCTCACTCGGCGGCAAACGTCTTGTCGCCGCCGGTTAGAAACCCGATGGGCTTCCAGTTCTTGATGTCGGTCTGCGCGACGGCGTGCCACAACGACGCCATGCGGCGGCGGCGTTCGTCCTCGGGCATGGCGATGGCGTCCTCGATGGCGCGATCCATCGACCGGTTCGAGAAGGGGTTGGCAAGCACTGCATCCTCCAGCGCCACGGCGGCGCCCGCGAATTCCGACAGCACCAAGACGCCGTCCCCATCCACGCGCGCAGCGACGAATTCCTTGCAAACAAGGTTCATCCCGTCGACCAGTGGCGTGATCCATGCCACGTCGGCGGCACGGTAGTAGGTCACCAACTCCGAGAACTGGATGGCCCGCGAGATCAGGGCAATGGGCTGCCATTCCAGCGTGCCGAAACGCCCGTTGATCCGCCCCGCGATCTGTTCGATCTCATTCTGGATCTGCTCGTAGGCGGTCATGTTGCGATTGGCCGAAACCGACACATGCATCAGGCGGATCTTGCCTTTCAGCTCTGGCTTGCCTTCAAGCAGGCGTTCGAAGCTGAGAAGCTGCTCGATGCCGCCCTTCGTGTAGTCGGTGCGCCCAACGGACAGCAGCAGCTTGGTATCCCCAAGCTCTTCGCGGATTTCAGCGGCTTTTGCGCAGATCTCGGGCGCGCGGGCGCGTTCCTCGATATAGTCGATATTCACGCCGACCGGTGCGACGCTGATGCTTGTCTGGCGTCCCTCATGGGCCAGCAAGGTCGGCTGCACCCGCTCGGTCAGCGCGGTTCCTTCCGAGATCCATTTTTCGGGCACGCGCACCCGCTTTGCCACCTCGACATCGAACAGGCTGCACGCGACTGAAACGAAGTTGGCGGCATAGCGGGGGATGTGGAAGCCGATGTCGTCGCAGGCCAGAAGGCTAGAGACGATTTCGCGCCGCCATGGCAGCACGTTGAACACGTCGGCGGCGGGAAAGGGGGTGTGATGGAAGAAGGAAATCTTCAGGTCCGGTCGCATCTGCCGCAAGAACCCCGGCACCAGCCACAGGTTGTAATCATGCACCCAGACAACACCGCCCAACGCTGCTTCCTTGGCAGCGGCTTCAGCGAACTGCCAGTTCACCGTCCGGAAGTTCGCCCAGTCCACGGGGTCGTAATTGTAGCGCTCCTTGAAGCCGTGGAGAATGGGCCAGAACGCCTCTTTCGAGGTCACGTGGTAGAACTCGCGGACCTGTTCGGCGGACAAGGGCAGGCGAAAGACCGAATACTTCCCGTGATCGTCCTCGATCTCGATGCGCGGCTCAAAATCGGGATTGTCGGGGTCTTCCGCCAGCTTCCACGCCACCCAGGCGCCGTGGGTGACGCCCCCGAAAAAGCTTTTGAGCGTCGGCACGATCCCATTCGGGCTTTTGTTCTCCCGCAGGACGGTTTTGCCGTTCTCCTGCACCTCCTCATAGGGCTGACGGTGATAAACGATGACCAGATCAGATGACATGGGAAGGCTCCTTCAGGCAGCGGGGAACAGGCGAAAATGGGAAATGGCTTCTGCGATGCCGGTCACGCCGGGCCCATCGGCATGATAGACATGGGCGGCATCGGCGATCTGCTGAACCAACGCGGGTTCCGAGTTGCCGACAGCCACGGCAGGCAAGCCAACGGTCAGCATCGACAGATCGTTCATCGTGTCGCCAGCCACCAGTGTGCGACGTTCGTCGACGCCCAGATGATCCAGCAGGCGGCGCAAGGTCGGCCCCTTGCTGATCCCCTTGGGCAACACGTCGAAGAAACGATTGTCGGATATCAGGGCGTCCAAGCCCATCTCTTCGATCACGGTCACTGCAATGGGGTCAAACACGTCCGGGTTCAGATCGTAGCTCAGGCGATAGCGAAACCCCGTGGGCTGAAGCGTGAGGCCCGGCATATCCGCCAGGGCCGCCTTGACGCGGTCGCCCGTATCGGCCCAGGCCTGCGCGATGGGGGTTTCAAGGTCGGCCAGCGGCGTGATCTCGGTGTTGCCGGCGACGGACGCAATGGTCGTGCCGACATCGCCCACAACGTAGTCGGGCCGAGGTACGCCACGTTCTTCGCACAGGTGGCGAATGTGGTCCGGGTCGCGCCCGGTCACGAAAATCAGGCCAACGCGCGCGCGGTGCGCCTCGATCCAGGAGTAGAAGCTTTGTCGTGCGGCCGCATCTCCGCCCAGGAATGTCCCATCGAGGTCTGTGGCAAGGACGAATTCCTTTCCGGCGATGGGGTTGATCGTAAATGTGTCCTGACGGGTCATGAGATCCTTTCTGCAAGCGTTGCGATTTCCTGGTCAGAGGCGGGGTGGTCGAAGGCCACATCCATCCCGCGCGGCTCTGCCTCCAGTGGGCGCGCCCAAAGATCGGCAAAGGCGACACCCAGATCGGCACCATCGTGCAGGATGGCGCGCACCGTCTCGCAAATCGGCATGGAGACGCCCAGGCGACGGGCGAGGTCGGTGACGGAGCGCGCGTTCACTTCACCTTCCACAACGACCGGGCGCCCCTCGAAACAGGCCTTGCGGGCAAGGCCTTGGCCCAATTGCTGGCCCAGCGCCATGTTGCGTGAGGTCGTGCTGGAACAGGTAAGCGACAGGTCGCCAATTCCCGACAGGCCGGTGACGGTTTCCCGGCGTCCGCCAAGGGTCTCGGCCAGCGCCTTCATTTCGTCCAGACCGCGGGTGATCAGTGCGGCACGCGTGTTCTCGGCAAATCCTGCGCCGGTCATCATCCCACAGGCGATCGCGATGACGTTCTTGACCGCGCCGCCGATCTCTACGCCGACCAGATCGTCCGAGACGTAGGCCCGAAAGCTTTCGGTCGTCAGTGAAAGTGCAAGCCGCACGGCAGGGCTTTGTTGCGGGTTCAGGCGGTCGGCGTAATCGAACGGAAATGCCACGGTAGCCGCCGTTGGATGCCCAAGTGCGGTTTCCGCAGCGAAGGTAGGGCCCGAGACGCAGCCGATCGCCCGATCGCCCAACTCTTCCCGCGCCACCTGCGCCATGAGAAGGCCGGTTTCGGCCTCGATCCCTTTGGCGCAGACCGCGACAGTCATGCCCGCTGGCGCCTGAGCGGCGACTTGCCGGGCCACGCCGCGCAGGCTGCGGGACGGCACCACGATCAAGGCGACCTCTGCGCCCTTTAACGCTTCGGTCAAATCATCCGTTGCGACAAGCGTGCAGGGTAAGGGGATGTCCGGCAAGTAGTGTGTATTGACCGACGCAGTGTTGATCGCATCCACCACGGCGCGGTCGCGCCCCCACAGACGCGTGTCCACCCCCGCCCGCGCGAACGTCGCGGCCAGCGCCGTACCCCAAGCCCCCGCACCAATCACCGCCGCCCGTTGGTACGGGCGCACCTTGGTTGGGATGGGATCACCTGAAAAATGCTCGCGCTTCATTGCTGACCTGACCGCGCTGAAAGCGCTTTTGGGATGAGTCCTGCCGTCACTTGCAGCGACTGACAGACCCTTTTCGACCGTTGGATACAGTAAAGTTTTGGCCAGAAGGGTCTTCCGTCAACAATGCACCCGCAGAAACCGCATTTTTAAGTTATTTTCTGCGTTTTTCAGTACGTTCTCGCACAAGAATAGGAAGAGTCGCACAGATCTTGAGCACAAACATGTCGTTTTTAGAATATTTTTACGTCGCTTTTCGACGTTTGCTGCAGTTGCATTATGATGATTTCGGGGCACGTCAGTTCGGCATGTTCGGCACCGACACACTCAGGAGACATCCATCATGAACGCATCAGTTCGCACGGTCATTTTCCCGGTGGCAGGTTTGGGCACCCGCTTTCTTCCCGCCACCAAGGCAACCCCGAAAGAGTTGTTGCCCGTCCTCGACACGCCCCTGATTCAATATGCCATCGACGAGGCGCAGGCCGCCGGGATTGAGCGTATGGTGTTCGTCAGCCACCCCTCGAAACGGGCGATCGAACGGCATGTCATGGATGACGCCCGCCTGCGCGCCGAGCTGAAGTCCCGGGGCAAAGGCAAGCTGGCGGCCGAGCTTCAGGACGCGGCCCTGTGCCCCCGCAACGATGACGTGGTGTTCACCATGCAGGACCAGCCCCTTGGCCTTGGCCATGCCGTTCTGTGTGCAAAAGACCACGTCTTGCCCGGCCCAGTCGCTGTGGTTTTGCCCGATGACCTGATCCTTGGCAAAGCTTGCCTTGCAGAGATGGTTGAAGCCTATGACAGCATCAACAGTGGTCATCTTGTCGCCACGATGACGGTCCCGCGGGCAGAAACCGGCAAGTATGGCGTGCTTGCCACCTCGACCCACGTCGGGTCCGTCGTTCAGGCCGAAGGCATTGTGGAAAAGCCCGACCCGGCAAAAGCCCCCTCCTGCGAGGCGGTGGTGGGGCGCTATATCCTTGACGCATCGATTTTCGACGATCTAAGCGCGCAACCTCCGGGGGCGGGCGGTGAGATACAGCTGACGGACGCCATCGCTACAGGTATTTCTCGGGTTGGTTTGTCCGGGCTGCGCT
This sequence comes from Gymnodinialimonas phycosphaerae, assembly GCF_019195455.1. NCBI lineage: Bacteria > Pseudomonadati > Pseudomonadota > Alphaproteobacteria > Rhodobacterales > Paracoccaceae > Gymnodinialimonas > Gymnodinialimonas phycosphaerae. The sequence goes on along the minus strand of NZ_JAIMBW010000001.1, from coordinate 3,363,932 downwards.
TCTCCGGCACCCGCTTCGATTGCGGCTCCAAGGCCGGAATGCTGCGCGCCACCTTGCACCTTGCAGCCCAGGATCAAGAGTGTGTTGAGGTGTTGCGAGACTATGCGGCGAGATCCATCGAGACCGCAGCGGCATGATATCGACCGTGGCGTCGGGCAATAGCGTCGGGCAATAAATCCGGAAACGGGGATCGACGCGGGATGTGGGCCTGTGGCGCTACGCGCTTGGGAAAGCGGCTGAGGCCGTTGCGATTTCAGCGGCTGCGCACGGTATCGCCAGGCAAGAACTCCGGCTCCAGACGCATCACTTCATCGGTCAGCTCATTGGCCACCATCAGCTCGGCGGCGCGGCGGCCGATGGTCTCACGCTGGCTGTCCATGGTGGCAATGCGCATCGGCAAGCCGTCCAGAACCTCAAAGGAATTGAATCCGGCAAGCCCGATCTCATTCGGGATATCCATCCCTTTTTCCATGCAATACAGAAGACCTCCAGCGGCGTTCATGTCTGTGTTATAGTACAGAAAATCCAATGTGGGTGTGCGCTCCAACAAGGCTTGGGTCATCTTCCGCCCGGTCCCGAACCCCGAGGTTCCGTCGTAGAAAATGCTGTCGGCCAAGGTGATCCCGGCCTCGGCCAACCCCGCCTCAAACCCGCGATACCGCTTCTGCGCCCGCGCGTCCGCGATCGAGCTGGACCCCAGATATCCGATGTTCTTATACCCCCGGGCGACGATTTCCGCCGCCATCGCGCGCCCCGCAGCCTCATGGCTGATGCCCACGGCAGCCGCCACCGGGTCGCCATCGACGTCCATGACCTCGACCACCGGCACACACGCGTTGCGCATCATCGCGCGGGCGGCGTCCGTATGCTCCAGGCCCGCCACGATCAGGCCCGAGGGACGCCAGCTCAGCATCTCGTAGATAACCTTTTCCTCTTGCTGAAGGTCATATTGCGAGGTGCCGACAACGGGTTGTAGTTCCGTCCCTTCCAGCGCTTCACCGATGCCGTGAAGGACATCCGGGAACACCATGTTGGACAGCGACGGGATCACCACGCCTACCAAATTGACCCGGTTCGATGCCAAGGCGCCAGCGATCTTGTTGGGCACATAGCCCAAGGTTCGCGCGGCCTCGAACACGCGCTCGCGCGTTTTGTCCGACACATCACCCCGGTTCCGCAGCACCCGGCTTACCGTCATTTCACTGACCGAGGCGGCATCGGCCACATCCCGCAGCGTCATCTGTGGTTTACCATCGAAGGGATTTCGTCCGCGCAATGTGGTGTCCTCGGATTGTGAGCGCTACCACAGCTTGATACGCCCGCGACCCGCCCCTGCGCAAGCGCTTGCGGGACCGCGCTAAATCATCGAAAACAGGAGGCGCTGGCCCCGTGGCTCAACTGGATAGAGCAGCCCCCTCCTAAGGGGCAGGTTGCAGGTTCGAATCCTGCCGGGGTCGCCAGTCCTTCAGACGCGCGTAGACATCGCCGGAGTTGGCGGATGTGGGCAGGTTGTGAAGCATCGCTTCCATCGCCCTGGCCGCGACCCAGCCCCCCTTTTGCAGGACGTGACCCTCCCCAAGGCTGAAGGCGAACTCATAGGGCCCAAGGTCCGCAATGCGCGTCAGGCAGGCGCTTGCAACGTCTCGCTGGATCGTCGTGACCTCGAATGACAGCGCGCGAACAGGGGTGGAAAGGCCTGCCAGTACCTCCGCTTCAAAGCCCTCCACATCGATCTTGATGAAAGCGGGAAGGCCATGGGTTTCAATAAGGCGATCAAGGGGCACCACCGGCACGCGGATCGTCTTGTCCCACGTCTGATCTGCCCACGCCTCCGCGCCGGGCGCGGCCTTGATCAAGGCGCGCGACGCGGTGGAAACCGTTGGGTTGAGGGTGTTGAGATGCATGTCGACCTCACCCGCCTGCGCGCCCGCTGCTGCGCAATGCAACACGACACCAGGGTCTCGGCCATGGATCAGGCGAAGGGCACGGAACACATGCGGTTGCGGTTCCAGCGTAACGACCCGGGCGCCAAGGCGGCGAAAACTGGCCGTGCGATCGCCCACATGGGCACCGATATCAAACGCAAGATCTCCGGGCCCGATGAAGGCCGCGTTCAGGCGGTCCATCCGCTGGGTCCGCGCCACATCACGGTAGTAGACGTCAAAAGACCGGCCAAGCGCGCTACGCATTCAGGCTGTCCAATACGCCACCGGCCACCCGCGCCGTGTCCTTCCAGGTCGGCAGCTTCGAGCCCGCGCGCAGGGCAATCCGCGCCATGCGACCGCGCAGGGCCTTGTCCGTCAGCACGCGGCCCAAGGCGCCCGAAAGCTCTCCCACATTGTCCGACGCCACCAAAATGCCCGCACCCTTCGGCACCGTGTCCGGCACGGCCCCCGTGGCGCAAGAGATGATCGGAAGCCCCCAGGCCAGCGCTTCGTCAAAAACCATGCCATACCCCTCGTACCGGGTGGCCAGTGCGAAGACGGAGGCCGTCGCATAGAGGCCATCCAGCACGTCCTGCGGCACCCGACCCATCAGCGTCATTCGATCCGACAGGGCAAGATCCTCCACCATACGCGCCAAAAGCGCGGCGTGCTCTGCATTGTGGACCCCGCCGACAATCGCCGCGCGCCACGGCAAGTCCCGCAACTCAGCCAAGGCGTTCAACAGCACGTCATGTCCCTTGCGGGGATGTTGCAGGCCGACGGACAGGATCAGCGGCGGATCAACGGGCGAGGGTGTCCCGCCTTTCACATCGGTTCCCGGCTGCGCGATCGTGATTTTCGCGCCAGGGACGCCGTAATCATCCCGCAAGATCCGCGCCGTATGGGGGCTGGGGACAAGGACGTGCCGCGCCAAGGCCAGGTTGGCCTTTTCGGTTCGGAACAAATGCATGCGCTGCGCCGTGGCAAGTCCCGTTTCCAGCGCCAGCGGATGGTGGATCATCGCCACGATCGGGGCGCGCACGCGGGCAAGACCCTCGGTCGCGATGGAGCCATAAACCAACCCGTCGAGGATCAGCGCGCGGGCGGGGTCCAGTGCCACCAGCTGAGTGACCGCGTCGTTCATGTCGGTGTCCGACGGATCCGGGAAGGAGGCCGCCAGTTGCACGTGCGCCACGTCATGGCCAAGGGCGCGCAACTCTTCCAGCAGCCGCCGCTCGTAGATGTAGCCGCCCGTTACCGTGTCGATGTCGCCGGGGATCGCAAACGCCGCTTGCCTCATGCCAATTGCTCCGGCGCATAGCGGCCAAGTACGCGGCGCTCTAGCCAACCGACACCCGCGTAGCCAAGCGACGAGAGAAGGGCCACCAGAACCACCGAACTCCATAACATGTCGTAGTCCGATTGCGAGGCCGACAGGGCCATCAGGCTGCCGATGCCGTTGCCCGTGGCCAACCACTCCACCACCGTCACGGCAAGGACCGAGGCCGGAACGTTCATCCGCGCGGCGGCGAAGAACGCGGGCAGCATCGCGGGGATGCGGACGCGGATCAACACGTCCCAGGGGCTTGCGGCATAGCTGCGCATGACGTCGATCACCCGCCCCGGCGCTTGGCGCAACCCGTGCAGGCAGGCCACAAAGGTTGGGAAAAACACCATGATCGCGACCAGGACGATGGTTCCCACCGCCCCGCGCCCCGCGACCAAAACGACCAGCGGCGCGGTCGTGATGATCGGCACAGAGCGCAGCGCAATCGCCAGCGGCATGGCGGTTCCCGCCATTCTGGGCACAACCACAAGAAGCATCGCAAGGACCGCGCCCGCCCCAAGCCCAGCGGCGTAGCCAGGCAGCAGGAACACCGCCGTTTCGCCCAAGGCAGTCCCCAATGTCGCCCGTGTCAGCGCGGCGTCATGCGCCAGAAAAAGCGCGTCAAAGATTTCCACCGGTCCCTTGGCGAAAAACGGGCTGACGCCAAGGACCTGCAAACCGCCCCACCACATCGCCAGAAGCGCCAGCATCACGCCCGCCAGTGTGACCAACGCGTTGCCCTGCCGTCCGACCTTTGGCGGTGCCAGGATCACCGGCGGCTCTTCTCGCAGCGCCTTGCGTGCGATCCAGCCAATCGCCGCATACCCCAGCACGGCGACCGCAGTCGCCACGGTGGCCAAGGCCCATGTCATCTCGACGTTCATCCCCCGCATCGCGCGGATCGTCAGAACGCCCATTCCCCGCTCGGCGCCCGTGAACTCTCCGACCATGGCGCCCAGAAAGGCGGCGGGCGCAGCAATCTGAAGGCCCGCCACGAAATACGGCAGCGCCGCCATCGCCCGCACATGGACCAACGTCGCCAAGCGACCGCGGCCATAGCTGTGCACCAGATCCAGCCAGCCCGCAGGCAACGCGCGCAAGCCCACCAGCAAAGGGATGAGCGTCGTATAGTAGACCGCCAGCGCCGCCAGCACGATCTGAGGGCCATCACCGGGGCCGAAGACGACCCGCAGGATCGGCCCCGTGGCCACCAGCGGCAAGCAAAAGACGACGAGGGCCAAGCCCCGCACCATCGCATCGCAACGGGGAAGGACCGTCGCGATCGTGGCCAACAGGACGGCGGCAAGGTTGCCGATGACAAATCCTGCCAGCGCGTTCGCCAACGTCTCGGACAATGCGCGGGTCATCAGGGCCGCGTTTTCGATAAGGTAGCCGAGGATCGCTGAGGGCGCCGCCAGCACGAATGCATCGGCCCATGCGCGTGCTAGCAATTCCCAAAGCAGCACCGCCAGCACCGGACCCAACCAGGGAACCCGCCGCGGGGCCGCCATGGAAGTCATTGCGCCGCCTTGGGCATCGTCTCGGCCATGCCGTCCGAAAGGGCGGCGAAGACGTTCTCCACGATTTGCGTGAATGCCGGCCCACGCCGCATCTCAGACCGTCGGGGGCGCGGCAGGTCCACGGCGATATCCGCCACGATCCGGGCCGGGCGCGGCGACAGGACAACAACGCGGTCGCACAGCATCACCGCCTCACTCACCGAATGCGTCACCAGCACTGTCGTGGTCCCGCGCGCCTCCCATATTCCGGGCAGGTCATGGGCGAGTTGCTGGCGGGTCAACTCATCCACAGCGCCAAAGGGCTCATCCAGCAACAACAGGCCCGGTCGTGTCGCAAGGGCCCGCGCCATCGCCGCGCGTTGGCGCATGCCGCCCGACAGCTCTGCCGGGCGCGTGTCCGCGAACCCCGAGAGGCCGACGAGGTGAATCAATTGATCGACTTCCGCCGCGTCCACCTTTCGACGCGCCAAGGACAACGCCAGCTCGATATTACCCCGCACAGATCGCCACGGCAGCAGCGACGGATCCTGGAACGCCACGGACAGCCCGGCCTTTTTCAGCGTTTCCGAAGGTGGCCCGCCGCCAATGGTGATCGACCCGCCCGTTGGCGCCTCCAGCCCCGCGATCATCCGCAACACCGTCGACTTGCCGCAACCCGACGGCCCGACCAGCGCGGTGGTCTGGCCCGCGTGAAACGTCAGGTCCATCGGACGCACCGCCTCCAATCGGCCGGGGTAGGTCTTCGACAACCCTTTGCAGATGACCTCGGATGATCGGGAGGACGACATCGCTTACCCGTGAACCTCTTCGAGGATCGAGCGGTCCCAGAGGTCCGCAGTCACGTTGCGGTCCAGAAGCGCCAAGGTCTCGATATTCGCGGCAACGGTCTCATCGGTCCACCAGCCGAAGCCGTTGGCGTCGGTGAGGTCCGAGAACATCAACGGCACTTGCCGTTCTGCCTGCAACAGCTGGGTATCGCGGTCGAGGCCTGCGTCAGGGAACATGCTTAGCGTCAGGTCCGTGGCGGCCTCGGTATCGGCGCGGTACGCATTCCACCCGGCAACTTCGCCCGCCATCAGCGCCACGATCTCGGCCCTGCGGTTGGCGAGGCTGTCGTCGGTCGCGATATAGGTCTGCGAGTGGACGGCATAGCCGTGATCGGCCAGCAGCATCGTGGTGTTATCGATCCCCTGTACGGTCAGGGCGACGGGCAGGTCGGTTTCCCAGCTGAGCAGGCAATCGACCTCTCCGGCGACCAGGGGCTGCGGAGAATACTGGGTCGGCACCACCTCGATCGCGTCGAAATCCACGTCGTTCAAAGTGCAGAGCGCCCGCAACACGGGCGTATTGGCCAAAGCCATGCCGATGCGCTTGCCTTCCAGATCAGCGGGCACATTCACCGGGTTCGCAGTCAGCGAGGTGATGGCGAAGGGATTGTTCTGCATCGCCACCCCGATGATCTTGAACGGCGCGCCCTCGGCCACGGCGGCGGCGGTGTAGTCCGCTGCCGAAATTCCCACCAGAGCGGTGCCTGCCACGACCGGAGGCTCCACCGGCGCGTTCGGGCCGCCGGGCAGCAGTGACACCTCAAGCCCGGCGTCGCGCCACAGGCCGCGATCCAACGCGATATAGCTGCCCGCGAATTGCGTTGAATGCAGCCATGACAGCTGTAGGGCGACCTGCGACTGCGCAAGCGCCATTCGGGGCGCGAGGCTGAATGCGCCAAGCGCCGCGGCGCTGCTGGCAAGGGCGTGGCGGCGGGTAATGCTTCTGGATCGGGTCATCTGGATTGGTACTCCGTCGAAATCTAGACTGCGTTGTTAACGATTTAGCTCACCTGCGTCCAAACACAGGTGCGTTTGGTCGCATCCATGTCAGAAGGAGGCCGGGCACGACTGTGGATAGAAACACGAGGCCGAAGGCGACGCTGACGGCCAGTCCTTCACTCATCGAGGCACCGACAAGGGGGAATAGGACGGTTGCCGCTCCCTCACGCAGGCCCCAGCCACTTATCGAAAGCGGCAAGACCATGGCGATCAGGATCAACGGAACCAAAGAGATGGCCGCAAGGGGCGGCACCGCAACGCCAAGGGCCATGCCGCAAAAGCCGAAGGCGGCGATATTGCAGAGCGCCGTGCAAAAGCTCAGGCTCATTTGTTGTGGCAAGACCTCTCTCGCCAGAACCGCGTGACGAAAGCTTTGGATCGACTGCCCAAGGCCGGTCGGGGCAGGGGCCTGCATCCACAGACCAAGCACGACGATGACCAGCGTTGCGGCGCCAAGGGCCACCGGCACGATCAGCCATAGCGGCCATGTCATCCCGGTCGGGACGAACAACGCCAGGACCAACCCAAACGCCAGGACCGCCAGTAATCCCATCTGCCCGGCCAACCGTTCGAACACCACGGCCTGGCCCGAGGCTATCAGCCCCGCCTGCGCCCGCGCCCGCACTGCTCGGCTCGCGTCACCAACGACGCCGCCGGGCAAGGACTGGTTCACCACCTGGCTCAGGTAGTATTCCCGCAGCGCCTCAGGCACCGGGATCACGATCCCCAACCGTGCCGCCGTAAGCCGCCATCGCAGCGCCGACAGGACGGTTTGCACCGTCAACGCCAGCGCCGCTGCCACAAGCCACCGAGGATCCGCCGATTGCAGCAAGCCAAGCGCCGCGCGCCAGTCGACGGCGCGCCAGAGTAGCCAGACGATCACCGCCAGCACCAAGGCTTGCACCGCTCGGAGCAGCCAGTTGGGAAATACGCGTCGTGTCACTCGGCCCCCCTTTGGTGCGGCGCATCGGCAAAGGCTCGGATCACGATATCACGGACCGCGTCCATCGGCACAACGGGTGTCTCTTCCCCCGGCAAAAGACCGCCACCGGGCGCAATCTCGCTGAGGGCGGCGACAAGATGTTCCGGCCCGATCACGTGAACGGGGACCTCTCGGCGTTCGTCGAGACCGATAAATGACGCTGCCTGATGGTCGCCGATGACCACCATCAACGGCGGGTCTTCCGCGTGGAGGATGGCGTATTCGAACACCGCTTGCAGGGCGTAATCCACGGCGAGGCGATACTGGAAACGCACCCTCTCGCGGTCCCGCCACACGACCTCGGGCGTATCGCCGGAAGCCGCGACCTCATTGAACACCGTGCCGTCGCCGATGTCCTCCCACGGCAGGATCTGGGGCACCGGCACCCATGGCGCATGGGACGAAATCAGCGCCACCTGCGCGAACAGATGTCTGGGGTCACTGCCGTTGCGCAGCAAACGGTCCATCGCGGACAGCGTGAACTGATCGGGCATCGTGACCCAGTTGAAGGGCAGGCCCGCATAGCCGATGTCTTCGAACGCCACGATCTCTTCGAACCCCATGAACGCGGCCTCGGGCCAGTCCAGCGTGATCTGGGGCATCACCGCCGCCGTGCGCAGACCCGCGTTGGCGGCGTGGTGAAACAGTGTCTCTCGGCCGCTGGCCAAGGCCGCCCGATAGCTCACCTGGTTATCGATCCACATCCCGTTGGACACCGTCGAATGCGCCAACCAGCTTTGTCCACCATGGGTCGGCGAGCCGAGGAACCCGGACTGAACACCAAGGCCAAGGTCCCGCAGGCGGGTGCCGTAGGCGGCCAGTGTCTCGCGGTGCAGTTCCGCGTAGTAGGGCGTGTCATGGCTGGTGCGCCCATAGCTTTCGACGAAGATGATCAGAACGTCGCGGTCGACGGCAGTGAACAGCCCCTCTGCATCGGTGAACGGGTCATTGGACACGTCCTCGCGGAAGGTGCGAAGCTCGGCCAACGTGCGGCGCGCCAGGTCCACCCGCTCGACCCCGACACGGGCCGTGAAGGCGGTGCCCGGTGGTGTCAGGGGCAGAGTCCAGCGGCCCATGGTCTGGCCGACCTCTCCGATCACAAGCCCGGTGGCAAGAACTGCTGCAACCGCTGCAACGCCCATGCCCAGGGTGCGCAGCTTGACCCGGGACCACACGCCCGTCGCCCACCAGATCAGCCCCGCCAAGACGCCCGCCGCCAAGACGCCGCCAACCAGCACCAAGCCGGTCAGGATGGGTCCAAGCGTGCCCGACAGCAACCGGATCAATGCCTCGATCAGCGGCAGGTCGGCCACCGGGTTGAAGCCCCGGGACAGCGCGTTGAAGCTGACGAAATCAGCGGTCTTGAGGACGACGATCACGGTCAGCACAAGCATCAGGGCCGCGCGAACCCAGCGCGTCAAACGCGTCTCCCCCAGCGCGATCATGGCCAGAAGGATCGCGGGCAACTCCAGCGGGAACAGCCAAAGCGCGCCCCATGTCATGGCGCCGGGATGGTTGGGTTGGATCAGCACAAGGTGCAGGATCAGCGCTGCCGCGATGAACCTCACACCCGTGCCTCCCGCAGCACGCGCACGTCCAGCCAGAACGACCAGACCAGCGCAACGGCGGCAAGGCCCACGCATAGGCTTGCAAGGAGGGGCGCGACGGGTGGAAGCAATGCCAGAAGCAGGGCGGCGATCTGCACGACGCAAACGACCTTGCGGCTGAACCGCTCTGGCAATGCGCCATTCAGCCAAGGAAAGGGAACTTGCGCGGCCCAGAAAATGTAGCGTGGCAAGCCAAGGATGATCACGTAGGCCCCGACTGACCCGCTTTGCCACGCCAGAAGCGCGAGAAGCAGGGCCAGGAGCGAGTCGACCTCCATATCGAAGCGAGCCCCAAAGGCGGAGGCCCGCCCCTCGCGCCGCGCCAGCCAACCGTCAACGCCATCCAGCGCGAATGCCAAGAGCGCCACCCAAAACATCGCCCAATCGGGCGGGTGGGACGCAACCAGCGCGGCGCAAAGGACGGACACCAACGTCAACCGCAGGATCGTCGCGACGTTGCACAGGCCGATGACGCGGTGGGGGAAACTTGCGGCCAATCCGGCCAAGGCAACCGCCATGGCAACGGCATATAGGGCAAGACCCGCCATCACCGCAGGGAGGTCCGCGATCAACGCCCACGCCAATCCGCCGGTGATACCGAAACCCACCAGCCCTACGCCCACGAACTGAACCGATACGCCAGGCAGCGTCACTGTTGTGCCCGTGGACTTGTTGGAGATCGCCATGAGTTGCTTTGCCCGTTCCGACCTTGTTCGCGTGAAGGATCTCAACTTAAAATGTCCCATCAGACGGGAACGGCAACTCTTAACCGACATGAGGGGCTGCGGAAAATGACATTTGCGATACCTTGCGTGTCATAGGGAAGCCCCCATCAAAGGCCAGCGCCAATCTGTCAACTTTGATTGACATTTCAGCCTCCGCGCCTGAGTATCCCTTGGCAAACCGAAAGCCGTCCATGCCAAAAGATAACTTAAAATCAGATGTTTATGCGCCCGCTCTGTCTGGTGCGCCGCGCCTCGGCCTCTGTACTGATTGCGGCATAAGCCGCATGGACGACGGCAAGGCCTGTGGCAAGGCCTGCCAGTTCATCGCGCCGGATTACCCCGCCTCCGAAACCCGCGTTCATGGCCGCATGGCTGATCCCGCCTTGGGGGAAGAGGCCTTCTTCGGCGTCACAACCGCGATGCAACGTGCGCGCCTGACCGTGCCGGCCGACGGCGCGCAGTGGACCGGCATCACCACGGAACTCGCCGCGGACCTGTTGCGGTCGGGCGCTGTTACCGCCGTCCTCGCCGTGGCCCCGGATCCATCCGACCGCTGGAAACCCCTGCCCGTCATCGTCACCAACGCCGAAGACATGGCCCAATGTCGCGGCATGCGCATGGGCTATGCGCCAACGTTGGCCGCGCTGGAACCCGCCATGGAAGCGGGCCACAAGCGCATCGCCATCATCGGCATTCCCTGTCAGGTCTACGCGCTGCGCCAGATCGAACAGGACCTTGGACTGGAGCGTTTGTATGTCATCGGCACGCCCTGCTCCGACAACACGACGACCGAGAATTTTCACCATTTTCTCAGCTTGTTGGACGATGCGCCGCAATCGATCAGCTACCTTGAATTCCGCGCCGACTATAAGGTCGAGCTCCGGTTCGATGATGGCCGCGCCCCCCGGGTGGTGCCGTTCCTGAAGCTGCCGATCTCCAAGCTCAGCCCGGATTTCTTCCCTCTCACCTGCAAGACCTGCGTCGATTACACGAACCGATTGGCCGACATCACGGTGGGTTACATGGGCGGCGATGGCGACCAATGGGTCATCACCCGCAATGCGCGCGGCGCCGAGATGCTTGCCGCGCTTCGCCCCAAGATCACCTATAGCCCCCTGACGGACAAAGGTAAACGCGAGGGCGCCGTCAAAGGCTTCCTCTCCAATACCGAGCGCGCCGCCGGGGGCCTTCCCCTCCGCTCCATGCCCGATTGGCTGCGCCCCCTCGTGTCTTTCCTGCAACCGCGCATCGGCCCCCGTGGACTGGAATTCGCCCGCGCCCGGGTCGAGATGAAGGCGATCGAGACCATCCTCCACCTCCGTCGCACCCATCCGGCGCGGATCAAGAACATGGTGCCCGATCACGTCTGGAACGTGGCCGAACGCTACGGCCTGACGCCGTCGCAAGACGAACGCAAAACGCCTGACTGACCCGCCGCAGGTATATCAATGGTATATCAATTCGTGAAACGCTCCTCCTTTCATCTTGCCAGAAAAACTCCGGGGGTCCGGGGGCTGGCCCCCGGTTGGTCGCCGCGGCGCAAGCGCGGCGAAATCCCTCAAAACCCGACTCCCAAATTGGAACAAAGTGTGAACAAATACACCCATGGGATTCGCAGAGCTCTCCATCACCACCAACTTCACCTTTCTCACGGGCGGCTCCCACCCCGAGGACTACGCGCGCCGTGCGGCCCTTCTCGGCATCGACGCCATCGCCATCGCCGATGAAAACTCCGTCGCCGGCATCGTCCGCGCCTGGTCCGAGCTGCAAAAGATCCAAGCCGAGATCGAGGACGCAAAGGCCGCTGCCAGTGATCCCATCGGCCCTCCGAAACCCGCCCACCTTCCTGACCCGCCACGGGCAAATATCGACCATGTCCCGCGCCTCCTCCCCGCGTCCCGGCTTGTCTTCACCGAGGGTCTTCACATCACCGCCCTACCGCAGAACCGCACGGGGTGGGCCACGCTCTGTCGCCTGCTTTCAACCGGACGTCTGCGCGCCCAAAAAGGTGCCTGCACCCTCCATCTTGACGACCTGCTCGCCCGGCACGAAGGCCTCACACTCCTTCTTCACGCGCCGCAACGCCTCACGAAAGGATGGCTCACGGCCGCCGAACGCCTCACGCCCCTCTCTCCTTTTCTCTGCCTGCAACCTCACTACGACGGCCAGGACGCGGCTCGGCTCAAAGCCCACACCCGCCTTGCCGACACCCTGAACCTGCAAACCGTGGCCTCTGCCCGCCCTCTCATGCACCACGGCTCCCGGCGTCGCCTGACGGATGTGCTCACCTGCATTCGCACCGGCATCAAGGTCGAAGACCTCGGGACCTCGGCCCAAGCCAATGCCGAGCAACGGCTGCGAGGAGAGGCCGAGATGCAGCGCATCTTCAAAGGCCTCGAGGAGGCCGTCGCGCGCAGCGCGGAAATCGCCGAGCGCTGCCAGTTCGACATCGCCAGCTTGCGCTATGAGTACCCTTCCGAAATCACCGAGGATGAAACCGCCGCCGACCGCCTGCGTCGCTTGGCGCTGGAGGGCCTGAGGTGGCGCTATCCCCAAGGCGTGCCGGACCGCGCCACACGACAGCTGAACCACGAACTCACCCTGATCGCCAAACTGGGCTACGAGCCCTATTTCCTGACCGTCAACGACATCGTCGCTTTCGCCCGCTCCCGTGGGATCCTATGCCAAGGACGGGGCTCTGCGGCCAATTCCATCACCTGTTACGCCTTGGGCGTCACCTCCGTGTCGCCCGAGATCGGCACCATGGTGTTCGAGCGGTTCGTGTCCGAAGCCCGCAATGAGCCGCCGGACATCGACGTCGATTTCGAGCACGAGCGCCGCGAGGAGGTGATCCAGCATATCTACGAGCGCTACGGCCGCCACCGCGCGGGTCTTTGTGCGACCGTGATCCACTACCGGGGCAAACGGGCGGTGCGCGAGGTGGGCCGCGCCATGGGATTGAGCGAAGACATCCTCTCGGCCCTGTCGTCGCAGATCTGGGGCAGTTGGTCCAAGACCGGCCCCGAGATGGAGCGGATGCGCGAGATTGGCCTTGATCCGAAAAGCCCGCGCCTCGCCAAGACCATCAAGCTTATCGAAGAGATTATCGGATTCCCTCGCCACCTCAGCCAACACGTCGGTGGCTTCGTGATTACCGAAGGGCGGCTGGATGAGTTGGTCCCGATCGAGAACGCCTCCATGGATGACCGCACCGTCATCTGTTGGGACAAGGACGATATTGACGCGCTGGGGATCCTGAAGGTCGATGTGCTGGCACTGGGGATGCTGACCTGCATCCGCAAGGCGTTCGACTTGTTGAAAACCCACCATCAGACCAACTACACGCTGGCCACCCTGCCGCCCGAGGACCCGGCGGTCTACGACATGCTGTGCAACGCCGACAGTCTTGGTGTGTTCCAGGTGGAAAGCCGCGCCCAGATGAACTTCCTGCCCCGGATGCGGCCGCGTTGCTTCTATGATCTGGTGATCCAGGTCGCCATCATCCGCCCCGGCCCGATACAAGGCGACATGGTGCATCCATTCATCCGGCGCAGGAACGGAGAGGAAGCGGTCAGCTTTCCCTCCGACGCCTTGGGTCGCGTCCTCGGCAAGACCCTCGGCGTGCCGCTGTTCCAGGAACAGGCGATGCAGATCGCCATTACCGGCGCGGGCTTCTCGCCCGAGGAAGCCGATCGCCTGCGTCGCGCGCTGGCGACGTTCAAAAAGCATGGGAACGTCAGCGAGATGCGCACCCGCTTCCTGCGTGGCATGCGCGACAACGGCTATGACGACGATTTCGCCCAGCGCTGCTTCAGCCAAATCGAAGGATTTGGCGCCTACGGCTTCCCCGAATCCCATGCCGCCTCTTTCGCCCTGCTGGTCTATGCCTCGAGCTGGATCAAACGCCACCACCCCGGCATCTTCGCCTGCGCGCTGCTGAACTCCCAGCCCATGGGCTTCTACGCGCCCGCACAGATCGTGCGGGACGCGCGCGAGCATGGTGTGGAAGTGCGGCCAGTCTGTATCAACCACTCCGGCTGGGACAACATCATGGAACGGACGGAGAAAGGGGACCTCGTCCTTCGCCTCGGGTTCCGACAGATCAAGAGCATCCGTGAGGAGGAGGCTGATTGGCTCACCGCCGCGCGGGGCAACGGGTATACGTCCGTGGAAGATGTCTGGCGGAGGGCCGGGGTGAACGCGGCGATCCTGGCGACCCTGGCCGAGGCGGATGCCTTCGCATCCCTCGGCATTGCGCGGCGCGATGCCCTTTGGGCCGCCCGCGCGCTGGCGCCAAAAAAAGAGCTGCCGCTGTTCAGGGGGGATCTGGACGGCGAGGGGATCATGGAGCCGTCGGTGCATTTGCCCCAAATGACGGAGGGGGAGAACGTGGTGGAGGATTACATCTCTCTCCGCCTGACGTTACGGTCCCACCCCCTGGCGCTGATCCGAGACCGGCTTAGTCCAGAGATCGACCCAAGATTGCTCACACCGCCTACGCCGGGCGCGAAATCTCTTTCAAGAGATTTGCAAAAGCCTTGAAAGGCTTTTGGCGCGCCCAAAAGGCGCGCACCAGCTTTTTGCAAAAAGCTGTTAAGGCCCTTGCAAGGGCCTTGTCCCGCTCACAATCCGTATTTAGAGCGCTTCTCACCAACGGCCCGCATCACCCGAACAAGTTCTTGGCTGATACCGGTCTCGCTGAGGGCATGGCCCGCGCCGCGCACCATGTGCAGCCGCCCCCCAGGCCAGTTAGACGCCAAGGTATGAGCTGAGATCGGCGGGCAGATCATGTCATAGCGTCCCTGTACGATCATCCCCGGAATATGGGCAATCCGGTGCACGTCGCGCAAGATCTGGCCGTCTTCCTCCAGAAAGCCCTTGTTGGCGAAGTAATGGTTTTCCAGCCGCGCGAAGGCACGCGCGTAATCGGCCGGGCTTTCACCCCCGTGCCCGTCGCTGTCCATGGAGGCCAGCGCATTCTCCCACGACGCCCAAGCCCGCGCGAAGCGCGTCTCCAGCATCAGATCACCCGAGAACAGGCGGCGATTATAGGCCGCGATCAAATCACCGCGCTCCTCCTCTGGCACGAGGTTCACGAACCGCTGCCATTGGTCGGGCCAGAACTGGCCCGCCCCGCCGCCGTAAAACCAATCCAGCTCTCTCTGCATCGCAAGGAACACGCCCCGCAGCGACAGGAACGCCACCGCGTCAGGGTGCGTCTCGGCATAAACGAGGCCCAGGGTCGCGCCCCAGGAACCACCGAAGACCGCCCACCGCTCGATCCCCAGCGTGTGCCTTATCCGCTCGATATCCGCCACAAGATGCCACGTCGTGTTGGCGTGGGTCGCGGCATGGGGGCGGGACCGCCCGCACCCCCGTTGATCGAACAGGATGACGCGCCAGACCTCGGGATCGAAATAACGCCGCATCGCAGGGCTACAGCCGCCGCCTGGCCCGCCATGCAATACCACCACGGGCGCGCCGCGGGGATTGCCGCATTGCTCCACGTAAACGTGGTGCCCGTCGCCCACCTCTAGAATGCGCTGATCGAAGGGGTCGATCGGCGGAAACAAATGCGAGATTGCGCGCTTTTGGCCCGAGAACTTATCCATGCCCGTCCTATATAGAGCGTGGCGACGATGCCGCATGATCAAAGTGCCAAGAGATTGAGAGGATGTCCATGACAGCCGCACCCGTGAACACCCCCGAGGCCGGAGGCGTCAACACCCCCAGCGCCGGAGGCGTCAACACTGTCGACGCCGGAGAAGTCGCGAAATTCGAAGCAATGGCCGCTGAGTGGTGGGACCTTGAGGGCAAGTTCAAGCCGCTGCACATGCTCAACCCGACGCGGCTGGACTACATCACCAGCCAGATCGCGGCAGAGTTCGGGCGTGACCTGACGGCAGAGTCCCCCTTCGCAGGGCTGCGCATCCTCGATATCGGCTGTGGTGGCGGCTTGCTCGCCGAGCCCATGGCGCGGTTGGGTGCCGACGTGGTCGGCGCCGATGCAGCCGAGCGCAACATCCCCGTGGCGCAGGTCCATGCTGCACAGTCGGGACTGGAGATCGACTATCGCCACACCACCGCCGAGGCGATGGCAGAGGCTGGAGAGCAGTTCGACGTCGTCCTGAACATGGAGGTCGTGGAGCATGTGGCCGATCCCCTCGGCTATCTGACTGCCTGCCAACAGCTTCTCAAACCGGGTGGGCTGATGGTCTGTTCGACCCTCAACCGAAACCCAAAAAGCTTCCTGATGGCGATCATCGGAGCCGAACACGTGATGCGCTGGCTTCCCAAGGGCACCCATGAATGGTCCAAGTTCATCACGCCCGATGAGCTGTACGACCTGATCCGCAACGCGGGCCTCGACCCCGTGGACCGCAAGGGGTTCGTCTTCAACCCCGTCCTCTGGACCTGGGGCATCAGTGCGCGGGACCTGAGCGTGAATTACGTGACGGCCTCGGTGAAGCGGGCCTAGCCCTCGTCTTCAAGCTTGCGCCGCACCTCGCGGAGTAGCGGCAGCGTATCGCGGACCTTGGCAGGGCCGATCTCGGCCACCGCCTCCGTCAGAATCGGCACGATCGCGGAAATCGCCGCCTCACGGGCGCGCCGCCCCGCCGGGCTGATCGAGATCAGCTTGCGCCGTGCGTCGTCCCAATCGGGACGCACATGAATGTGGCCTGCCCACTCCAGCTTGTTGAGCGTGTTCGTCATCGCCCCCCGTGTCAGATGGAAGGCGCGGGCAAGCTGGGCCGGGGTCTTCTCATCGGCAGAGGCCACAAGGTGATTGAGCACGGAAAAGTGGCTTAGTTCCATACCTTTGGGCAATGCCTTCGACAGACGGGCCCGCGCCAGCTGGTCAATCATGAAGACCTCGCTGAACAGCGCAACGGACAGGGGATCATCATGCTTGGACATGGGGCGGAGTAAAGCGCCGCAGTGCGGCATTACGCAAGGGAAAATCTGCCTCTTGGGTCACTCCGCCGCGAGCAAGGGATCCAGCTTTCCGCTCCGCTCCAGCGCGGCCATGTCATCGTAACCGCCCACGTGGGTATCCCCGATGAAGATCTGCGGCACTGTATGGCCGCCGTTGGCGCGGCTCATCATTTCTTGCCGCTTGGAGGGGTCGCGCGCGACATCGATCTCGGCGTAGCTGACGCCCTTATCGGTCAACAGCCGTTTGGCAGCGTGGCAAAAACCGCAAAGCGGCGAGGTGTAGAGCGTGACATTGGCCATTTCGGTATCCTAGGCGGTTCGAATTTCGCCCAACCTAGATATCGTCCCCCACACGCGCCAGAGCCAAAACGGACACATTTTTGGCACCGGCCTGTCGACAGGCCTCGGTCGCGATCGCAAGGGTCGCGCCAGAGGTCATCACGTCGTCGATCAGGATCACATTGCGTCCCTCCATCGTGTGGCCTTTGCGGGGATGGGGAATGATTGCCTCATCCACGTTCTGATACCGTGCGTCCCGTGACCGTCCTTCTTGCGAGGGCGTCGGGCGCAGACGCAACAGGGCCATCGGCTCGACCTCCGCATCACAATGCCGTGCGAGGGACCATGCCAGAAGCGCCGCCTGGTTGAAGCGCCGCCGGGCAAGGCGGGTCCAATGCAGCGGGACTGGCACCAGCAGCGGCGAATCCTCCAGTAGATCCGCCGCCGCGCGGGCCATCCAGGGGCCCGCCGCGCGCGCGATATCGGTACGATCGCCGTGCTTGAGCGCCAGCACCAGCTTTCGCCCGACACCTTCGTAGGCGAACACTGCGCGCGCGTGATCCCAGGCGCGGGGAACGCGCTGGCATTCGCCGCAAATCAAGGCCTCTCCGTCAGCCGCCGTTTGACCGGGCAGACCTGTGCCACAGAGGTCACAAGCGGCCCCAAGGATAAACGGCGTATCGGCCCAACACGTCCCACAAATCGCAAACGCACTTTCCACACGCCCGCTGCAACTGAGGCATTCCGGCGGAAACACCGCATGCAGCATGGTTTGCAATCTCATGACGGTCCCCTAGATACCGCGCAGCAAACCACTGCACAGAGCCTCACCTTGCCACAGCCACGCCTGACAGATGCCACCGCGCTTGCCGCCCATCGTACCCGCGCGATGCCGCGCATTGCAGATGCGCGATTCCTTCACGATGAAGCGATGGCTGAATTGCAGGAAAGACTCGAGGATATTAACAGAACGTTTACGCGCACGTTAATTGTGACCGATTTTCCGAAAATTTGGTGCGATTTTCTTCCAGACGCTCAAATTGTTCCGATGACGGAGACCTTGGACTTGGAAGTGGGGGCCTATGATCTTGTCGTTCACGCCATGGGCCTGCATTGGGCTGATGACCCGGTGGGACAGGTCGTGCAATGCGCCCGCGCGCTGCAACCCGACGGTCTTTTCCTGTCTGCCGCCTTCGGGGGCAGCACCCTGACAGAGTTGCGCCAGGCCCTTGCGCAGGCCGAGACGCAGGTTATGGGCGGCTTGTCGCCCCGCGTCGCCCCGATGGCGGAGGTCCGCGATATGGGGGCACTGTTGCAGCGCGCCGGACTTGCGCTTCCGGTGGCAGATACACTTAGAAAAACGGTGACTTACAGCGATGCGATTGCCCTGATGAAAGACCTGCGCGCGATGGGGGAAACCAACGCCTTGGCGGGCCGACACAAGGCCATTGCCCCCCGTGCGTTTTTCCCGACAGCCGCCGCGATCTACGCTAATTCCTTCCCGGCAGAAGAAAATCGCATCCAAGCGAGCTTCGAGTTCGTATTCCTTACAGGATGGGCGCCACATGACAGCCAGCAGCAACCGCTGCGGCCCGGCGCTGCAACCTCTCGTTTGGCGACGGCGCTGAACGTGACTGAACATTCTGCAAGCGCACCTCTGGGTGCGACATTTGACGAGGGGACCAATCCGGTCCATGACCTCCCAAAAGATGGAAGCTCGAACCAAAAATGAACATGATGCCAGCCGGAGATGCGCCAGCTTTGATGAACACAGACGCGCCAGCCCTCACCCATGCCCCCGCCGATCACCCTCGGGTGAAGATGGGAAAGGTGGGCGTCTTGCTTGCCAACCTCGGCACGCCGGACAATTACGACTACTGGTCCATGCGCCGCTATCTGAACGAGTTCCTGTCCGACAAGCGAGTCATCGACTACAGCCCGTGGATCTGGCAGCCGCTGTTGCAGCTGGTGATCCTGACGAAGCGCCCGTTCAGCTCGGGCGCGGCATACAAGTCGATCTGGAACCACGAGGCTGGCGAATCGCCTTTGGCGACGATCACGAAAGAACAGACCGCGAAGATGAAGGCGCTGATGGCGGAACGCTATGGCGACGATGTCGTGGTCGATTACTGCATGCGATACGGCAACCCCTCCACCAAGTCGAAGGTGGATGAACTGGTGGCCCAAGGCTGCACCAAGATCCTGTTTTTCCCGCTGTATCCGCAATACGCGGGCGCGACATCGGCCACGGCCTGTGACCAGTTCTTTCGCAGCTTGGAGAACATCAAATGGCAGCCGCAGGTGCGCACGGTAGAGCCCTACTTCGCCAACCCCCTGTATATCGACGCGCTCGCCCAATCGATCGAACGTGCCTATGCCGAGATGGACGTGAAGCCTGACCTGCTGGTCACCAGCTACCACGGCGTGCCGAAGCGATACCTGATGGAGGGTGATCCTTACCACTGCCAGTGTCAGAAGACCTCGCGCCTGTTGAAGGAGCGTCTGGGCTGGGACGACACGCAGATTGTCACGACCTTCCAGTCGAAGTTCGGACCCGAGGAATGGTTGCAGCCCTATACCGTCGAAGAGGTCGCAAGGCTGGCCGAGCAGGGCAAGAAGCGCATCGCCATCTGCGCGCCTGCGTTTTCTGCGGATTGCATCGAGACGTTGGAAGAAATCAACGAAGAGATTCGGGAAAGCTTCGAGGAAGCGGGCGGCGAAAGCTTCACCTATATCCCCTGCCTCAACGATGACGACGCGCATATGCAGGCGCTGGCGACCGTGGTGGATGACAACCTGCGGGGGTGGATCGGCTAGACCGATTGTACGGATCAGACACAGAAGAAGCGGGCCAAAAGGCCCGCTTTTTTCTTGAAGTCAGTATCTTCGGTGATCTCAGGCGGCCTGCGCCTGTGACACGGGACGACCCGTGAAAAGCTGTTCACCCACGCGCACCGTGACAAGGCCATTGGACAGGCGTTTCACGAAGTTTCCTTGAATGGACACACAGGTCCCAATCACAACGGTCGTCAACACAGTCTGATCCCCCCAGATGCTGATGCCCCACTGTTAACCAAAAAAGTTAACAAATCACTGAGAAAATCGACACAATCCGCAACTTTTTGCATTTTTTTTTCGCATAGAGCACAAGTAGGCGATTACAGCCAATCCCGAAGGATGGGGATCAGCGGGATATCGGCGGGCGGCATGGGGTAGTCACGCAAGGCAGCCGCGCGCACCCACTTGAGGGTCTGTCCTTCCCGCGACTGAGGTATGCCGTCCCACTTGCGACACGCAAAAAGCGGCATGAGAAGGTGAAATTTCTCGTAGGCATGGCTGGCGAAGGTCAGCGGCGCAAGGCACGACGCCCACGTGTCGATCCCAAGTTCTTCCTGTAGTTCCCGGATCAAGGCCTGTTCGGGCGTCTCACCCTGTTCGACCTTGCCACCGGGAAACTCCCACAGGCCCGCCATGGATTTCCCCTCGGGGCGTTGGGCCAGTAGGATGCGCCCTTCAGCGTCGATCAGCGCAACAGCCGAGACCAGAAGAACACTCAAGATCGATAGTCCGCGTTGATCTGGATGTACCCGTGGGTGAGGTCGCAAGTCCACACGGTCGCCGCCCCATCGCCAAGGCCGAGATCCACGTCGATCAACAGCTCTGCCTGCTTCATGTAGGTAGCGCCTGCGTCCTCGGTGTAGCTTTCGGCGCGCCAGCCGTTCTCGGCCACAAGGATATCACCGAAACGGATCGTCAGCCGGTCCCGGTCGGCCACAGCCCCGGATTTCCCGACGGCCATGACAATGCGACCCCAGTTCGGATCCTCACCCGCAATCGCGGTTTTCACCAGCGGCGAATTAGCGATGGCACGTGCGACACGGTCGGCGTCGGCCTCCGTCTCGGCACCCGAGACGCGAACTTCGACGAACTTCGTTGCGCCTTCACCGTCCCGCACGATCTGGTGCGCGAGGTCTTGCATGACGTCCAGCAGCGCCGCCTGGAACGCGGCATGGGGTGCGGTGATAAGGGGATTCCCGGCCCGCCCGGTGGCGGCAATCAGAACAGTGTCAGAGGTCGAGGTGTCACTGTCCACCGTCACTGCGTTGAAACTGGCGATGTTACAGGTCGACAGCATCTGTTGCAGCGCGTCGGGTGCGATGGCGGCATCGGTAAAGATGTACCCCAGCATCGTCGCCATATCCGGCGCGATCATGCCAGAGCCTTTGGCGAATCCCATGATCTTCACGGGCGTACCGTCCACGTCCACATGGGCCACGGCCCCCTTGGGAAAGGTATCCGTCGTCATGATCGCCCGCGCGGCGGGCTCGGCCCCGGCGACGTCCAGCATCCGCGCCAGTTCGGGCAAAGCGGCGGTGATCTTCTGGGCCGGCAAGGGCTCTCCGATCACCCCGGTGGAGGAAGTGAAAACGCGGGAGGGCGGCAAACCAAGCGCGTCAGCCGCAGCCTGGGCGATCAGGTCCACATCGGTGACGCCGCGTTTGCCGGTGAAGGTGTTGGAATTACCCGAATTCACGACAATCGCGAAACCCTCTTCCCCCGACAGGCGGGCCAGCTTCGCCTGACAGTCCAGCACGGCGGCCGAGCGGGTGGCCGAGCGGGTGAATACCCCCGCAATCGTCGATTCTGCCGCCACATGGGCCAGCATCACATCGACACGGTCTTGGTACTTGATGCCAACAGCGCCCGCCGCAAAGCGGACACCGTCGATTGCAGGAAGCGTTGGAAAGCTGGCAGGCGCCAGCGGAGAGACGGCTTTGCCGCCCTTTGTGGTGTCGGTCACAGTCGTCTCTCCCATCGCGTGCGTTATTGCGCAATCAGGTCTAGGTCGCGGATCATGGCGGGGTCAATCTCTACCTCGGCGCGTTCGATCTCCGCCTCTGCGGTCAGCTCTGCCAGACGCGCATCAACGCGGGCGCGGCGGATGCTTTCTTCCAACTCGGCCCGGACGTCCTCAAGCGCAGGGGCGGCCTGTTCGCGGGTCTCGTTCAACAGAACGACGTGCCAACCAAACTGCGTCTGCACGGGGGACGATACCTCACCGGCTTCAAGCGCCATCACGGCGGCCTCGAACTCGGGCACCATCATGCCTTCGGTGAACCACCCCAGCGCGCCGCCGTTCGGACCCGAGGGGCCGATGGAATGCTCGGCCGCCAGTTCCGCGAAATCGGCACCTGCTTCCAGCTCGGTCAACATGTTCTCGGCATCTTCCTGACCTTCCAGAAGGATGTGAGCCGCGTTGTATTCGATCGTCGGCTCCACCGCGCCATAGGTTTCGTCATAGGCGGCTTGCAGTTCTGCCTCGTCCAGATCGGCCATGGCGACGTCGTCCATGTACATGGCGGCAAGGAAGGCGCGACGCTCATTCTCAAGCCCCAGCTCCATCGAGCGGGTCACGTTGCCCTCGGCTTCATCCGCGAGGACCTGCTGCTGGATCAATTGCTCCAACATGCCGTCGAACAGCACTTCGTCGGGCAACTGCTGGTACTCGGGCGGCAACATCTGACGCATGGCGATCAGGTGACCGACGGTGATTTCATTGCCATTCACGGTGGCCAGAACGGTGTCGCCGCTTGTCTCGTCCTGAGCGAAGGCGGGGCCGAAAGACGGGGCCGAGAGGGCCGCAACAAGGCTGACCGAGGCTAAAAGCTTCTTCATCGGGTGAAATTCCTTTGTGTGGCGCGAAACTTCCTGAAGGTAGGCCCTACAGGCAGGATCGCCTTACGTTGACTATCATCAGGCCGCCCCTTATCTCGCTTACGGGTTACAAGACCCCGGGTATCGACCGTTGGCGCAATAGTTAGTCTGCCGCGCGAGGGCGAACAACCCGAGGACCCACACGAATTGTTCAGATGGCAACGGCCCGCCTCAGAGGCCGTGATAGAGGTTATTGACTATGCTCGGACTGGGATCGATTGCGAAGAAGGTGTTTGGATCGCCAAACGACCGACTGGTGAAAAGCGTCCGTCCGATCATCGACAAGATCAACGCCTTTGAGCCCGAGTTCGAGGCACTGGACGACGCAGGCATCGTTGCCAAGACGGGCCAGCTGCGCAACCGAGCCCTGAACGGCGAAAGCCTGGATGACCTGCTGCCGGAAGCCTTTGCCAACTGTCGCGAAGCCGCCAAGCGCGCCCTTGGCCTGCGCGCCTTCGACGTTCAGTTGATTGGCGGTTTGTTCCTGCATCGCGGCAATATCGCCGAGATGAAGACCGGTGAAGGCAAGACGCTTGTCGCGACCTTCCCCGCCTACCTCAATGCGCTGACGGGCGAAGGTGTCCACGTCGTCACCGTCAACGACTACCTCGCCAAGCGCGACAGCGAGTGGATGGGCAAGGTGTTCACCGCGCTGGGCATGACCACGGGTGTCGTCTACCCGCGTCAGCCCGATGCCGAGAAGCGGCAGGCCTACGCCTGCGATGTCACCTATGCCACCAACAACGAATTGGGCTTCGACTACCTGCGCGACAACATGCGCGGATCGATCGCGGAGATGGCCCAGCGCGGTCACAATTTCGCGATTGTGGACGAGGTGGACTCGATCCTTATCGACGAGGCGCGGACACCGCTGATCATCTCGGGCCCGACGCAGGACCGCAGTGATCTGTATCTTTCCATCGACAAGATCATCCCGCTTGTGCAGGACGATCACTATACGCTGGACGAAAAGACCCGGCAGGCGACCTTCACCGACGAAGGCAACGACTTCCTCGAAGAGATCCTGCACGCAGAGGGTATCCTGCCCGAGGGCCAGTCGCTTTATGATCCCGAATCGACGACCATCGTCCACCACGTCACCAACGCGCTGCGGGCCCACAAGGTTTTCACCAAGGACAAGGAATACATCGTCCGCGATGGTGAGGTCGTGCTGGTCGACGAATTCACCGGCCGCATGATGCCCGGCCGCCGCATGTCCGAGGGTTTGCACCAGGCGATCGAGGCGAAGGAGGGCTGCAAGATCCAGCCCGAGAACGTGACCCTCGCCTCGGTGACGTTCCAGAACTACTTCCGCCTTTACGGCACGCTCAGCGGCATGACCGGCACGGCGACGACCGAGGCCGAGGAATTCGCCGATATCTACGGTTTGGGCGTGGTCGAGATCCCGACCAACCGCGAAATCGCGCGGATCGACGACGATGACGCCGTCTACCGCACGGGTGCCGAAAAATACGCCGCCATCGTCGAGACGATCAAGGAAGCCCACGCCAAAGGCCAGCCTGTTCTTGTCGGCACCACATCGATTGAGAAATCCGAGATGCTGGGGCAGCTGCTGACCAGGGCGGGCCTGCCGCACAACATCCTCAACGCGCGCCAGCACGAACAGGAAGCGCAGATCGTGGCCGATGCGGGCAAGTTGGGGGCAATCACAATCGCCACCAACATGGCCGGACGCGGCACCGACATCAAACTGGGCGGCAACCTGGAATTCCAGATCATGGAAGCCATTGCCGCCGATCCCGACGCCGATCCCGAGGAAATCCGCAACCGCATGGAGGTTGAGCACGCCACCGCCGAGCAGGCCGTGAAAGACGCGGGCGGGCTTTATGTTCTGGCCACCGAGCGGCACGAGAGCCGCCGGATCGACAACCAATTGCGCGGCCGTTCCGGCCGTCAGGGTGACCCCGGCAAGTCGTCGTTCTTTCTGAGCCTTGAAGACGACCTGATGCGTATCTTCGGGTCGGAGCGGTTGGACAAGATGCTCAACACGCTTGGCATGAAGGAAGGCGAGGCGATCGTGCACCCTTGGGTGAACAAGTCGCTGGAACGCGCGCAGGCGAAGGTCGAGGGGCGCAACTTCGACATCCGCAAGCAATTGCTGAAATTCGACGATGTGATGAACGATCAGCGGAAGGTCGTCTTTGGCCAGCGCCGTGACATCATGGGTGCCGAGGACATCGCCGAGGTTGCAAAAGACATGCGCGATCAGGTGATCGAAGATATGGTCGACACCTACATGCCCCCCAAGTCCTACGCCGATCAGTGGGACGTCCTCGGCCTGAAGGAATCTGCGCAGAAGATGCTGGGGGTCGATCTGCCGATCGAGACCTGGGCCGATGAAGACGGCGTTGACCAAGAGGTCGCGGTGGAACGGCTGGAGCGTGCGGCAGACGAATACATGGCCTCCAAGGCCGCGAAGTTCGGACCCGAGCAGATGCGCAGCATCGAAAAGCAGGTGTTGCTGCAAACCATCGACCAGAAGTGGCAAGAGCATCTGCTGACGCTGGAGCATCTGCGATCGGTCGTCGGCTTCCGAGGCTATGCCCAGCGGGACCCGCTCAACGAGTACAAGACCGAGGGCTTCCAACTGTTCGGGTCGATGCTTGACGGTTTGCGCGCCGATGTGACCGAAAAGCTCGCCCGCATCCAACCCCTCACGCCTGAACAACAGGAACAGCTGATGGCCCAGCTACGCCAACAGCAGGCCGCAGCGGGTGCCACGACGGCAGGTGATGCGGAGGCCGCCGCCTTCGTGAACGCCAAGCCGGGGTTTGTCGAAGACGATCCCAGCACCTGGGGCAACCCGGGCCGCAATGACGACTGCCCCTGCGGGTCTGGCAAGAAGTTCAAGCACTGCCACGGTCGGCTTGCCTAACAGGCAAGGACCTTGGCTGGATGCGCTTGGTCCGCAGAACGCGGCAGGACAATCGCATTTCCCAATGTGACAGCTTCACATACGGAATGACCAGAATTGCACCCTGCGACTATTTTCGGCGCGAGATGCAATTTATCAATCAAGGAATGAGCATCTGTTGCCTAATATCGTTCATATCGGATTGGGAAAAACAGCGACGACAACGTTACAATTGATCGTATTTCCATTGCTGTGCAAACTTAAAGGGTTTGAATACAACAACCCAGTATTGAAGAATCTTTCTTTGAAACGGACGCTGATAGACCTTAGCGATGCAGAGCAGCAAGCTCAGCGAGAATTGCTTGCTCGGGGGAACAATTTTATCTCCAACGAAGCGCTTGCCGGTTGGGATCCCGCGATCTGGGAGGTTGCAGCGGAAGAAAATCTGCGCACCTTTGGGCGTGATACAATCATTCTGATCACGTTCAGAGAATCCTATTCCTTTATCAGGTCTGTGTATCAACAGTATGTTCAGGGGGGAAATGTCGTTCGACCTGAATACTTTTTTGTTGATAAGAAAACCTATCACGACTGCAAAAGACTTCGGTCTGAGTTCAAGCTTGATTATTATTGCACCGACTATTTGAACTATGATGACCTGGTAGGCTTCTACACTAGCCGCTTCGCACGCGTTGTTTGCGTAGATATGAAGAATATCGGAAAGTTTGACTTCCTGGACGGCATTATAGATCTGGACGATGCCGAGAAACGAAAGCTGGCAGTAGCGCTTGAGCGCGCACCAAGGAAAAACAGGAGCTACTCCAGCGGTGCAATGAAACTGACGTTCTGGCGGGAGAAGTTCTCGAACGCGCTGGGGCTAAAGACCTTCGGCAGCAGCGACTTGCGGTATGAGAAACTACTCACAGGCTTTGGCGATTGGAGTGACGCCCCCCTCCCGCTTCAATACAAGAACCTGTCGCGCAGGGATCAGATCCTTCAGTTCCCAAAGCGCGCCTTTAAAAGGATCACCCGCTGGCTTGGAGTATCATCCTGGAATTTGTTCATGCATCAGCGTCTGGACCGCTTTGTTCCATATAAAGAGTATGAACTTCCCATCGACAGGCTCTCGATCAACAGGGAAAACATGGACAAGTGTAACGCTTTCCTCGATCGACTTAACGCAGGCACGGCGGCTGGCGGCGCCCCCGAGACGAAACCGGCGCCTTTGCGGCAAAACTGAGAACAGTGGAGGGAAATCGCCCCGGATTCCTTCCATTTGCGGCACAATCACGCCTAACTCATGAACGATACCCACCTCCAAACCATCGAGGTGGAGTGATCGTGCTATGCTAAATTCTCTCGTCATCCGTGCAGCCGCAGGCAGCACATTGATCGTTGGCGGCGCTTTGTTCGCCATGCAGTCGGGCTGGATTCCCAGCATCGCGTCGGCGCAGACCGGCACCGAGTTGACACAAGAACAGACCCTGGCTTCGTCGTCCCGCCCCACGGGGTCGATGACGCTGATGTTGCCGATTGTTGAGGAAAACAACATCATCGTGCCCTTGGCCGAGCAGTCTTTGGCCACGCAAGCAACGGTTGTTCCGGCTGCTTTCGATGGTCCTGCCTCTGCTCCGACGGCGCCAATGACCGAAACGACCGAGTTGAGCCCTCTTGGATTGCCCTGTGACATCACCGTCACCGCAACGGCAATGCCCGCCGCCATGGTGGCGCTGGATGTGATGGCCCCGTGTCGCGTTGGCGCCGAGGTCACGATTAACCATTCCGGCCTTCAGATCGCATCCGCAACCGACGCGGTTGGTTTGCTGACCCTCGACATTCCGGCGTTCGAAACGCCTGCCTTCTTCTCTGTCGCCTTCGCCGATGGCGTAGAGGAAACGGTGCTGGTCGGTACGCCCGACCTTTATGAGTTCGATCGCATCGGCCTCAATTGGCAGGGCGATATGGGCTTGGAATTGCACGCGATGGAATTCGGCGCCGCCTTTGGTGACCACGGCCACGTCTGGCAAGAGGCCCCGGCAACGCCGGAGGCCGCGATTGAGGGCAGCGGTGGGTTCCTGACCATGCTTGATACCGGCGAAAGCTTCGCCCAGATCTATACCCTGCCCCGCGCCACCCTGCGCGAGGGCGACAGCGTCCGTCTGTCCATCGACGCGCCCGTGACGCAGACCAATTGCACCCAGGAGGTGCTGGCCTGGACGCTGCGGGTGGAAGGCGGCGGGCCGGTCGATGTGACCGACTTGATGTTCACCGTACCGTCTTGCGACGCCGTGGGTGACGTTCTGGTCTTGCAAAACCTGCTGGACGACTTGAGACTCGCCTCGAATTGAGGCCAACGTCGTCGGGGTTTCGCCATGTCGAAACACATCGGGGCGGTCCTTGGGGCCGCCCTTTTTTCATGCGTCATGGGCGCTGCGGCCGCGCAGGACGTGGAATTGCGCTCACTCGACGGGACGGTCGAGCTGGAGGGCAACCTGATCTCGTATGATGGGGCGTTTTACCGATTGGATACGGTCTATGGCCCCCTGACAGTCTCGGCAGAGGGTGTGTCCTGTGCCGGGCCGGGGTGCCCGGATCTGGCGACCTTCGTGGCCGAGACCCGCATCGCCGGCGCCGCGACCGTAGCCGCGGGGCTGCTGCCGGATCTGCTGGCCGCCTTTGCGTCGGCACAAGGCATGGCCTTGGACGTTGAAACCGGACCGGAAGGCCCGGTCTACATCTTGCGCCGCGCCGACGGATCGCCTGCGGCGCGCTTCGCGATCACGCCGGGAAGCACCGACGACGGATTCCTTGCACTGTTGAACGGAGAGGCCGACATCGCCTTGGCCCTGCGCGAACCCTCCGTCGCTGAAATCGTCGCCTCCGAGGCCGCAAGCCCCGATGACCCGCCGCTGGATGACCGCGTGCGCGTTTTGGCGCTGGATGCGCTGGTGCCTGTCGTCTCACCCGAGAACCCGATTGACGCGCTGTCGCTGCCGGATTTGGCGCGTCTGTTTTCGGGTGATGTGACGAATTGGCAGGATCTGGGTGGACCCGATGCGCCGATTTCCCTCCACGCCTTGGCGCCGGGTTTCGGCCTGTCACAAGCCTTTGCGACACGGGTATTGCTTCCGTCCGAGGCGGGTTTGAGCGCCCAGATCACGCGCCATGAAGGCGCTGAAAGCCTGGCCCAGGCCGTCGCTCGCGATGCCTATGCCGTGGGGATCACCGCACGGTCCGGGGCGGGGGCGGCGCATGCCTTGCCGCTGGTCGGGACCTGCGGCTACCCGTTGAGCGCCACCCTGGAAGCGGTGAAGGCCGAGGATTACCCCCTGACCGCCCCCGTCTACATGTACCTTGCGCCCCGCCGGTTGCCGCTGTTGGTGCGTCAGTTCCTTGCGTTCACGGAAACGGAAGAGGCCGAGCGCATTGTCGGCGAGGCAGGCTTCGTGAACCAACTTCTGACCAGCACGCCGCTGGCCTTGCAGGGAGAGCGGTTGAGCAACGCGATCCGCGCGGCGGGGGAAGACGTGGATTTGGCCGAGTTGCAGCACGTCGTGGAAGTCTTGGGCAGCGCCGAGCGGTTGTCCACGACCCTGCGGTTCAACCCCGGCGGGGCTGGGTTGGACATCCAGTCCCGCACCTCGGTCAGCCGCCTGGCGGCCGCGATCGAACGCGGCACGTTCGACGGGCAGCAGCTGATTTTCGCCGGATTCTCGGACAGTGACGGGTCTTCCACGATGAATGCGCGGCTATCCCTGCGCCGCGCGGGCGTGGTGTTGGACGCTGTGCTGGCTGCGGGCGTGGC
This sequence comes from Gymnodinialimonas phycosphaerae, assembly GCF_019195455.1. Lineage (NCBI taxonomy): Bacteria > Pseudomonadati > Pseudomonadota > Alphaproteobacteria > Rhodobacterales > Paracoccaceae > Gymnodinialimonas > Gymnodinialimonas phycosphaerae. The sequence goes on along the minus strand of NZ_JAIMBW010000001.1, from coordinate 3,334,410 downwards.
CAGGGCGGACCGGGTCGAAATGACCTCGGTTGGGTTCGGGGAAGCGATGCCGATGGCCTGTGACGACACCGACTGGGGACGCGCGGTAAACCGGCGCGTCGAGGTGTGGGTGGATTGAGGGATTGCGCGCGGCGCCAAAGGCGCCGCGCGCCGAGCCGGGGGGCTAGCCCCCGGACCCCCCAGAGTTTTTCTCGCAAGATGAAAGGGAAAGAGGGGGTTAGAGGTAACCTTCTGCCCGGAAGCTGAGTTCACGGGCCTTGCCGATCACGAGGTGGTCGTGGATGGCGATGTTGAAAACCTCGGCTGCATCGCGAATGGCGAAGGTCATTTGTACATCGGCCTCACTCGGTGTGGGATCGCCAGAGGGGTGGTTGTGGACAAGGATGAGCGCGGTGGCATTCAGTTCAAGCGCGCGTTTCACAACCTCACGCGGGTAGACGGGGACGTGATCAACGGTGCCGTCGGCTTGCGCCTCATCGGCAACGAGGACGTTCTTGCGGTCCAGGTAAAGGACGCGAAACTGTTCCAGATCACGATGCGCCATGGCGGTTTGGCAATAGTCCAGCAGCGCATCCCAAGACGACAGAATGGGTTTTTGCATCACCTTGGCGCGGGCCATGCGGTGGCCGGTGGCCTCGATCAGTTTGAGCTGAAAGATGACTTTGTCACCAACGCCGTCCACCTCTTTCAGGCGCGCTTTGGGGGCCGCGAGGACGCGGTTGAGGTCCCCGAAGTGCGCAATCAGCCGTTTCGCCAGCGGCTTGGTATCCCCGCGCAGGATCGCGCCATAAAGGATCATTTCCAGCAACTCGTAGTCCGGCACGGCATCGGCACCACCCTCGGTAAAGCGCGCGCGCAGGCGGTCGCGGTGTTTGAGGCGATGCGCCTCTGCCCCCTTGGACGGGCCTGCGGCCTTTCGCGGCGCAACAGGCATGGCCTGGAGAAACTTGGGCGAGGCTTCATCAAATGAAAAGGTGGGTTGATCTGACATGGCCAGCAGCCTGCCGCAAATCGGTTAACGAAACGTTGACAGCGCCGCCTACTCGGAAAGGTCCAGATATTCCCACTCCGACACCACACACCTGGTAATCGACGGGGCCAGCGTGTCCCCACCTACGGCTTACACCCGCGCCAAATCGATAAAGGCGATGGCCATCATGCTTTCGGGCTGATCGGGATACGGTTTACCCGTAGGTCGGGTGGAAACGGCCCGTTGGCGACAGCGTGAAGATCTCGAACCCGTCCGCTGTCACCCCGATCGAATGCTCGAACTGCGCCGACAGCGACTTGTCACGGGTCACCGCAGTCCAGTCGTCGGAGAGGACCTTGGTTTCAGGACGACCGAGGTTCACCATCGGTTCGATCGTGAAGAACATGCCTTCCTCCAGCACCGGGCCGGTGCCGGGGCGTCCATAGTGCAGCACATTGGGCGGGGAATGGAAAACCTGCCCCAACCCATGGCCGCAGAAGTCACGCACAACGGACATGCGCTTGCTTTCCACGAATGACTGGATCGCGTGGCCGATATCTCCGAAAGTCTTGCCGGGTTGCACCACTTCGATGCCCTTGAACAGCGCATCATGGGTCACCTGGATCAGGCGCTCGGCCTTGCGTGGCAAATTGCCTGCCACGAACATCCGAGATGTATCGCCGAACCAGCCGTCCACAACGACCGTCACGTCGATATTGACGATATCGCCGTCCTTCAGCTTCTTGTCGGACGGGATGCCGTGGCAAACGACATGGTTGATGCTGATGCAACTGGCATGCTTGTAGCCGCGATAGCCAATGGTGGCAGAGGTCGCGCCGGCCTCCAGCACCCAAGCCTCGATCTGCGCGTCGAGCGCCCCCGTGGTCACGCCTGGCACGACCAAAGGCGCAATGCGGTCCAGAATGTCGGCCGCCAGCGCCCCCGCCCGGTGCATACCCGCGAAGTCGACAGCTTGGTGAATGCGGATGCCGTCCTTTGTCAGGCGGCCAGTAAAATCGTCCAAAACGGACCTCCGAGGCAGATGTTGAGGCTAATTTACGCCTTTGATGGGAAGATTTCCAGTGACGGTGATGTGACGTCAGGGCGCGGGGGATTGCGGGTTCGGGTCAACGGGCAGCGGGCCCGTTAGCGTGATCCCATCGGGGGTGATGTCGGTGCCGTGGCACAGCACCTCGACCCCTGCGTCGCGGGCGGCATCGAACGCCCGCGCATAGGCCGGGTCAAGATCAGGGGCGAGGCGGAAGCGGGTGCAATCGGTGCGCTGCACGACATACAGCATGACGGCGCGGCTACCGGATTGGGCGATTTTCGTCAGTTCCCGCAGGTGCTTCGCGCCACGCTCGGTCACGCAATCGGGGAACTCGGCCCAGTCGTCGTCGCGCCGCAGGTGGCAATTCTTGACCTCCACGAAGGCATCGGGGCGACCCGGATCCGACAGCAGGAAATCGATGCGGCTGTTTTCGTCGCCGTATTTCTGCTCGGGCCGGATGCTGGAATAGCCGCGCAGCGCCTCGATCCGCCCCTCGGCCAGGGCTTCTTTCACCAATGTATTCGGCAATCCCGCGTCGATGCCCGCGAAGTGGCCGTCGGGAAGCTCTACCAGCCGCCAGCCGTATTTCAGCTTCTTCTTCGGGTCATCATTGGGCAGCAGCCAGACCCGGGCGCCGTCGTCCTTCAGGCCCAGCATGGCACCGGGGTTGGGGCAATGGGCGGTGACCTCGCGCCCGTCATCCAGCACCACATCGGAAAGGAAGCGCTTGTAGCGACGCAGAAGATGGGCGGGGACGAGGGGGGTTGGAAAGCGCATGGGGGGGGACCTATACCGTTGCAAAGCACTGTCCAACCCGCCCTTGGATAACCGAAGGGCGGCAGGGCATAGAATCCGCCCTCAAGCGGCCCGAAGGGTGGTAGGGCATGGAAGGAAGACATCATGCCGAACCCAACCGCCGCCATGCTCGTTATCGGGGATGAGATCCTCTCGGGTCGCACCCGCGACAGCAACATGAACCATTTGGCGAAGGCCCTGACGGACCACGGCATTTCCCTGCAAGAGGCGCGGATGATCAGCGACGATCACGGGGTTATCGTGGGCCATGTGCAAGCATTGTCCGGTTCCTATGACCACGTGTTCACGTCCGGCGGCATTGGTCCCACCCACGATGACATCACGGCCGAGGCCGTGGCCGAAGCGATGGGTGCCGCCTGCGGCATTCGCGATGATGCCCGCGCGATCTTGCAGGCCCATTACGACAAGTCGGGCCAAGAGTTGAACGAGGCCCGCCTGCGCATGGCCCGCATCCCCGAGGGCGCGACCCTCATCGACAACCCGATCAGCGCCGCCCCGGGGTTTACCCTCGGCAACGTCCACGTCATGGCAGGCGTCCCGAAGATCTTCGAGGCGATGCTGGAGGGGCTGCTGCCGACCCTGACCGGCGGCGCGCCGATGGTCTCTGCCTCCCTGCGGATCGAGCGCGGTGAGGGTGATATCGCCGGCCCCTTGAGCACCCTCGCCGAGGCCAACCCCGACGTCTCCCTCGGTTCCTACCCGTTCACGCAGAACGGTATGCACGGCTCCAACGTCGTTGCGCGCAGCCAAGACGCCGCCGCCGTGGCCCGCGTGATGGCCGCCCTGCAAAAGCTTTTTCCCACAGGTACTTAAGAGGGGCCGCATGAACATCGCTGACCTGATCCCGGTCCTTGCGGCCACCTGGCCCGCTGCCGACAGCCAAACCGTCGGCCCTTTCACTGTCCCCAGCCATGATCCCGGCGGCAACCGTGTCAGCGCCGCCCGCCTCACCATTCCAACTGCGAGGAGCGCAAGCGAGGAGGGGTTGGCCGCCGCGCAGGCGGCCATGGAGGCACAGGGCCGGAGGCCCTTGTTCCAGGTGCTGGATCATCAAATGCCCCTCTCCGACATGCTGGATGCCCAAGGCTATACCACCCGCGACCACACCGACGCGATGGTGATCCGCGCCACCGACCTTGCCGCCACGCCGCCCCCCGTGACCGCTTTCACCATCTGGCCCCCCCTCGCGATCCAGACCGAGCTTTGGGAGGCCGGCGGCATCACCGCCCCGCGACGCGCCATCATGAATCGCGCAACCTGTCCCAAGACGTCACTGTTCGGGCGCATCTTGGACAAGCCCGCAGGCGCGGGCTACATCGGCATCCACGGCGATATCGCCATGCTCCATGCCCTCGACGTGGCCCCCGCAGGTCGCCGCAAAGGCCTCGCCGTCCATATGATGCGCACGGCTGCAAAATGGGCGGCGGATAACGGCGCAACGTGGCTATCCATCCTCGTCACCCGCGAAAACGCGGCGGCCCATGGGCTTTACACTTCCTTGGGGATGAAACCTGTGGGAACCTACGTTTACCGAGAGAAAGAAGGCGGAACGGCCCAGTGACACCAAGAGGCGCGCAACGACTTGGCAGCACGGTTCTGCTGTGCACAGCCTTACTGTGTCTGCCCTCGCCCGGCCACGCGCTGGAACTTGCCTTTCCCGGCACCGCTGACCTCGTGTCCACGACGCCTGCGGTGGACGGCCAGCATCTGATTGCCACGGGCCCGTGGTCTGACACCGGCCTGCCTACCCATGCCGCCACCGGTGCCGTGCAGCAGTTTACGTGGCGCATTACCGGCGAAGACATCACAACCGCGGGTCTTCTGACCAGCCTGCGTGACCAGATCGAAATGCAGGGTTTCACTGTCCCCTTCACCTGTTTCGCCACCGCCTGTGGTGGCTTTGATTTCCGCCATGCCCTTTCCGTCGGAAGCGCGCCGGAGATGCACGTGGATTTGGGTGACTTCCACTATCTCAGCGCCCTCTCCGAGGATGGAGAGACCGAGGCAGCGCTGATGATCTCTCGCGGCGGCGCGACCGGCTTCGTGCACCTTTCCCTGATCCAACCGCCGTCCCAGGCCGAGGCCCCCGTCATTCAATCCACACGCACCCCGGATCCGGGCACCGAATTGCCCGAGACACCGCCCACGGACCTGATCGCACTGCTCACGGCTTTCGGTGCTGCACCGCTGGAGGACCTGCAATTTCAAACCGGGGCCGCGGAGCTGAGCGGTGAGCGCTATGCCTCACTCACCGCGTTGGCTGCTTTTCTGGCCGAAGATCCGACCCGACAGGTCGTCCTGGTCGGTCACACCGATGCCTTGGGATCGCTTTCGGGCAATATCGCCCTCTCCCGTGCCCGCGCCTTGGCCGTGCGCCAGTTCTTGACCGAAGAACTCGGCGTCGTGCCCACACAGGTCGAGGCGCAAGGCATTGGCTTCCTCTCCCCCCGCGCGCCCAACACCACCCCCGAAGGCCGCGAGGCAAATCGCCGGGTCGAGGTTGTGTTGGCCAATCCCTGAAACAGACCCTAACCTGCCTATTGGTGACGGATCACGCGCGCAATCGTTGGCCAGTGCGTTCCGTGCCCCCTTCTGATACCGACCAAAAAAATCCCGGACGACGCACAAGGCATCGTCCGGGATCAAGGGGGCTCTCGGGGGGCGTTCGGTTTGCAAACCGTTCCCGAAGAGCGCGGCAAGGGGGTTGGGGCGTTACCAGTCTTCGGGGCCTTTGTCGCGGAAGACTTCGACCAGGTAATCGATGAAGGAGCGCACCTTGGGCTGAATGTAGCGGCCCGGTGGATAGACGGCGTAGACGCCTTGGACGTTCGAGGGCAAATCCGGCATCGCGTCGATCAAAAGACCCTGACGCATCGGCTCTGCGTACAGAAAGCTGGGAAGATAGGCGATGCCGAGGCCACCGACAGCGGCATTCAGCAGGCTTTGGCCGTCGTTCACGGTCAACCACCCGGCGGTGCGCACCTGGCGCAACTCGCCCGAGGGGGCCGTCAGCTTCCAGACGTTGCCCGACGAGGCGTTCGAATAATGCAGCAGCTTGTGCTCGTTCAGGTCATCGATCCGCTCGGGCCGACCGTATTCCTCGAAGTAGGAGGGCGCTGCGATCATCCGGCGCTGGGTCTCGCAGATCTTGCGCGCCATCAGCGAGCTGTCTTCCAGCTCTCCGACGCGGATCGCCATGTCGAACCCTTCCGAGATCAGTTCCACATAGCGGTTGTTGAGGACCATGTTGACGGTGATCTCGGGGAAAGCATGAAGGAAATCGCCAAGAATGGGCGACACGTGGTTCACACCGAAGTCCGTGGCGATGGACACACGCAACGTGCCGGACGGCGCGGATTGCATGGCAGTCACCAGGGCGTCGGCCTCTCCGGCGTCGTTCAGAACGCGGCGGGCGCGATCGTAGTAGGCAAGGCCGATCTCAGTCGGGGACACGCGACGTGTCGTCCGGTTAAGGAGGCGGGCGCCAAGGCGGGCCTCCAGTGAAGAGACGTGCTTGGAGACGGCGGATTTGGAAATCCCCATCTTCTTTGCCGCGTCCGTAAATCCACCTTGATCCACCACCGTGGCGAAGGCTTCCATTTCTGTGAGACGGTCCATACTGGTTCTGCCCTTATACTCGTTGCGGACAGTTTTGGGCGCGAAATGGGGCGCAAATGGGATGGGGCTTTGTTCAAACCACGATTATTCCGCGGATCGTTCATGGCACCGCAACAAACGTTTACCCTCTGTTTACGATTGCACCCGGATCGGGGGCGGGATTAGCCTTTGCGCAACAATGGCCGGAAACAATGAGAGGTTTCACAATGGACCATGCGATTGCTCGGGCAGAGATGGCCGCCGCATTCCGCCTGACAGCGCGCGAGGACATGCATGAGGGGGTGGCCAACCACTTCTCTCTTGCGGTGAATGAGGCGGGAACGCAGTTCCTGATCAACCCCAAGAAGCACTTCAGTCTTATGCGCGCATCGGATCTTTGGGTGATCGATGCCGATGACCCTTCCACGATGGTGGGCGACAATGCCCCCGATCAGACGGCTTGGGGGTTACATGCCAGCCTGCACCGCCACGTCCCCCACGCCCGCTGTGCGATGCATGTGCATTCGACCTATGCCACCGTTCTCGCGTCCCTTGCTGACTCGCGGCTGCCCGCGATCGACCAGAACTCTGCCATTTTTCACAACCGTCAGGTGGTGGATGAGAACTACGGCGGCCTGGCCCTTGAGGAAGAAGGCGCGCGGTGTGCGCAACTGTTCCAGGACCCCAGCATTCGCACCATGATCATGGGCAACCACGGCGTGTTGTTCATCGGCGAGACCGTCGCCGAGACGTTCAGCCGAATGTACTACTTCGAGCGCGCAGCGCGGAACTACATTATTGCGCTGTCCACGGGGCGCACCTTGCGAGAGCTGCCCGAGGAGGTGGCCGAACTGACCGCGCGCCAGATGGAGGCCGATGTGGGCGCGGATCAAGACGTGCTGGACGGCATGCGCGCCGTGCTGGACGCCGAGGGACTGGACTACGCCGCATAAGGGGACCCGGGCCAAGGCCCGGTCTACGATTTGGCGTGGAGGATGCGCCCGATGAGGTTCAGGAGGATCTGTGCGGCCAGGATCGCCGTGGTGCCGTCACGGTCATAATCCGGGGCGACCTCCACCAGATCGACGCCGACAATACAGTTGCGCTTGGCCAGAATGGCGAGGAACTCCAACACTTCATAGTAAAGGAACCCGCCGTGGGACGGTGTCCCGGTGCCCGGCGCAATCGACGGGTCGAAGCCGTCGATGTCGATGGTGATGTAGAGGTTCACACCTTTGGGCACGCGGGCGGCGGCGGCCTCGGCGCCCATGGCGCGAATCTGGCGGACAGACTGGATGTCTGACCCGAAGCTGCGCGCGTCATCATAGCCTTCCTTGGCGGTACTGCTGACGTTGCGGATACCGAACTGGCTGAGGCCGGTCACATGATCCCGCTCTGCCGCGCGGCGCATCGGGTTTCCATGACCATGGCGGACGCCGTGGCGTTCATCGACGAAATCCAGATGCGCATCGATCTGCACGATGTGGATCGGCGCTTGATCGCTGAAGGCGCGAATGCAGGGGATGTTGATGGAATGATCGCCCCCAAGCGTGACCGGGATGGCACCAGCAGCCAGCGCGGCGCGGACGCCCTTTTCGATATTGGCGTGGGACGCTTCGGTTTGGGTATGGATGATGTCGGCGTCGCCCATGTCGATGATCTTTGTGCCCGGCCCAAGGTAGGTCACATCATCCTCATGGTCATAGGCACCCGCGTGCCCGAAAGCGAACAGCGTCGAGGCCTCACGGATCGCGCGGGGACCAAAGCGCGCGCCGGGGCGCCATTGGGTGCCCCCGTCGAATGGCGCGCCAAGCACGGCGACATCCGCGTCGATCCCGCTCCAATCCTGAACGTACGCATATTTCCCAAAGGTGGAGATCCCGACGAAGGGCAGGTTCAAGCGGCCACTGTCATATGTATTGGTCATGGGAAGAGGGTGCGGCGGATGGGCGGCACCTTCAAGGGGATGTTGTCGGTGGGGCTGGTGTTGGAGCCTCCGGCGGGCATATTCATGGAACAAAGTTGAGCAGGGAGCGCGCCGAATTGGCGAAGCGCACACGGAAATCGACCTCGAGCAAGTCGCGCGCACGGCGGTGGGCGCAGACGTTCCGGCGCTGGCTGTTGCGTGGCGCCTTTGGCATGGTTGCGCTGATGCTTCTTTGGATCGTGGCCTATGCGTTCGTGCCGGTGCCCACCACCGTCTACATCCAACAAGAGCGCGCGCGTCTGGGCGGGGTAGAGCGCGACTGGGTGCCGATGGAAGAGATCGCGCCGGTGCTGGCTCGGTCCGTGGTGGCCGCCGAAGACGCGAATTTCTGTCTGCACTGGGGGTTCGATATGTCCGCGATCCGCGATGCGATCGCCGATGGCGCGGCGCGGGGCGGCTCTACCATCAGCCAGCAGACTGTGAAGAACGCGTTTTTGTGGCATGGACGATCCTGGGTCCGCAAAGCGTTGGAGGCCGCGATCACCCCGGTGATGGAGCTGATCTGGCCCAAACGCCGCGTGCTGGAGGTCTACCTGAATGTGGCCGAGTTCGCGCCCGGCGTCTTCGGTGCCGAAGCAGGCGCGCAACATCACTTTGGCGTCTCGGCTGCCGATCTGACGGCCCAGCAGGCGTCCCTTATGGCCGCCGTTCTGCCTAACCCGCAACAGCGCAACGCCAGCGCGCCGTCAGACTTCGTCACCCGCCGCGCCCGCGCGATCCGGGACGGGGCGGCTACAATCCGCGCCGATGGGCGGGCTGATTGCTTTGCGAATTGATTTTTCCCTGGCCAGCTTGCAAAGACGTCCCAGCACATAACCGAGCAGCTCCATGAACCGCCTCTACCATTTCCCTCTGTCGCCGTACTGCCGAAAGGTCCGGCTGATCCTTGCCGAGAAGAAGATCGAGGTGGAGCTGGTGGAAGAGAAGTATTGGGAGCCTTCCACCGAATTCCTGCGCCGCAATCCAGCGGGCAAGGTGCCAGTCCTAAAGATCGACGGCATGCTGCTGAGCGATAGCACGGCCATTTGCGAGTACATCGAAGAGACGGTGCCCGAGCCGCCGTTGATGCCACGCGACCCGGCCGCGCGTGCCGAAGTACGCCGCCTGATGGCGTGGTTTGATGACAAGTTCTACAGCGACGTCACCTGCAATCTGGTCCACGAACGGGTGCACAAGAAGCTGATGCGGGGCGGCTACCCGGACGGGCGCGCCGTGAAGACGGGCGCGCAGAACATCAAGTTCCACATCCACTACATGGATTGGCTGCTGGATCATCGGCGCTGGCTGGCGGGCGACAAGATGACGATGGCAGATTTCACTGCCGCCGCGCACCTCAGCTGCCTTGATTACATCTCGGATGTGGATTGGTCGCTGAGTGCGCCGGTCAAGGACTGGTACGCCACGATCAAGTCGCGGCCCGCGTTCCGGTCCGTGCTGGCGGACCAGATCTTCGGCTTCCCGCAACCGCCCCACTACGCGAACCTGGACTTTTGACGGCGTTGAAGGACGCCCTTCTGGCAGAGGCCCGCGCGGCGGGCTTCGCCAAGATGGGTGTCTGCAGACCCGATGCCGTGCCCGAGACAGCGGCGCGCCTGAAAGCCTTTGTCGACGCTGGACATCATGGGCAGATGGGCTGGATGGCCGAGCGGATGCACTGGCGCGGCGATGCCTCGGCGCTGTGGCCGGAGGCCCGATCGGTGGTGATGCTGGCCGAGCCCTATACCCCCACCGTTGACCCGTTGGACGCCTTGGAGGCGCGCGATCGCGCCACGATCAGCGTCTACGCGCAGGGGCGCGATTACCATGATCTGGTGAAAAAGCGCCTGAAACGCGTCGGGCGGTGGTTGCTAGAGCAAGCGCCCGAAGAACAGATCAAGGTCTTCGTGGACACTGCCCCGGTGATGGAAAAGCCCTTGGCGCAGGCGGCGGGGCTGGGATGGCAGGGAAAGCATACAAATCTGCTGGCGCGGGATCTGGGGAATTGGTTTTTTCTGGGCGCGATCTTCACGACGGTTGAATTGCCGGCGGATGAAGCAGGAAAGGAGAATTGCGGGTCTTGCACCGCCTGCCTCGACATCTGCCCGACCGATGCCTTTCCGGCGCCGTTCCAGCTCGATGCCCGCAAGTGCATTTCCTACCTGACGATCGAGCATAAGGGGCCGGTGGACGTGGCCCTGCGCGCCAAGATGGGCAACCGGATCTATGGCTGCGATGATTGCCTTGCCGTCTGCCCATGGAACAAGTTCGCGCAGGCGGCACGCGACATCCGCTACGCCCCTCGCGAAGAGTTGCAATCGCCGCAGCTTGCGGATTTGGTGAGACTGGATGATGCCGGGTTTCGGGCGCTGTTCTCGGGCTCACCGATCAAGCGAATCGGGCGGGATCGCTTTGTGCGTAACGTGTTGTACGCGATCGGGAATTCCGGCGAACCCGCGCTGGCAGAGGCCGCAAAGCCCCTGACCGATGATCCGGATCCAGCCATCGCCGATGCCGCGCGGTGGGCAGTGGAGAGGTTACAATGAAGCTTCTGATTTTCGGGTATGGGTTTACGTCCAAGGCGTTGGCGCACGCCCTGCCTGACACTTGGCAGATCACCGCCACGACCCGCACGCCTGAAAAGGCGGCCCTTATGCAAGGTGCCAAGCCGCGACTCTTTCCCGGTGATGACCTGAGCCGCGATATCGCAGAGGCCACGCATATCCTGATCTCTGCCGGGCCGGACGCCGCCGGTGACCCGGTGCTGGCCGCCTATCGCGATGCTTTCGTGTCGGCCAAGCCCGATTGGGTTGGCTACCTGTCGACGACGGGCGTCTACGGTGACCATCAAGGGGGATGGGTGACGGAAGAGACGCCGCTGGTCCCATCCACCAAACGCGGCGAAGCGCGGGTCGCGGCCGAGGGCGCTTGGATGGACCTGCACCGCAATCACGGGCTGCCGGTGCATATTTTTCGCCTCGCGGGGATCTATGGGCCGGGGCGCGGGCCCTTCTCCAAGGTGCGCAACGGCACAGCGCGGCGGATCATCAAGGAGGGGCAGGTTTTCAGCCGCACCCATGTCGATGATATCGCGCAGGTATTGATGGCCTCCATCGCCCGGCCCAACCCCGGCGCCGCCTACAACGTCTGCGATGATGACCCCGCACCGCCACAGGACGTCATCGCCCATGCAGCCAAGCTTCTTGACCTACCGATCCCCGAGGCGATCCCCTTCAAGGACGCCGACATGACCCCCATGGGGCGCAGTTTCTACGCCGAATCCAAACGCGTGGATAATACCCGCATCAAGGAGGAGTTGGGGGTGAACCTGCTCTACCCTGATTACCGCTCCGGACTTGCGGCGCTTCTTTCCGCCGAGCACGACGTGTATCGCTCGCGTTGCCCAGACACTTCGGTATAACAGGGATAATACATGATGTACGGACGGGCCATGCGGTTCCTTTTCATTGCGCTTCTTACCCTTGCTGCCCTTACCGGGTGTTCTCGGTTCATCGATTACGATGGGCCCGAGGTGACGCGGGTCGTTGTTCACAAGAACGACCGGATCATGCTGCTGATGCACAATGATGAAGTGCTGGAAAGCTACGAGGTCGAGCTTGGCTTCGCCCCCGAAGGCCACAAGCTGGAAGAAGGCGATGGTCGCACGCCCGAAGGCGAGTACATCATCGATCGGCGCAACCCCAACAGCCAATGGTATCTGTCCATTGGCATCAGCTACCCCAATGCAGAAGACGTCGCCCAAGCCCGCGCGCGAGGCGTCAGTCCGGGTGGCGATATTTTCATCCACGGCACCCCTCGCCCACTCCGGCGGGGCGACGACTGGACGGTGGGCTGCATCGCCGTGTCCAACGCCGAGATGCGTCAGATCTATGCGATGGTCAACAACGGCACACCGATCACGATCTATCCGTAATCCTTCCCGAGAATCACAGCGCAACGCCTTGATTCGCAGGTATTCTAAAGGTTCCCATCAGCACCAAAAAGAAACACGCATCGGGCGAATCATACCAATTCGCGCCTGTGAACAAAGGCCTCCCGGAAGAAGTGTTGCTTATTTGACGACACCCGTGGTTTCCTATGCCAGAGGCAATTTCCACGCCATTGCAATCGTTGGGGGTTGCTGGTTAAAGAAACGCACGAGGTACAGTCTTGGGTGCCCCAACCTGCGCATAGTGCGTAAAAGGGGCGTATCTTATAAGGATATTTACTATGAAGAAACTCGCTCTCGCTGCCGCTCTGTCTGTTGTCGCCACTGGCGCATTTGCAGGCGGTTATGTTGCCCCCACGCACATCGAGCCCGTTGTCATCGTTGAAGACACCGGTTCCTCCGCTGGCGGCATCCTGGTGCCCGCAATCGCAGTTCTGCTGCTGGTTCTGGCTCTGCACCACAACTGATCCTCGGATCAGATTGCGCGACATTGGATTGGCGCTGCCTTTGGGCGGCGCCTTTTCTTTTGTGCAACACCTTTGATTTCAGTTATTGAGAATTCACATCTGCCCATTGCGCCCTTGGAGGGTCTGCGGCTAGGACTTTAGGCAAGGTAAGTTAAATAAGCCCAACCGACGCGCTGTGCGTAAACCGGGCTAAGGAGAACACTATGAAGAAACTCGCTCTCGCAGCTGCACTTTCCGTTGTCGCAACCGGTGCATTCGCTGGCGGCTACGTTGCCCCCACCCACATCGAGCCAGTCGTCATCGTTGAAGACACCGGTTCCTCCGCTGGCGGCATCCTGGTCCCCGCGATCGCAGTTCTGCTGCTGGTGCTGGCTCTGCACCACAACTAAGCCGTCAGGCTTCAGTTACACGAATTTGGAATGGCGCTATCCCAACGGGTGGCGCCTTTTCTTTTGCGCACAGGCCTACAGCCCCGCGTCGGCCTCGATCTGCTTGCGGGATTTGCGCGCGCGCTCGGTCGCGGATTTCAGCTGACCACAAGCAGCCATGATGTCCTCGCCCCGCGGGGTACGGATCGGCGAGGCATAGCCCGCCTTGTAGACGATATCGGCAAACGCCTCGATCCGGGCCCAATCGCTACGCTCGTAGGGCGTGCCGGGCCATTCGTTGAACGGAATCAGGTTGATCTTGGCGGGAATGCCTTTGATCAACTGCACCAGACGTCGTGCGTCTTCATCCGTATCGTTCACGCCTTTCAGCATCACATATTCAAACGTGATCCGTTCCGAGTTGCTGGCCTTGGGATAGGCGCGCAGGGCATCCAACAGGTCTGCGATCGGCCACTTCTTGTTGATCGGCACCAGCTTGTCGCGCACCTCATCGGTGGTGGCGTGAAAACTGACCGCCAGCATGCAGCCGATTTCCTCGGCCGTTTTGGCGATCTCGGGCACAACGCCCGAGGTGGAAAGCGTGATGCGACGGCGCGACAGGCTGATCCCCTCGGGGTCCATCGCGATCTTCATCGCGTCGCGCACGTTGTCGAAATTGTACAGCGGTTCACCCATACCCATCAGCACGATGTTGGACACCAGGCGCGGCTTGGCATCGCTGCCCTCGCCCGCGGCGGTCCATTCATCCAGATCGTCGCGGGCCAGCATGACCTGGCCGATGATCTCTCCGGCGGTCAGGTTGCGCACCAGCTTCTGCGTACCGGTATGGCAGAACGAGCATGTGAGCGTGCACCCGACCTGAGAGGAAATGCACAGCGTTCCGCGATCCACCTCGGGGATGTAGACAACCTCGACCTCATGGCCACCGGCGATGCGGACAAGGTACTTGCGCGTGCCATCGGCGCTGACCTGTTTGGATACGACCTCGGGCACATCGGCCACGAACGTCTCGGCCAGCATGGCGCGATAATCCTTGGACAGGTTCGTCATCGCCGCGAAATCGCGCACACCCTTCTGATACAGCCACTGCCAAATCTGCCCGGTCCGCATCTTTGCCTGTTTCTCAGGGGTACCCGCCTCGATCAAGGCGGCGCGCAGACCGTCACGGGTCAGCCCGATCAGGTTGATCGGCCCGTCGGGCAGTTTGCGTGGGAACGTAAGGACGTCCTGCGTGATTGGCGCGGTGGCGGTCATGGAACTACTCATCCTAGGATTTGCTTCCCATATAGGAGGCATCGCCCCCACGCAAACCCCGTCACTCGGCGCAGCGCACCTGCGCGTCATTCATCGCCAGCGCGAAACCCTGCAAGTTGAACGTGTCGATCACCTCGGTTCCCCGGGTCGAGGTCGCGGTCACGACCGCCTCTACCCCGTCCCGCATCGCGGCGATGATGCCTGCATCGTCCTGGGGCGAGCCGGCCCAGGACATCGGACCTTCGGTGAACATCTCGTAAGTGGCGTCGCCCACTTCGATCGTCACCGTACTACCGGCCGCAAACTGGTATCCGCCAGTATAGCTGACCTCCCCTGCGCGACCGTCTTCGGGCCAGAACGACACGAACAGCAGCGCGACATCACGGCTGATGTTGCCCGTCACGTCCTGCCCATTGCGCGAGGCGGTGGTGCCGGACGGCTCTGCCGTGATCCAGCAGCGCGTGGGGTTGTCCTGCACGTAGACCGGCCATGGCGCCGGAAGCGTCTGTGCCACTGCGGGCGTTGCCACGCACATGCACAGCGCCAGCGCGTGCAGGCTACGGGATACGGGGACCATGATGATCAGTTCCCGCAGCGGGTCTCTGCGTCTTCAACGGCAGCGGTGAAGCCCAGCAGGCTGAAGGTGTCCTGCGTCTGGGTGCCGCGCGACGACCGTGCCGTCAGCACCGCCTCAGCGCCGCGCTTCATCGCGGTGATGATGCGATCATCGTCCTGCGGCGAGGCGGCCCAAGCCATTTCGCCATCGGTAAACAGCTCGAACGACGTGGTGCCGATCTGCATTGTCACGGTAGAGCCATCGGCGAAGGGATAGCCGCCGGTGAAGCTGACCTCTCCCAAGCGTTCCTGGCCGGGCCAGAAGGACACGAACATCAGGATTTCGCCCCGGCGCACCGATACGACACGCCCGTCACGGGTGTTGACCGTTTCAGACGGAGTGGAAACCACCCAGCACTGCGTCGGATCGTCTTCGACGAACACGGACCAATCGGTCTCGGCGTTCACTCGGTTGGTCGATTCGTCCTGTGCAAGCGCCATCGTGGCCGAAAAAGCCAACGCGCCCGCCAGAATACCAGCAAGATATGTCTTCATAAATAAGAGCCTCCAGCCCCTTCGCTGCCTCTGGTCGGCGACCGTTTTTTGGATCATCGTAAAGATGGAGCGTCCAACCATAATTGGGCCGTAACGTAGACGAAAGAAAGCGTTGAAAAAAGCCCCGTGTGCGGAATTTCGCCGGGTTGTGAAGGGATTGGGACGGAATGAACACGACTGAGGTCTTGGTAGAGGTCCATCGCGGGCCGATTCTGGAGTGTACGCATCGCGGCAGTGTCGCGGTCTGGCGCCATGGAGAGGGGCTGATCGGCGGCATCGGCGACACCGAAGCGCGGATCTTGCCGCGCTCGTCGTCGAAAATGATCCAGGCGCTGCCATTGGTGGAATCGGGCGCGGCGGATGCCTTTGGCCTGACGCCCGAACATCTGGCGCTGTCCTGCGCGTCCCATCAGGGGGCGGCAATCCATACGGATCGCGTGACAGCGTGGCTGGACACACTGGGGCTAAGCGAACCTGATTTCCGCTGTGGCGTCCAATGGCCCAATGACGTGCCCGCCCGCGACGCGCTGATCTGTGCGCACTGCGGCCCCGATCAACGTCACAACAATTGCTCGGGCAAGCACACCGGGTTTCTGACCTATGGCAAGCATACGGGCGCGGGGCCGGAATACATCGACCCGGCCCACCCGCTTCAGGCCGCTATCAGCGAAGCATGGGATGATGTGACCGACGAGCCGAACCCCGACTTCGCCATCGACGGCTGTTCCGCTCCCAACTTCGCCACCCGCCTCTCGGGCCTCGCCCGCGCCATGGCTGCCTATGCGGCGGCGACGCCCGAAGGCGGCACGCGCCAGGCCGCCATGGTGCGTCTGCGGGAAGCGATGATGCTGCACCCCGATCTGGTCGCCGGAGAAGGAAAGGCCTGCACCCGCCTGATGCGCGCCATGGGCCAACGCGCCGCGATCAAGACCGGGGCCGAAGGCGTCTTCATCGCCATCATCCCGGACCTGAAGATCGGCGTTGCCCTGAAAATCGCCGACGGTGCCACGCGGGGGGCCGAGGCCGCAATCGCCCATCTTCTGGGGCGGCTGGGCGTGTTGGACCCGATGCACCCCGAGGCACGGGCCTTCGCCCACGGCCCGATCCGCAACTGGAACGGCATCGAAACCGGGCATTACCGCATCGCGGATGCGCTGTCCGGCCTGTCGCTATAGATCAAGTGCGCCCGCGATCTTTTCGTGGATCAGGGCCTTTTTCAGCGGTTTCGTGACGTAATCGTCAAGGCCGGCGGCAAGAATACGCTCTCGGTCGCCCTCCACCGCGTGGGCGGTCATGGCGATAATCGTGACCGGGGTCAGACCCTGTTCCGCCTCATAGGCTCTGATTGCGGCGGCGGCCTCCAGCCCGTCCATCTCGGGCATGGAGATATCGGTCATGACCAGATCCGGCTGTTCCCTCTTGTAGGCCTCCACCAACTCAAGGCCGTTGTTGGCAAGCTCAAGGTTCAGATCGATCCCTTTGATCATCGCTTTAAACACCAGTTGATTGGTCTTGTTGTCCTCCGCCGCCAAAAGGCGCGGCTTTGTTTCGGGAACGGCATCAGGCTCAATCGGCGGCGGTGGGACGAGCGCCTCCGATGGCGCAGACAGAAGTTGGGCGCGCAACGCCACAAGGCCTTGGTCAAAGGCGCAAACCGCGAAGCCCCCCGGCAGTTCCTCCGGGCCAAGACTGCTGAGCCGCGCACCGGTGAAGCCCGCAGTATCCAGCACCGCCGCGATCTGGGCGACATCCATAGAAAGATCGCACAAGACGACGGCCGTTACCTCTTCCAGGTCGCGGGCTTTTGGGACGCGACGGATCTGCGTGGTATCCGCATGCAGCCGCCCGAGCGCGTCAAACAACTGCTCTTCCCGGCCAGCCCCATGGCCGATCACCAACACCCGCGACTTGTCCGCAGGCAGTCCAGCCACCGGGATGGAGCCCACCTCCGGATCAAGCTTCATGGGGATCTTGAACCCAAAGGCGGAGCCCCGGCCCACCTTTGATTCAAGCCACATCTCGCCTTTCATCATACCGATCAGCCGCTTGGTGATCGCCAGCCCCAGCCCGGTCCCGTCGTGGTGGCGGTTGGCTTCGTCCTCCACCTGGTTGAATTCCCCGAAGACGTGATCGTGCTTTTCCGGCGCGATGCCGACACCGGTGTCTTCGACAATGATCGAGACGGCAACATCTTCGCTGCCATCCTGGGTGGGGCTTGCCAGCACGTGAACCGTCACATGGCCCGCTTCGGTGAACTTCACGGCGTTACCGATCAGGTTCGTCAGGATCTGCCTGATCCGCCCGCGATCCCCGATCACACGCGGGGGCAGGAAGATGTCGTAATCCAACCGAAGCTCCAGATCCTTGGACGCGATGCCGGGCTGCAACAGGCGGAAGATCTCTCGGACCGTCGCATTCAGGTCGAAGGATTCCTCGTGCAGCTCCAACTTGCCGGCCTCGATCTTCGAGAAGTCGAGCACGTCGTTGATGATCACCAACAGCGCCTCACCCGAATTGCGGATCGTATCGGCGTACATCTGTTGTTCTTCGTCCAGGACCGTGTCGCGCAACAACTCGGCCATGGAAACGACGCCGTTCATCGGTGTCCTGATCTCATGGCTCATGTTGGCAAGGAAGGCGGACTTCGCGCGGCTGGCGGACAGGGCTTCATCGCGCGCCTCCGAAAGCTCTCTCTCGCGGCGGATGTTGGGGGTGATATCGACCCCAAGAGAGACAAAATCGCCCTGCGGGGTCTGTTTGTCATTCAGCCGGATATAGGCGCCGTTCCACAACTTGATATCGACGTTGGGGATTGGGTCCAACTCCCAGCGGGCGATCATCTGATCGACCCAATCCTCCGGGTCCTGGCCTTGCAGGTCCACGATACCTTCCTCGACACAGACGCGCAGAATCGACTCGTAGGTCGCGCCTTCGGTCACGTCGGCTACCCCGTCGAAAATACGGAAATATGCGGGATTCGCGGCGACCAGCCGCCAATCGCGGTCGAAGATGGAGAAGCCGTCTTCCGTGGCAGTCAGCGCGTCCCAAAGCCGCCGCTGCGCCGTGACCGCGCGTTCTGTTGCGACTTCCAACTGCGCTTCCGTCTTGTCGGTGCGCCCTTTGAGAAGTTCATTTTCCTCCCTTTGTTCAATGACTTGGGTGGAAAGCGCCGTCGCATGTTCTGCCAATTTCCGGTTGGCGGAATACAAATCCTCGGACCGCAGGGCAAGCAGCTGCTCCGCCTGAAGGCGGGCCCGCCGCTCCTGCGCCAACCGGTCGTTGATGTTTATCGCTGCCATGGGGCGCGGCCTTGAAGAATTGATCGGGGTCAACATGGCCTCAACTCGCTGAATATAGCGTTAATCCTCCATTGCATGGCCGTTCATGCGGAGGAATCATCGACAGCCCAAACGGCACATGGCACGTTTCGGGCAATGATTTTTTGAAGAGATTTATGAGGGTCCCATGACGCGCACGTTGGCGGTTGCTGTCTGCTTTTTCGTTTTCCTCGGGCTGCCCCTGCACGCGCAGGATCTGCTGCCCGAACGGACGACCCTCATCATCCGCGACACCGATCTTCCCGGCAACGATCTGCGTCCGATCTTCGATACCACGCTGGCCGATTGCAACGCCGCCTGCCGCGTCGATCCCGACTGTACGGCTTTTACCTTCAACAGCGTCAACAACAGCTGTTTCCCCAAGACCGCCGCCGCAGATGGCATCGCCTACAGCGGCGCGCTATCGGGGATCTTGCGTGACACGCCGGACGCCGCCCATGCGCTGGCAGCCCGGCGTTACGGGGACCTGGGGTTCTTGCAGGCGTCCGATTTCTCCAGCGCCCTGGCCCAGGCCAACACCTTGGGCCTTACCCACTACGCGGGCCTCTTTGACCCCGATGATTGGCGCCGCAGCGCCCGCAGCGCGTTTGCGGACGGCAATATCCTTGGCGCCATGCGTCGGATGGGCGCCGCCATCACGGTCGAGGATCGGGGCACCGATTGGACCGCCTACGCGACCTATCTTCTGGCGATCGAGCCCGAGAACCGCTCGGAGGGACAACGTTTCGAAAGCCGCGCCTTGCTCGCCGCCGTGAACGCCACCCTGCGAACCGAGGGGGAAGAGCTGGCCAATGCGCTGGATGTTCTGGCTGAAGCGTTGGAGAGGCGCGGGCGCGGACGGGACACGATCCCCGCGTTGCGTCTTGCCTTGACCCAGGCCGCCACCCCAGACCGGGAAGAGGCGCTTGACCGGGTCCTTGGCCTTTACGGATTCCGCGTCACCGACACCCGTGTAGATGTGGAAGCCGATTTTCCGCGCATCTGCGCCATTTTCTCGGAACCTCTCGCGGCAGGTGGCGTGATCTATGACGACTTCCTGCAAACGACCTTGTCCGATGTGGCGGTGGAGGCCGATGGCCGCCAGCTTTGCCTTTCCGGGGTCCGCCATGGTCAACGCTATGAATTCACCCTGCGCGCTGGCCTTCCCGCTGCCTCGGGCGAGGTGCTGCACGCCCCCGTGACCTTGCGCCAATACGTCCGCGACCGCGCGCCCTCGGTCCGGTTTGCCGGGCGCGCTTATATCCTTCCGGCGTCCGCAGGCGGCACTATTCCGCTGGTTGGGGTCAATACGGACCTTGTGGATCTTCGCCTCTTCCATGTTGCCGACCGCAACATCCTGCGCACCTTGCAAGAGCAATACTTCGGCAGGCCCTTGGCCGAATGGCAGGTGGATCAATTCGCCGAGGAAATCGGCGAAGCCGTCTGGCAAGGAGAGGCCGAGGTCGCGTCCGAGGTCAACCGGGGCATCACCACCCGTGTCCCGATTGGCGAGGTTCTGCAAGACCGCGCGCCCGGTCTTTATGCGCTGGAGGCCCGCGTTGGCGGCGCTGGCACGTCTGAAGGCGGCGCAACGCAGTGGTTCCTTGTCAGTGATCTGGGCCTCACGTCGATCAGCGGTGCAGATGGCGTCCATGTGCTGGTGCGGTCCTTGGCCACGACAGAGGCACACGCAGGCGTCACCGTTGACCTGATCTCTGAATCCAATCACGTTCTGGCCACGTCAGAGACGGACTCCGATGGCTACGCATATTTCCCCGCCGCGATCGCGGCGGGCGAACAGGGGGCCGCCCCCGCCCTTCTGACCGCGCGCAGGGGCGACACGGATCTGGCCTTTCTGTCCCTGCGCGATGCGGAATTCGACCTGTCTGACAGGGGGGTCGAGGGCCGCGCGCCAGCCGGCCCCATCGACGTCTTCCTTACCACCGACCGGGGCATCTACCGCGCGGGCGACACGATCCACATGACGGCGCTGGCCCGTGATCCCCAAGTGCAAGCGATCTCTGATCTGCCCCTGACCGCCATCCTGACCCGCCCCGATGGCGTCGAATTCACCCGGCATTTGCTGGACGAAGCAGGCGCAGGCGGCTTCGTCGCGTCCCTCCCCCTGACCGCCGATGTCCCGCGTGGCACATGGCGGCTGGCGATCCACGCCGACCCGGACGCCCGCCCCCTGCGCGAGGTGCGATTGCTGGTCGAGGACTTCCTGCCGGAGCGTCTGGACCTTACCATCGATCTGCCCGCCGACACCTTCGGCAGCGGCGCCAGCCCCATCACCGATTTCCGCGCCGATTACCTCTTCGGTGCCCCCGCATCCGGCTTGAACATCACCGGTCGCATGGCGCTTACCCCGATCCGCACGTTGCCGGATCATCCCGGCTACCAATTCGGTCGCTACGATGCCCTGCCCGACCCCCAATTCGCCAGCTTCGGTCCGATTGAGACCGATGCGCAGGGCCATGCCGCGCTGACGCTGGAGTTTCCCCAATTCGAGGGCGTCGATCATCCCGGCCAACTTGCCCTCACCGCCGAGATCACCGAAGGCTCGGGCCGCCCGGTGGAGCGACGTGAAACCGTCACCATTGTTCCCTTCAGCGCCGTCATCGGTATCCGTCCGCTGTTCGATAGCACCCTGCCTGAGGGCGTCGAAGCACCCTTCCACCTGATCACCACAGGCGCGGAGCCGATGCCCGTGCGCTGGACCCTGAACCGGGTTGAGCAGCGCTACCAATGGTATCGCCAGAACGGCAACTGGACGTGGGAACCGGTAACAACCCGCCAGCAGATCGCGCTTGGCGAGACTGTCCTGACGACTGACCCGACCGAATTGGACCTGCCCGTCGAATGGGGCAGCTTTGAGCTACGCGTCGAAAGCGACTCGGGCGGCTTTGCGGTCTCTTCCGTTGGCTTCAGCGCTGGCTGGTATGGCGCGGAAGACGGAACCGATACGCCAGATGCGTTGGAGGTCTCTCTCGATGCAGAGGCCTACCGCCCCGGCGACACAGCCACCCTGCGGATCGTACCCCGCACCGGCGGCCTTGCGCTGGTGCAGGTCGTCACCGACCGGCTGATCGATCAGCAGATCGTGCAGCTTGGCGACGACCCCACCGATATCACCCTGCCCGTCACCGGCGAATGGGGCGCGGGCGCTTACGTCACCGCGACCCTGATCCGCCCGTTAGACACTGAGTCCAGCCCCGTGCCGACCCGCGCCATCGGCATAGCCCATGCCGCTGTCGATCCCGGTGACCGTGCCCTGCAAGCCACCCTTGAGGTGGCCGAGACGATGCGTCCCCGTGGCCCGATGGACGTCGCCCTGCGCGTTGACGGCGCGCTTCCCGGCGAGGTGGTCCATGCCACCATCGCCGCCGTTGACCTCGGCATCCTCAACCTCACCAGTTTCGACAGCCCTGACCCGCAAGGCCACTACTTCGGTCAGCGCAGACTCGGCATGGCGTTCCGCGATATCTATGGCCGCCTGATCGACAGCCGAGACGGTGCCGAAGGCCGCATCCGCCAGGGCGGCGACGCGGGCGCGGGGCTGCGAATGCAGGCAGATCCCACGTCCGAGGATCTTGTCGCGCTCTTCTCTGGGCCGCTGACGGTGGGCGACGATGGCACGGCCCGCGCTACCTTCGACATGCCCGCGTTCAACGGCACGATCCGTGTCATGGCCACCGCCTGGTCTGATACCGGTGTCGGCCAGGCCGAGGCCGATGTGATCGTCCGCGACCCGGTCGTCATCACTGCCAGCGCGCCCCGTTTCCTTGCCCCCAGCGATGCGGCCTCCCTGCTGCTGGAGATCACGCACACCGAAGGCCCCACCGGAGAGATGCCCCTGGCGATCTCTGCCACGCCAGAAATCCAGATCTTTGGTCAGATCATCCCTGCAATCACTCTGGCAGAGGGAGAGGCCACCCGTGTCACGA
This sequence comes from Gymnodinialimonas phycosphaerae, assembly GCF_019195455.1. Lineage (NCBI taxonomy): Bacteria > Pseudomonadati > Pseudomonadota > Alphaproteobacteria > Rhodobacterales > Paracoccaceae > Gymnodinialimonas > Gymnodinialimonas phycosphaerae. The sequence continues at coordinate 3,311,580 of NZ_JAIMBW010000001.1, read as the reverse complement.
TCCCCTTCATTGCGGCAGATCGCACGGGCACGGCGGAACTTTCTGTCACCCTGACAACGCCCGACGGCACCGACATCCTCCAGACCCTCACCGTGCCTGTTCAAGCCAATGACCCCGAGGTGACAGAGACCACGCGCCTCACCCTCGCGCCTGGCGAAAGCTTCACCGTCGACAGCGCGGTTTTCACCGGCTTCCACCCGGAAGGTGTGCGCGCGATCCTGTCTGCCGGGCCATTGGCGCGCTACGATGTGGCGGGGCTGCTACAGCGGCTGGACCGCTACCCCTATGGCTGTTCCGAGCAGACGGCGAGCCGTGCGATGCCGCTGCTGTACCTTTCCTCCGTCGCGCAAGCGCTGGACCTCGGCACCGCCGATGACCTCAATACCCGTATCGAAGGGGCCATCGCCTCGGTCCTGACAAATCAGGCCGCGAATGGGGGCTTTGGCCTCTGGCAGGCGTCGTCAGGCGACCTGTGGCTCGATGCTTACGTGACCGATTTCCTCTCCCGCGCGCGGGCAGAGGGGCATTCCGTGCCCGACATCCCGTTCCAGAGCGCGCTGGACAACCTCGCCAATGCCGTCGCGTCCCATCCCGATTTCGAGAACGGCGGCGAAGGCCTCGCCTATGCGCTGATGGTTCTGGCCCGCGAAGGGCAGGCCAGCATGGGCGATTTGCGCTACTACGCCGACGTCAAGGTGACGGATTTCGCAACACCCTTGGCGCTTGGGCAATTGGGCGCTGCCTTGGCGATGTATGGCGACCAGCCCCGCGCCGACGCGATGTTCATCGCGGGCTTCGCGCGCCTGACCCTGCCGGGCCTGTCCGAGGATACCCGCAGCTGGCGCGTCGACTACGGTAGCCGACAGCGCGACGCGGCGGGGTTGATCGCCTTGGCGACCAATGCCGGGTCCCTTGCGGTCAACATGCCCGCCTCCGTCGTGGACATAGCGCCCTCGGTCGCGGATGCCTCTACCCAAGAAGCCGTCTGGGCGCTGCTCGCGGCCCACGCCCTTATCGACAACCCATCGGCCGAGGGGTTGTTGCTGGATGGCGCGCCGATTGTCGGGCCGATGGTTCAGGTGCTCGACGATGCGCCGACCCAGACCCGCGTGATCGAGAATACCGGCACGCGCGATGAGGTTGTCACCCTCACCCGTTTTGGCCGCCCCGATGGTCCGACAGAAGCCTACGGCAACGGCTACCGGATCGAGCGGGAATACCTGACGCTGGACGGCGCGCCCGTCGATCCGGCGCAGGTCACCCAGGGCACTCGGCTGGTCACGATCCTCACGGTCATCAACACCGGCGCGCCGGACGGACGGCTGATGGTGAACGACCCGCTTCCTGCGGGCTTCGAGATCGACAACCCCAACCTGCTGCAATCGGGCGATGTCCGTGCCTTCGACGGGGTGGACGTGGGCGCCTCCCCCGTGATGTCCGAGTTCCGGGCCGAACGGTTCCTTTCTGCCGTCGACATGCGCTACGGCGTGGATCGTGTCCGTCTAGGCTACATCGTGCGGGCCGTATCACCGGGTGAATTCCACCACCCCGCCGCGTCGGTCGAAGATATGTACCGCCCCACCTATCGCGCGCAGACTGCCTCTGGCCGGATAAGCGTTTTGGAAGAATGAAGGCGATTGCGACAACGCTCGGCCTCCTTCTCGCGGCGCTTCTCGTTGGGGCGCTTCTGTGGCTGGACCAATGGATCAACGAGACAGAGATCCCGCCCCTCACGCTGGAAACCGGCGTTGAAGTGCTGGACCGTGACGGCGACCTGCTGCGCGCCTACACGGTCGAGAACGGACGCTGGCGTTTACCCGTATCCTACGACGCCGTTGATCCCGGCTATGTCGAGATGCTTATCGCCTATGAGGATCGCCGTTTCTGGACCCACCCGGGTGTGGACCTGCGGGCTTTTGCCCGCGCCGCCTGGCAGAGGGTGACAACCGGGCGGGTCGTCTCGGGCGGGTCGACCCTGACGATGCAGGTGGCGCGGCTGCTGGAGGAATCCGGCACGGGGGCCTGGGGCGGCAAGATCCGGCAGATCCGGCTGGCGCTGGCGTTGGAAAGGCAACTGTCGAAGCAGGAAATTCTGACGCTCTACCTCCACCTTGCGCCCTTTGGCGGCAATATCGAGGGCGTGCGCGCCGCGACGCTCACATGGTTCGGCACAGAACCGCGCCGCCTCACCGCCGCGCAGTCCGCCCTGCTTGTGGCCCTGCCACAGGCCCCCAACTCGCGCCGTCCCGACCGCTTTCCAGAGGCCGCCGAGATCGCCCGCAACCGCGTGCTGTCGCGCGCCGTCACCTTTACCGACCTAACCGAGGCGCAGATCGCCTGGGCCCGTGACGAACCGATCCCGACCGTCCGCCGCAACTTCCCTACCCTCGCCGCCCACCTCGCCGATCGCGCCGTGGCCGACCGCCCCACCCAAGGCACCCATCACCTGACCGTCGACGCCGATCTGCAAAGGCAAATGGAACGCCTTGCCACCCGCGCAATCACTGACCTCGGCCCGCAAATGTCCGCGGCGATCATGGTGATGGACCATGAAACAGGCGCGCTTCTGGCCGCCGTCGGGTCGCCCGACTACACCGATCTGACGCGTGAGGGCTTCGTAGATATGACCCAGGCCATCCGCTCGCCCGGATCAACCTTGAAACCACTGATCTACGGTCTCGCCTTCGACAGCGGTCTGCTGCATCCGCAGACCTTGATCCAGGATCGCCCGATTTCCATCGCAGGCTACGCGCCGCTGAATTTCGACTCGGTCTTTCGAGGGGAAGTCTCGGCGGCGCAGGCGCTGCAAATGTCACTGAACATCCCCGCCGTGACGCTTCTCCATGAGATCGGCCCGCACCACATGCTTGCGGCCATGGGCCGCGCCGGGATGGATGTGAGCCTGCCGGAAGGTGAAGAGCCCGGCCTTGCGATTGCGCTGGGGGGACTGGGGACGACGATGGAGGACCTGATGGCGCTCTATGCGGGAATTGCACGCGGTGGCATCGCCGCACCGCTGCACTGGCGCGACGGCGACGGGCAGGAGGGGCAGCGCATCCTGTCGAACACCGCCGCGTGGTATCTGGGGGACATCCTGGGGGACGTCGTGCCCCCACCCAATGCCCCCCGCATCGGGCTCAGCTACAAGACCGGCACCAGCTACGGGCACCGCGACGCGTGGGCATTCGGGTTTGACGGGCAGCATGTCGTCGGCATCTGGATGGGCCGTGCCGATGGCGCGGCGGTACCGGGTGCCTTCGGGGCAGCGCTTTCGGCCCCGCTGCTGTTCGAGGCGTTCTCTCGCATCGATGAGCACACCACACCCCGCCGCCCGCCGCCGCCCGGCGCGCTGACCCTGTCGAACACGCAGCTGCCCGACACTCTACGCCGGTTCGATCCGGGCGCGGATATCGCCGAGGCAAATGGCCCTGTGATCACCTTCCCGCCGGAAGGGGCCGTGCTGGCCTATCAACCGGGCTTGCCGCTGCTGGCCCGCATAGCGGAGGGAACGCCGCCCTTCACGTGGCTCTGGAACGAAGCGCCCGTCGCGACCGGATGGCACGACCGCGAAATCGCGCTGGAGACCGAGGTGGGATTCGGAGAGCTGACAGTGATCGACGCGACGGGCCTGGCCCAACGCCGCACCGTCGAGGTTGCGGACTGACGCCGGCCCAAGCGCCCCAGTCTTTTGCAAAAGACTGGTCAGAGCCTTGCAAGGCTCTGGTAAGATTTTTGCAAAAATCTTCTTCCGCCTAGATCCGCTCGATCGCCAAGGCGATGCCTTGGCCTCCGCCAATACACATGGTGATCAGCGCCCGTTTTCCGCCAATGCGCTCCAACTCGTACAGCGCCTTCACGGTGATGATCGCGCCAGTGGCGCCCACCGGATGCCCCAGGGCAATCGCGCCGCCGTTGGGGTTCACCTTTTCGGCGTCGAGCCCAAGGCCCTTGTTCACCGCCAACGCCTGGGACGCGAACGCCTCATTCGATTCGATCACGTCAAAATATCTGATGGATAGGCCCGTTTTCGACAGCAAATTTTCTACAGCCGGAATGGGTCCGATCCCCATCACCTCGGGCCGCACCCCGGCATGGGCATAGCCCAACACACGGGCCCGTGGCGTCAGGCCGGCCGCCTCGGCCGCGTCCGCACGCGCCAGCACCAGCGCTGCCGCGCCGTCATTGATGCCCGACGCGTTGCCCGCCGTCACGCGGCCATCCTTTCGAAACACCGCGCGCAACCCGCCCAGCGCTTCCAGCGAGGTTGCCTTGGGATGCTCATCCACCTCGAACGGCACCATGTCGCGCTTCACACGCACCTCGACGGGCACGATCTGGTCCTTGAAATAGCCCTTCGCGATCGCATTCGCCGCCCGCTCTTGCGAAGCCATAGCGAAAGCGTCCATGTCGGCGCGGGTCACGTCATGTTCATCGGCCACATTCTCAGCCGTGACGCCCATATGCCCAGTGCCAAACGGGCAGTTCAGCGCCCCCAGCATCATATCGAGCGCTGGCGCGTCCCCCATCTTCTGGCCAAAGCGGGCGGCAGGCATGATGTAGGGCGCGCGCGACATGCTTTCGGCCCCGCCCGCAAGACCGAACGTCGCGTCCCCCATGGCAAGGGATTGGATCACCGACACGATGGCTTGTGCCCCGGACCCACACAGCCGGTTCACATTCATCGCGGGCACCGTCTCGGGCACGCCCGCCTGCATCGCCGCCACGCGGGACAAGTACATATCGCGCGGCTCTGTATTGATGACGTTACCGAAGACCACGTGGCCGACCTGGCCCGCTTCGACGCCAGCGCGCGCTAGTGCGGCTTTTGCGACAACCGTGGCCGTGTCGATCGGCGTCGTGCCCGCGAGGCTCCCGCCAAATGTACCGATTGCCGTACGTGCGCCCGACAGAATGACGATATCGTCCATGAAAAAACCCTCCGCGATGTGTCACGGAGGGTTAGAGCATTTTTCAGGCGTCCTCGCCAACCTTACACGGCGTCAAACCGCAACGGCATCACCGATTGGAACAGGCCCGTGTCCATCAACTTCTTGAGCACCGACGCAGGCGGCTGCTCGTCCAGGTACAAAAGCGCAATCGCTTCGCCGTCGCGGGCCGAGCGGCCAAGGGTGAAATTGGCGATGTTGACGCCGTTTTCACCCATCGTCTGCCCCAGCGCGCCGATAATGCCCGGCACGTCGTTGTTGGTGGTGTAAAGCATATGCGCCCCGATCTCGGCATCGATGTTGATGCCCTTGATCTGGATGAAACGCGGCTTGCCGTCGCTGAACACCGTGCCCGCAATCGAGCGGGTGCGCTTGTCGGTCTTCACCACCATGCGAATATAGCCATCAAACACGCCGGTCTTGTCCTGCGTGGTCTGGGACAATTCAATGCCACGTTCCTTGGCGATCACCGGGGCAGAAACCATGTTCACGTCGGGGTTCGACGCCTTCATGACGCCCGCAATCGCCGCGCAATCGAGCGCCTTGAGGTTCATGCCCGTAACGACACCGTTATAGACAACCTCGATGCTATTGATCGGCTCATCGGTCAGCTGGCCGACAAAGGCGCCCAGATGCTCGGCCAGTTTCACCCATGGACCCATGATCGCGGCTTCCTCGGCGGTAACGGACGGCATGTTGAGCGCGTTGGAAACAGCACCCGACAGCAGGTAATCCGACATCTGCTCGGCCACTTGCAGGGCGACGTTTTCCTGGGCCTCGGTGGTCGCGGCACCCAGGTGCGGCGTGACGACGACGTTGGGCAGGTGGAACAGCGGGTTTTCCGTGGCCGGTTCCTGCGCGAAGACATCAAACGCCGCGCCTGCGACGTGGCCGGATTTCAGCAATTCCGCCAGCGCCGCTTCATCCACCAGACCGCCACGGGCGCAGTTGATGATCCGCACGCCCTTCTTGGTCTTGGCGAGATTCTCAGCCGACAGGATATTCGCCGTCTTCTCGGTAAAGGGGACGTGCATGGTGATGAAATCGGCGCGCGCCAAAAGCTCGTCCAGTTCAACCTTCTGGCAGCCGATCTCGCGGGCGCGTTCCTCGGACAGGAAGGGGTCATAGGCGATGACCTTCATCTTCAGGCCCAAGGCGCGTGAAATGACGATGGACCCGATGTTGCCCGCGCCGATGACGCCAAGGGTCTTGGCCGTCAGCTCCACGCCCATGAACTTGGACTTCTCCCACTTGCCGTCATGGGTAGAGGCAGAGGCCTCAGGGATTTGACGGGCCACGGCAAACATCATCGCGATAGCGTGCTCGGCCGTCGTGATGGAGTTTCCGAAGGGCGTGTTCATCACGATGATGCCCTTCTTGGAGGCGGCGGGGATATCCACGTTGTCTACACCGATACCGGCACGCCCGATGACCTTGAGGTTGGTGGCGGCGGCGATGATCTTCTCCGTCGCCTTGGTGGCAGAGCGGATGGCGAGACCGTCGTATTGATCGATCACGGACAGGAGCTTGTCCTTATCCTTGCCGATGGAGGGATCGAATGTGACGTCGATGCCGCGATCACGGAAGATCTGGACGGCGGTTTCCGAGAGTTTGTCAGAGACGAGAACTTTGGGGGCCATGATGTGGCGCTCCTGTAGCTGACGGCGGCGCTTGGGGCCGGCCGTGGGATTGAGTTGTATTTGGCAAGATGAAGGGGGGAGCCTTTGACCTAGGCCTGCGCGTCGATTTCCGTATTGAACGCCCAGTCGAGCCAGGGGAGCATCGCCTCGATATCCGAGGTCTCGACCGTGGCGCCGCACCAGATGCGAAGGCCAGCGGGCGCATCGCGGTAGGCGCCGATATCCAACGCGATGCCCTCATCGGCGAGGCGCTTGGCGACGGCTTTCGCAAAGGCCGCGCCGTCGGTGATGCGCGCATCGGTGAACTTCAGACAGACGGAAGTGTTGGAGCGCGTCGCCGGGTCCTTGGCAAGGTTGGCAATCCAGTCACGCGTGTCGCAGAAGGCGTGGATGGCGTTTGCATTGGCGTCCGCGCGGGCGTGCAGTGCGGGCAAGCCGCCAAGGCTGTCGGCCCAGTTCAACGCAAAGAGGTAATCTTCGACGCAGAGCATGGAGGGCGTGTTGATCGTGGCACCGGTGAAAATGCCGTCGATCAACTTGCCGCCCTTGGTGAGGCGGAAGATCTTCGGCAGGGGCCAAGCGGGGGTGTAAGATTCGAGCCGTTCCACCGCGCGGGGCGACAATACGATCATCCCGTGGGCCGCTTCGCCGCCCATGACCTTCTGCCAGGAGAAGGTGGTGACATCGAGTTTGTCCCACGGCAGGTCCTGCGCAAAGGCGGCGGAGGTGGCATCGCAGATTGTAAGGCCTTCACGATCCGCCGGGATCACGTCGCCGTTCGGCACGCGCACGCCGGAGGTGGTGCCGTTCCACGTGAAGACCACATCGGTGTTCCAATCGACAGCGGCCAGATCGGGCAGATCGCCATAGTCGGCGGTCGTCACGGTCGCGTCCAACTTCAGCTGTTTCACCGCATCGGTCACCCAACCGGCACCGAAACTTTCCCACGCCAGCATGGTGCAGGGCCGCGCGCCCAACAGGGACCACATCGCCATTTCCACGGCGCCGGTGTCCGATGCGGGGACGATGCCAACCTTATAGCCTTCGGGCACGCCGAGGATCTCGGCGGTCTTGTCGATGGCAAGCTTCAGCTTCGCCTTGCCTTCCGCCGCGCGGTGCGAGCGGCCAAGCGGGGCATCGGCCAAGGCCTCAGGTGTCCATGTGGGGGGTTTGGCACAGGGGCCGGACGAAAAACGCGGATTAGTCGGGCGCGTGCCCGGTATTTCAGTAACCATCACTGGTATCCTCACAGATATGCGCCCCTCGTTGGGGAGGGGTGTCCCACCGGCGGGAATACGGGCGTGCCCGCGCCATCACAAGACGGAAAAGTGCTTCAATGGGTCGGAATCATGCGATTTCTGAAAGCCCTGTTCCCTATCGGAAACTTCCTAGCCCTCCGCTGGCCCCTCCAATACCTGTGGGTCAATGGGGGTGGCATTTTCGATAGGAAAGACCCCTGACATGCACATAAATGTAAACCTAGCCTTACATTTATTCTTGGCGAATTCCGGCCAGGTCGCTATTCCTTAGGTTGTATTTGACTCCGACTGCATGAAAGCGAGGTCCCCCGTGAAAGACCAAGCACACTCTTTTACCTTCGACCTGTCTGAGTATCTGCCCTTCCAGATGTCGGTCATCTCGGCCCAGATGTTCACAAATGTGATCGAGGACGCCGGCCTCCAGATGCCTGAATGGCGCATCATGATGGCGCTGCCGTCAAATCAGCCATGCTCAAGCCATGATCTTTGCATCTTGACGGCCATGGATGCCGCACGGGTCAGCCGGGCGCAGCGGCGGCTGGAAGACCTCGACATGATCTCGGTCATTCGGGACAAGGCAGACCGGCGCAGGCTTGTTGTGCGCCTGTCTGAAAAGGGCGCGGTGGAACTGTCGCGTCTGAAATCCGCAGCGCAGGCAGCGGAAAGCAAAATGCTGGACGCCCTTGGCCCCGAGGATCGAGCACAGCTGAAAACGGCTATCGGCTGCCTGTTTGAACGGCTCTAACCCAGCAGTAGTTTCGTAAGCGCGCCGTCGGGGGCCTCCAACCCCGCGATGATGGTGAAATGATTCACTCCTGGAAGTTCCACGGCCGTGGTCTCTGCCCCCAGCCCATGCCAGATGTTTGCCAGCAGCGCGTTCTGACGCCGGAATTCGGGCCGTTCTTGCGCGCCGACCACACAGGTCAAACGTGTATCTGGCCGGGGCGTCTGCAAAGCCGGGCTTTCCAGAACGGCCTCTGATCGCGTCAGTCGCAGCGTCTCGTTCATCGTTGTGCGCAGCAAGGGCCGCAGGTCGTGCACACCCGAGATCGAGACGACATGGACGATCCGGGCGGCGACATCCTCGGGCAGAACCCCCTCGCAGACCATCCGCGTGACAAGATGCCCTCCGGCGGAATGGCCCGTCAGGCGGATCGGACCGTCGACGCTCTGGGCAGCAAGACAAACAGCGCGGGCGACCTCTTTGGTGATCTCGGCTATGCGCGCGTGGGGGGCCAGCGTGTAGCTCACCATCGCCACCGCTTGGCCCGCGGCGCGCGGGCCCGCCGCCAGATGCGCGAACTCCCGGCCCGAGAAGGCCATCCAATAGCCGCCATGGACCACCACCGTCAGTCCCTGCAACGCCCCGTCGGGAAGATACAGATCCACGCCGGGCAGCACCTTATCGGGCACCATTCCAGCGGCCCGTTCCGTCCATCCCGCCAAGATGACATCCGCGCCGTCGATATAGGCGCCGTTAGAATAGGCGTCGTCCCAATCCGTGATCCGCATGCGGTTCTCCTCTCTCGACACTCTATTCTCACGGTCGGGGGTGTTCCAAGTCCTGCCTCCTGCTACATCCCCCCTATGACAACGCCACTCCTCGACCTTCGCGATATCCGCAAAACTTATCCATCTGAAAGCGGGCCACTGGCCGTGCTCGACGGCGTATCCGTCACGCTGCAAGCGGGCGAGACCTTGGCTCTGACCGGTGAAAGCGGCTCCGGCAAGTCGACGCTGCTGCATCTGTCCGGCGGGCTGGACCGGCCCGATAGCGGAGAGGTCGTGTTGGAAGGCCAAGACATTGGCCAATTGGACGACGCCGCGCGCGCGCGCGTCCGGCGGATGCGAATCGGGCTGATCTTCCAGCAGTTCAACCTTGTGCCGTCACTTTCAGTAGCGGCAAACATCGCGCTTCAGGCGCGGTTGGCAGGGAAGCATGACCCGGCGTTTGCAGCCGATCTGGCCGCGCGGTTGGGGTTGGGCGACCTGTTGGCGCGCTACCCCGAGCAGCTTTCCGGCGGTCAGCAACAGCGTGTGGCCATCGCCCGCGCGCTGGCGTCGCGGCCCGCGTTGATCCTTGCCGATGAACCGACGGGCAACCTTGATGAAGAGACAGGCGATAGCGTGCTGACCCTGCTGCTTGACCTGGTGGCCGAGACCGGCGCGGGCCTTCTGATGGTCACCCACTCCCCCCGTCTGGCAGAGCGTCTGGGGCGGCGGGTGCATCTGTCTCGTGGGCGGCTGGGGGGCTAGATCATGCTCTATACGGCCTTTTTGAGCCTATTTTCCTATTGGAAACGCCATCCTGGCCAATTCGCGATGCTGGCCCTTGGGCTTGCCTTGGCGACGGCTCTCTGGTCCGGCGTTCAAGCTATCAACGCCGAGGCGCGCGCCGCCTATGACCGTGCCGCCGCGACCCTTGGGCAGGATCAACTGGCGCGGCTGGAGCGGGCCGATGGACGGCCCATGGAGATCGCGGAATACCTAGCCCTACGCGCGGCGGGCTACCTGGTGTCGCCGGTCATCTCCGGCGAAGTACGGGACGCGAATGGCCGGCTTCGGATCCTTGGAATCGACCCGCTGACCACCCCTGCCGAGGCTCAGGGCCCAGCGTTGGACGGCGCGGTTGACCTCGCGGCTTTCTTTACCGCGCCCGGCCTGTTGTTGATGTCCGAGGCCACGGCAAACGGCGCGCTTCCTGCCGATTTGCCGCCGATTTCAGTGTCCGAAAACGTGCCGCCCGCCGCCGCAATCACCGATATCTCCACCGCCGCGCGGCTCTTGGGGCAGAACGAACCGTCCTACCTTCTGGTTGCCACGGCGCAGCCTATGGGACTGCCCCCGATTACCGACGTGACAGAGCTTTCACTCCGCGCGCCCGACAACGCCGGGGACATCGCGCGGCTGACCGATAGTTTTCACCTCAACCTTACGGCTTTCGGCCTGCTGTCGTTCGGCGTCGGTCTGTTTATCGTCCACGCTGCGATCGGCCTAGCGTTCGAACAGCGTCGCGCCATCGTGCGGACCCTGCGCGCCCTTGGTACGCCGTTGCGCACGATCCTTCTGGCCCTCTCGCTAGAGCTGGCCGCCGTGGCCCTGCTCGCCGGGGCGATCGGGGTTGGGATGGGCTATGTCATTGCCGCAAGCCTGATGCCCGGCGTCGCGGGCACCCTGCGGGGGCTTTATGGGGCAGAGATCGAAGGTGTGCTCCAGTTCAGTCCCTATTGGGCTGTTTCGGGTCTGTTGATTACCTTCGTCGGCACCGCAGCCGCCGCAATTCAGGCGATGATCCGTACCGCACGCATGCCGCTTCTTGCGCCGGCGATGCCGCGGGCCTGGGCGCAGGCCTCGGGCCGGATGATCCGCCTGCAAGCCCTCGCGGCGCTCGGGCTGTTCACGGCCTCCGGCCTGCTAGCCCTGTTGGGTCAGGGACTCATCGCAGCCTTCGGCTGTTTGGCGTGCTTGCTGATTGGCGCGGCGCTTGCCTTGCCAGTGGTGATGAGCGGCGCGTTATCGCTGGTGCGACCCAAAAGCGCCTTTGCCGAGTGGGTCGTAGCCGACACCCGCCAGCAGATCCCCGGTCTGTCGCTGGCACTCATGGCGCTGTTGTTGGCTCTGTCCGCGAACATCGGCGTCTCCACGATGGTCGGGTCTTTCCGCACGACTTTCCTTGGATGGCTCGACCAACGGCTCGCGTCTGAACTCTACGTCACCGCCGCCACGCCCGACGAGGCCGCGCTTTTGATGGAGGCGCTGGCCCCCGACGTCGACGCGATCCTGCCCATCGTCTCGACCGAAATCCGCCTGTTCGGCCAGCCTGCCGACTTGTTCGGCGTGGTCGACCACGCGACCTATCGCGATGCGTGGCCCTTCCTGTCCGAGGCCCCGGACCCGTGGGGCCAGATCGCAACCGGAGACGCGATCCTGATCAACGAGCAATTGGCCCGGCGCGAGAATCTGACCATCGGAGACCTCGCCAACGGCCTGCCGATCGTCGGGATCTACTCAGACTACGGCAACCCTCAGGGCCAAGCGATTGTGTCCCTATCTCACCTGTCAGAGACGTATCCAGACCTCCGCCCGCGCCGCTTTGCGATCCGCATCGCGCCTTCGGACGCGCCTGCCCTGGCCACCCGCCTGCGCGACGATTTTGGTCTGCCGGCAGATGCCGTCACCAATCAGGCGCAGGTCAAAGCCTTCTCCATCGAGGTTTTCGATCAGACCTTCCGCGTCACCGGTGCGCTCAACGTTCTTACCCTCGGCGTTGCGGGCATCGCGCTGCTGACCAGCCTGTTGACCCTTGCCAACCTGCGCTTGCCGCAGCTGGCCCCGATCTGGGCGATCGGCGCCTCACGGGCACGGCTGGCGTGGGTGGAAATGGCGCGCAGCCTTATCCTCGCGGCGATCACCTTCCTCGCGGCGCTGCCTGTCGGCCTTTTGCTGGCGTGGATCCTGCTCGCCCTCGTCAATGTGGAGGCCTTCGGCTGGCGTCTGCCAATGCAGCTTTTCCCTGGCGATTGGCTGCGCCTCGGCCTCCTCGCGCTCCTCGCGGCGGGCCTCGCAGCCCTCGGCCCAACCCTACGCCTCGCCCGCATGCCCCCGGCACGCCTCACCCAAGTCTTTGCACAGGAACGCTGATGATCCGCTTCCTCCTTGCCCTCCTTCTCGCGACACCGCTCCACGCGCAGGGTTTCGCAGGCCTCGGCACTACCGCCGACGGGTTCGCCGTGCCCGAGCCTGACCCGATCTTCGCCTTCCCCCAGGACCACGGCCCGCACCCCGACTACCGCATCGAATGGTGGTATCTGACCGCCACCCTGCAAAGCGCCGACGGCACCGACTATGGGATCCAGTGGACACTATTCCGCAGCGCGCTGGCGCCGCAAACCTCCGCAGATTGGACATCCCCGCAGATCTTCATGGGTCACGCGGGCCTCACCACGGCGGATGCCCATTTCAGCGCCGAGCGTCTGGGACGCGGCGGTATCGGACAGGCTGGCGTGACGGCAGACCCGTTCCGCGCCTACATCGATGATTGGGAAATGGTCTCGACCGCGCAGGATGGTAACGCATATGACGCCCTCAGCCTCACGGCGCGCGGCGCTGCATTCGCCTACGACTTGGCGTTGCAAGCGACAGGTCCGCTGATTTTTCACGGCGACGCAGGCTACTCGGTAAAAAGCGCGCAGGGGCAGGCCAGCTACTACTACTCGCAACCGTTCTACAGTGTCAGCGGCACGCTCACCCTGCCATCAGGCCCGGTCGAGGTCACCGGCAACGCATGGCTCGACCGAGAGTGGTCGTCGCAACCCCTGTCCGAAACGCAGAACGGCTGGGATTGGTTCTCACTCCAACTACCCGACGGCGCGCGCCTCATGGCCTTCGCGCTGCGCGATACCACCGATATGCCCTTCACCTCCGCCACCTACATCGCCCCCGACGGCACGACACAAGCCTATGGGGATGGCGCGATTACCCTGACGCCTCTCTCCACCACCGATGTGGGCGGGCGCGAAATTCCTACCGAGTGGCGCGTCGAATTCCCCGATCGGGGCATCGACATCACCACCAGCCCCCTGAACCCGCAAAGCTGGATGGACACGTCTTTCCCCTATTGGGAGGGCCCGATCACTTTCACCGGAACCCACGCAGGGCGCGGCTACCTCGAAATGACCGGGTACGAATAAAGCGCCCTCTTCCTCATTCCCCGTTCCTCAAATATCCCGGGGAGTGTGAGGGGCTGGCCCCTCACTCCATCCCTCAGCCTCCCGCCACATACATCGGAAACGACACGCCCAGCGCCCAGCCCAACAGCACACCCAACCCGATCCCAACCGCCAAGGACGACCCCGTTCGCCGCCCGACCCAGCGGCCCATCATGCCGAAGGTGCCATAGAACAGCAGGATGACCGGGAAGATCAGCAACAGGAAGAACAACCGTTCAAAATCCAGCGCCACCGCAATACCAAGCGAGCCCATGAATCCTCCCCGCACGATAGCCCTCTGCCACAGAGTCGCTCGCGTCGCCTGCGTCAGCGCCGCGTCTGCCCACATCGCCAGGACCGCGCCAGGCACGATTGCCGCGATGATTAGCAGGCGGCCCGCGTGAGGCACGAAGGAGGCCGCATAGCGATCCAGCAACATCCCGAACACCCCAATCCCGAACGCGGCCAACGCCAGCCCCCACATCCAGCCCCGCGCCTGAGGCCGCCACCCGGCCACCAGCGCGCCGCCCAACACCAGCAGCCCGTACAAGCCCAGATGTACCGCCAGGTAATCCGCCACCAGCACCGGCAACGCGCCCGCCTCGATCCTGACCGCAACAAGCGGCACCACCAGCGCAGGGAGCAGCGCCAACACCCAGAACACCCGCTGCGGTAACGCCTCTGGCGCATCGCCTTGGGGCAAAAGTCCCGCCAGGGGCCGCGCCAACATCACCGCACCGGCCAACAGCAGCATCAGCGCCCAGCCAAGCCTCGGCACCTCGCCCGAGCCGCGGCCAAACGTTGCCCCCAGCCAGTCTACCGCTTCCCGCAACCCGCCAACGGCAAACAGAATGCTCACGTGTTCCGCGAAAGGCACCGCCACGGCGCGGCGTGCGAAACCCTCTACGGGGGTGCCGACCGTCTCGCCCTCGACCGCGTCCACCTCCGCCATCACGCGCTGCGCTTCCGCGCGCAACGCGCCCTCCCAGGCGCCATTCAGGATCAACAGGTTCGTGGGCACGTCCGCCGTCACTGCGCCCGAGAATACCGACAGTCCCACAATGGCCTCCACCCGCGGGTCCGCGATCCCCGCGCGCACCACCAGATCCGACGACATGGAATGCCCCACCAGCGCCACGCGCCCATCCACGCCGGGCAAGGCCACCGCCCAATCGACGACCCGCGCGATCTCTTCCAGCAAGATCCGCGTGGTCCCTTCCAGCGATGTCACGTCCCCTGACATCGGCACCGGGTTGCGCCCGTGCCCCTCCAGGTCCATCGCCACGGCGACGTAGCCGGCCCGCGCAAAGGTAAGCGACCATGCGCTCATCATCTGACGGGAGCCCGCAAAGCCGTGGACGATCACCACCACCGGGCCCTCCGCGCCCGCCTGCTGCGTCACAGTCACCGGTGTTGTGCCCACCCTGTCGTACCGCACCTCCACGCCCGCCCGCGCGCGCTCTTGCAACGCGATACCGACCCCAAGGGCCAGCACGGCAACGACTGCGAAAATCCACTTTCCCATGCAGCGGCACATAGCCCGCGTGAACCCACTGGTCCAGCGCCAGCACCCCGCCTATGTTCCTCGAATCACGCCGGAGGCCTCGCCCATGTTCACGATCACCCTGATGACCAATCACGCCATGTATCTGGACAGCAGCCTGGTGACGAACCTGCGCAACGCCATGGGCGGCGGGGAGGCGGTCTGGCTCGATCCCAACCACTGCGCCGAATTCGACGCCCCCAAGATCCCGCGCAACATCCAGACGGTCTGGGAAAGCCTCAGCGCCGAGGGCGTGGACCTGGTCTGGCAGAAGGCTGGCGATCGAAAGCGGCGGATGCTGCTGGCCGACATGGACAGCACGATGATCCAGCAGGAATGCATCGATGAATTGGCGGCCGAGGCTGGCGTGGGCGACCGCGTGGCCAAGATCACCGCGCGTGCCATGAATGGTGAGCTGGATTTCGAAGGGGCCCTGCTTGAGCGCGTCGGCCTTCTCAAAGGCCTGCCGGAGGCGACGATTGCCACCGTTCTGGAAAACCGCATCACGTGCATGCCCGGCGGCGCGACGCTCCTTGCCACGATGAAAGCCAACGGCGCCCATTGCGCCCTCGTCTCCGGCGGCTTCACCGCGTTTACGCAGGCCATCGCCGACCGTCTGGGGTTTGATGAGCATCACGCCAACACGCTGCTGGCCAAGGACGGCGCGCTAACGGGCGACGTCACCCGCCCGATCCTCGGCCGTGAGGCCAAGGTCGATGCGCTCAATCGGATCACCAAAACCCTGGGTATCACGCCCGCCGACGTGCTGGCCGTGGGTGACGGGGCCAATGATCTCAGCATGCTGCAACTGGCAGGCACCGGTGTGGCGCTTCACGCCAAACCGATGGTGCAGGAACAGGCGAAACATCGGGTGAACCACGGCGATCTCACGGCACTTTTGTTCATCCAGGGCTACGCGAAAGCCGATTTCGTCACCGCGTGAGTCGGGGGTCGGGCCAAGGATCGGCGCAGCCGACGGCCCTTGGGCCGCGCGTCCTTGACGCGGCGCGCGACTCGCACCCCACCCTTGCAAAGGCCTGTTTGTGGCAAATCTGCCCGCAAACGGCCTCTCAGCAAATGGCCAACCTCCAAAACAGGCCCGAACCTGCGGATTAGAGCGCGTCCGCGCGGACGTGCGAGCCGTCAGGCTCGCGCCCCGCGCGCCACGCCCAACCCTGTCTATGTGCCCAAGGGCACATAGACTTGGGCGGGAGAGCCACCGTTGCGCGGCCGAGTTTACTCCGCCGGAACCGCCTGATCCTCCATCCCCAAACCAACGGGGATCTTGTTGAGCATCTCTTTCGGACAGACCTGCACGAAGTTCCCACGCTCGATCTCCCAATGTTGCAGGATATCGCGTGCTTTCATGCTGCCCGTCTCTTCCGCATGACGCTCGATCAGGCCGCGCAGTTGCGTTTCCCAATGATTGACCGTCACCGGGCAGGTCACCAACGTTTCCATGTTCATGTTCGGCTGCGCCTCACCGTCCGGGTCGTAGAGATACGCCATCCCTCCGGTCATGCCCGCGCCGAAGTTGGCGCCGATGCTACCCAGGATCACCGAAATGCCGCCCGTCATGTATTCACATCCGTTGGATCCGCAGCCCTCGACCACCACTTTCGCGCCCGAGTTACGCACCGCGAACCGCTCTCCGGCACGACCAGCGGCAAAGAGGTAGCCATCGGTCGCCCCGTACAAAACGGTATTGCCGATGATCACGTTCTCCGACGCTTTCAGCGGCGACGCCATAGGCGGACGCACCACGATGGTGCCCCCCGACAATCCCTTGCCGACGTAGTCGTTGCTATCGCCGGACACCTCCAGCTTCAGCCCCGGCGCCGCGAAAGCCCCAAGTGACTGCCCGGCGCTGCCCTTCAGCTTCACCGTCAGGTGATCGGGTTGCAGGTCGTTGCTCATCCCGAACCGCTTCACGATGTGGCTCGAGGTTCGCGTCCCGATGGTCCGCAGCGTGTTCTGCACTGCATAGGACAGCTGCATCTTCTCGCCGTCCTCCAGGAAGCGGCGCGCATCCTGGACGATCTGGGCGTCCAGCGTATCAGGCACCTCGTTCCGGGGCTTGTTCCGGTCATAGGTGATCCGATCCGCGCCATCGACGGTGATCAGCATCGGGTTCAGGTCCAGGTCATCCAGATGCGCCGCCCCCCGGCTGACCTGCGTCAGCAGATCGGCCCGGCCAATCACCTCATCCAGGGACCGTGCGCCCAGTTCGGCAAGGATTTCCCGCACCTCTTCCGCATAGAAGGTGATCAGGTTCACTACCTTGTCGGCATTGCCGGTGAATTTGGCGCGAAGCTCTTCATCCTGCGTACACACGCCCACGGGGCAGGTGTTGGACTGGCACTGGCGCACCATGATGCAGCCCATCGCGATCAGGGCTGCGGTGCCGATGCCGTATTCCTCGGCCCCCATCATTGCGGCCATGACGATGTCACGGCCCGTGCGCAGGCCCCCGTCGGTGCGCAACGTCACGCGCTCGCGCAGGTTGTTCATCGCCAAAACCTGATGCGCTTCCGTTAGGCCCATTTCCCACGGCAGACCCGCGTATTTGATCGACGTCGCGGGCGAAGCACCAGTGCCGCCGTTATGACCCGAGATCAGGATCACATCCGCCTTGGCCTTGGCCACGCCCGCCGCAATCGTGCCAACGCCGGACGACGCCACAAGCTTCACCGTCACCTTGCAGCGCGGGTTGATCTGCTTGAGGTCATAGATCAGCTGCGCCAGATCCTCGATCGAATAGATATCGTGGTGCGGCGGTGGGCTGATCAACATCACGCCGGGTGTGGAATGCCGCAGCCGCGCGATCAGGTCCGTCACCTTCATGCCGGGCAACTGCCCGCCTTCGCCGGGCTTGGCACCTTGGGCGACCTTGATCTCCAGCTCTTCACATTGGTTCAGGTATTCCGCCGTGACGCCGAAACGCCCCGATGCCACCTGTTTGATCTTCGCGCTGGGGTTGTCGCCATTGGGCTCTGGCGTGAAATGCGCCGGATCTTCGCCGCCCTCGCCCGAGTCACTGCGCGCCCCGATCCGGTTCATCGCCACGTTCAACGTCTTATGCGCCTCGGGCGACAGCGCGCCCAGCGACATGCCCGGCGTCACGAACCGCTTGCGGATCGCCGTGACGCTTTCCACCTCATCGATCGGCACAGGATTACCCATGGGCTTGATGTCCATCAGGTCGCGAATATGAATCGGCGGATTCTGCCGCATTTTCGCGGAATATTGCTTCCACAACCCATAGCTGGCGCGATTGCAGGCCTCTTGCATCATGTGCATCGTCGTGGCCTGCCAGGCGTGGGTCTCGCCGGACCGGCGCGCCTTGTAGAAGCCGCCGATGGGCAGCACAGACTCGCCGCGCAGCCAGCCCTTGGCGTGGACCTCTTCCACCTTCACCTGCAAGCCGCTGACCCCGATGCCGCTGATCCGCGACAGCATGCCGGGGAAATATTCCGCCACCATGGCGCGCGATAGGCCCACGGCCTCGAAGTTCAGACCCCCGCGATAGGACGAGATCACCGAAATCCCCATCTTCGCCATGATCTTCAGCAGGCCGGCATCGATAGCAGCCCGATAGCGCGCCATTGCCTCTGTCAGGGTGCCCTCGATCAGGCCCCGGTCGATCCGGTCGGCAATGGAATCCTGCGCAAGGTACGCGTTCACCGTGGTCGCGCCGCAGCCCACCAGAACCGCGAAATAATGCGGGTCGATACACTCGGCCGAGCGCACGTTAAGCGAGCAGAACGTCCGCAGCCCTTTCTTCGTCAGGCCCGAATGCACCGCGCTGGTGGCCAGGATCATCGGCATCGGAACCCGACCCTCACCCTGGCCTTGATCGGTCAGCACCAAATGCCCCGCGCCCGAGCGCACGGCATCCTCGGCTTCCGCGCGAATACGCTCTAACCCGCGGCGCAGAGACCCACTTTCGCCCCCCGCCTCAAATGTGCAGTCGATCTGCACGACGGAATCCTCGAAGTACGACACCATTTTGTCGAACTGCGCATTGGCAATGAACGGGCTGTCGAGCACGAGGATTTCGGTCTGCGACGAATCCTCATCCAGCACGTTCTTCAAGTTCCCGAAGCGCGTCTTCAGGGACATCACCCGGTATTCGCGCAAGCTGTCGATCGGCGGGTTCGTCACCTGGCTGAAGTTCTGCCGGAAGTAATGCGACAGGGGCCGATATTGCGATGACAAAACAGCGCTTGGCGTGTCGTCGCCCATGCTTGCCAGGGCCTCTTTCGCGTCCTCGGCCATGGGGGCCAGGATCTGCTCCAGCTCTTCAATGGAATAGCCCGCCGCGACCTGCCGCTTGCGCAAATCTGCGCCGCTGAACAAAGCCTGTTCCGTCATCCCACGCGTCTCGACCTCAAGATCGGTGATCTTGCCGACCCACGCGCCGAAATCGCGCGACGCGGCCAGCGCGTCCTTGATCTCTGCGTCGTGGAACAGAGCCTGTTCCTTCATATCCACAGCAATCATCTGGCCGGGGCCCAGCGCGCCCTTCTCGACAACGCTCGCCTCATCCACGGGCACCATCCCGGTTTCCGAGCCTGCAATCAGCAAGCCTTCACCGGTCACGACATAGCGCATCGGCCGCAGACCCGAGCGGTCAAGGCCCGCGCAGACCCAGCGCCCATCGGTCATCGCCAAAGCGGCGGGGCCGTCCCAAGGCTCCATGACCGAGTTGCAGTAGGAATACATATCAAGCCACGGCTTCGGCAATTCCGTCGCGGTCTGCGACCACGCCTCGGGCACCAGCATGGTCTTGGCCATCGGCGCGGACCGTCCGGCGCGAACCAGCACCTCGAACACGGAATCCAGCGCGGCACTGTCCGATGACCCCTGCGCTACGATCGGCTTGATATCCTCCGCCATGTCGCCGAAGAACCCGCTCGCCATGCGGATTTCATGCGACTTCATCCAGTTCAGGTTGCCCTTCAGCGTGTTGATTTCCCCGTTGTGGGCCAACATGCGGAACGGCTGCGCCAACCACCACTGCGGGAAGGTGTTGGTGGAATAGCGCTGGTGGTAAATGGCAAAGGCGCTCTCGAACCGCTCATCCTGGAGGTCCGGGTAGAACTCCGCCACCTGCTCGGCCAGCATCATGCCCTTGTAGATGATCGACCGGCACGACAGCGAACACAGGTACAACTCCCGCACGCCGGCGGCGGCCGCGGCCTTCTCGATCCGGCGACGGATCACGTACAACTCGCGCTCGAATGTTTCCTCATCGACGCCCTTGGCGTTCGAGATGATAATCTGCTCGATCTCGGGCCGGGTCGCGTTGGCCTTTTCGCCCAGACACGTCACATCCACCGGCACATGGCGCCATCCGTAGATGTAGTAGCCCATGCGCAGAACCTCCGACTCTACGATGGTCCGGCAGGTTTCCTGGGCGGCAAAGTTGTTGCGCGGCAGAAAAACCTGCCCCACGGCCATCAACTCATCCATGCGCGGCTCGTGGCCCGTGCGCCGCACCTGGTCATAGAAGAACATCCCCGGGATCTGCACGTGAATACCCGCGCCATCGCCGGTCTTGCCATCGGCATCCACGGCCCCTCGGTGCCAGATCGCCTTGAGCGCGGTAATCCCCGCCTCCACCACCGAGCGCTGAGGTTTCCCGTCCACAGCCACCACAAGCCCAACGCCACAGGACGAATGCTCGTCCTCTTCGCGGAACATGCCGTTGGCTTCCATCCACTCGCGCTTCGCCTGCTCGGCGGCGGCCCAGGCTTGGTCATATTGGGTCATCAGATATCTCCCTCGATATGGGGGTTCTTGGATTCGTATTCAGAGCGGGTCGCGCGCCGATGGTCGCCGGATAGCGTCACATAGGCCGGCGCGCGGTCGGTGTAGATTTCCGAGATCAGCGGGAACGTGGCGGCCTCGGGGAACAACGCGGGCATCAATTCAAAGACAGCGTTCTTGTCGCCGGTATCGCGCAGCCACAGGTTGCTGCCGCACGTCGGGCAGAAGGTGCGCTCCGCGAACGGGGTCGAGGCAAAAGTCGCCACATCGCCTGTCCATGTCACGGCATCGGCATTGGCCTGAAACGCCGCCCAGAACACACCGTTTGACTTCTGGCAAATGCCGCAATGGCACCCACCCACGGCGGCGATATAGTCACCATTCACTGTGATAGAGACGTTTTTGCACAGGCATTGGCCGTGCAACACGCCCGTGGTGCGATAGGGGTCCGCAATGCTCATCCGCGTGCCTCCGGCCGAGGTAGAAGCCCGCTCATTATGTCGCCGCAATCGTATTGCGGCTCGGTGGACAGGAACCCCGGTTCGCCGGGTTCTGCGAATTCCATCGGGCTGTAGTTGCCTTCAAGCACGTCGCCCGATGGGGTCGTGATGGTTTCCAGCCCGCCGAAGAACAGGCCCAGGCGCGGTGATATGAACTGGCTGCCCTCGGTCACACGGGGGCCTGCTTCCGTCTGCCATTGATAGGCGAATTCCGTCACCAACAGCTCTTCCCCGTCGACCATGACAGAGGCCCCGGTCAGCGCATCAAAGCCCGTGTAGTCGCGCCGAAACACGCCTTCCGCGCGGTCTTCGCGGATCGAGAACACCATCGTGTCCCGGCCCGTTTCCAACAGCTCAGACATCGAGGCCGGGTCCTCTTCCGGCTCGATCAGCGTATCCTGCGATCCATTGCGCAGGTTGAACGACCGCAGCCAGCGGAATTCCGCATCGGTGAAATTAAGATAGAACGCCCCCTCATCATCCAACGTCGCCCGCCAATGAGTCCCCTCCGGGTCGGCATCGCAGCGCCAGAGGTGCGAGATCAGGCAGGACCGGGATTGCACCGTCAGAAACGCCGTGCAGCCCTCGGGCACCGGGAAAACCGAGTTACCGCCCTGGGCCATCGCCGGACCCGTCAATACCGTTGCGCAGATCGCGAAGATGCGCGCGGCGGTAAAGGGTTGGTAACGAATGGACGGCATCAGGTCAGTCTTCCTGTCTTTTAACGTTTGAGCCTGCCATGTCGTTCAGGCCATATCGGGCATGTGTAGTTACAGAAAACTACAGGATAATTACGGATTCTTGCTGTCCCCGCTTCGGGCAAAGAGGGGACAGTGGGCGTGTTAACCCTTCATTCGGCGGCCACGGTATTCGTCGCCAAAGCCCGCTCCAGGATCGCCTCCGCCGCCTCACGGCCATCGCGGATCGCCCAGACTACAAGGCTCGCGCCGCGCACGATATCGCCGACCGCGAAGACGTTTTCCAACGCGGTCTCGTGGGTCCGGTTGGCCTTCACAGTGCCCCAACGCGTCACCTCCAACTCGGGCGTGTCCCACAGTGTCGGCAGATCCTCGGGCGAGAACCCAAGCGCCTTGATCACCATATCCGCGTCTTCGACGTAGTCCGCGTTTTCAATGACTTCCGGGCTTTGACGTCCCGTCGCATCGGGTGCACCCAATCGCATTTTCTGCACCATGACGCCCCCAACGGCACCCTTGTGATCGCTGAAGCCCTTGGGCGCCGAAAGCCAAACGAAATCAACGCCTTCTTCCTTGGCGTTCTGCACTTCGCGCATCGAACCGGGCATGTTCACCTCGTCCCGACGGTAAAGACATTTGACGCTGGTCGCGCCCTGCCGCGTGGCCGTGCGCACGCAGTCCATCGCCGTATCGCCGCCGCCGATCACCACAACGCGCTTGCCTTCGGCGCTGAGTTCTCCGCTATCGAATTCAGGCACGTCATCGCCAAAAGACTTGCGATTTGAAGCGGTTAGGTAGTCGATCGCACGGATGATCCCGTTCGCGCCCGAGCCGGGGCCGTCCAATTCGCGGGACTTGTAGACACCTGTCGCGATAACGACAAAGTCGTGCTTCTCGCGGATTTCCGCGAAGCTGATGTCTTCTCCGACATTGCAGTTCAGCACGAATTTCACGCCGCCGTCTTCCAGCTGCTTGTTGCGCCGCACCACGACGTCTTTCTCCAGCTTGAAGCCGGGGATGCCGTACATCATCAACCCGCCCGACCGGTCGTAACGATCATAAACGGTCACCTGCAATCCCGCGCGCCGCAGCATGTCCGCCGCGGCCAAGCCGCCGGGCCCTGCGCCGATAATTCCAACCGATTCAGGACGTTCGACGGCGGGTGCAATGGGCATGACCCACCCGTTATCCCACGCCGTGTCGGTGATATACTTCTCGACCGAGCCGATGGTGACCGTCCCGTGACCCGATTGCTCGATCACGCAATTGCCTTCGCACAGCCGATCCTGGGGGCAGATCCGCCCACAGATCTCGGGGAAGGTATTGGTCGCCTGCGACAGGTCATAGGCTTCACGCAGCCGGCCTTCTGCGGTAAGTTTTAGCCAATCGGGGATATTGTTGTGCAACGGGCAATGGCTCTGGCAATAGGGCACGCCACACTGGCTGCACCGCCCGGCCTGCTCCGCCGCTTTTTCCGCCGCATACTCGCCGTAGATCTCGGCGAAATCTTCTTTACGCTGGTCCGCTTCCCGCTTTTCAGGCATCTCTTTGCCAACGGTCACGAACTTCAACATGGGTTGCTTAGCCACACCACATCTCCCATCCATTTGCGGCCCGTATAACGGGCCTGTGAAAGGATAAAAAGACAGTAATACTGACCTATAATCAAGTATTGCGCGTTTGAAGGCTTCACAGAACGCCTTCGGGGCCGCCAATAGGGCAGAATAGGTTACCTATAGGAATTTATAGTGTTTTTAATCAGCCCATTACAAACACCACACGGAGAGGTTGCATGAGCCTGTTCACCCTCTTCCTGCTTGCCCTGATCCAGGGCATCACCGAATTCTTGCCAATTTCCTCCTCCGGTCACCTGATTCTCCTTCCGAATCTTATGGGAGGTGAAGACCAGGGACAGGCCATCGATGTAGCGGTTCATGTCGGCACTTTAGGGGCGGTAATCCTGTATTTCTGGCGCGATGTCCGCGCCGCCGTCGCCGGCACCCCGCGCCTTCTGACAGGGCGCATCGACACACCCGGCGCGAAGCTTGCGTTCCTTCTGGTGATCGCGACCATTCCCGTGATCCTCTTCGGCCTGTTTCTGGAGATCACCGGCATCTACGATCACTTGCGGTCCATTGCGGTGATCGGTTGGACGATGTTGATCTTTGGTCTTGTCCTTTATTGGGCGGATCAGACCGGGAAACACGAAAAACGAAGCAAAAACTGGGACTTCCGAGATGCCGTGATCATGGGGATCTGGCAGGCCATCGCGCTGATTCCCGGCACCTCGCGGTCCGGCATCACCATCACGGCAGCGCGGTATCTGGGATATGACCGCGAAAGCGCGGCGCGGGTGGCAATGCTCATGTCGATCCCCACGATCATCGCATCCGGCGTCTTCGCAGGGGCCGAGGTGATCGCCACAGCCGACGCGCAAACCGCCCGCGACGGCGCCATCGCGGCGGCGCTGTCTTTTATCGCCGCACTCGGCGCGCTTGTCCTGATGTTCAAGCTGCTGCAAAGCGTCAGCTTCACGCCCTACGTGATTTACCGCGTGATATTGGGCGTGGTGCTGCTGGTTATCGCCTATACCTGAAAAGGCTTAGCTTTCCCGCAGGTTCTTGGCGCTTTCCGTGATGTTGGAGAACTGGCCCGAGGGGCGATAGGGCCAAAGGTAATCCTCCAGCACCGCGTCCATCGCCGTGGCCTGAATGCCCAGATCGCTCAGGGTTTTCGCGTCGTCAGCCACGACATTATCGACCCGTAGGCTGCGCACCTGATCCCGCGTCAGGATCGCGTTTCGGAACAATCCACCCGTCAACGTGGACAGCAGATCAAAGCTTGCGCCCATGATGTTCGCCACGAAAAACGGGATGTTGGCGATCAGCCTGCGGCGGCGAACGACATCCAACATGCGCTGCATCAGTTCGCGGAACGTAGCGACATCGGGGCCGCCAAGCTCATAGGTGCCGTGGGCCTCGCCCTTGACCCCCAGAACGGCGGCGGCGGCGACGTCATCAACATAGACGGGCTGAAATCGCGTTTCCGCCCCGGCCACCGGCAGCACAGGCGTGTTGCGGGACATCCCGGCGAAGCGGTTGAAGAAGTTGTCCTCAGGCCCGAAAATGACCGAGGGGCGCAGGATCATGGCATTGGGGAACGCTTCCAGCACGGCGGCCTCTCCCTGGCCTTTGGACTGCGCGTAAAGGCTGGGACCATCGACATCAGCACCAATGGCCGAGATATGCACGAACGAGGTCACGCCCTCTTCCGCGGCGATCCGGGCGATCCGGGCCGCGCCCTCATTCTGCACCGCCTGGAAATTGTTCTTGCCGCCCGCGTCAAAGGTCCCCACGCAGTTCACCACCGCGTCCGAGGCATGGATCGCCGCACGCACGCTGGCGTCGTCGCGGATATTCGCGAGGATCGGCTCGACCTGGCCGACAACCCCGTAAGGCTTGACGAACAGCGCTTCATTCGGTCGGCGCACCGCAACCCGCACGCGCCAACCATCCTTGGCCATGCGGCGGGCGATATACCGACCCACAAAACCGGATCCACCGAAGATTGTGACGAGTTTGGCCATGGTGAGGCTCCTTTAGGCGCGACTTGGGTGCGGTGATACGTGCCCGCCCAAGGTGCGGCAAGGCGCAAAAGGTCTCAACTTTCCGCGAACGGCAGGGAACAAAGGGGATACCGCTGGCGTTTGCTATCGAAGGGATTTACCAGATTCGCATGGGCAGATACGTTTCAACAGCACTAGCACTTGTGGTTTGCGCCTTCGCAGGCACAGCACAGGCGCAAGACATCCAGTTAAACGCCCCCGGCGTGGACGAGGATTTGACCGATCGCCTGCGGGCGTCATCCCTGCTTTTGCAGGAAACGGAAGACGTGCGTACTGCCCAGGATCTCGTCGCTGCCGCGCGAGCGGATTACGGGCGTTTGGTGGCTGCGCTCTATGATGCGGGTCATTTCTCTCCGGTTGTGCGGATCGATGTGGATGGGCGCGAGGCCGCGCGCATCTCACCCTTCGGCGCGCCAAGTGCCATCAACCAGATCATCATTCGCGTCGATCCCGGCCCGGTGTTCCAGCTTGGCACCGCCGAGATTTCGCCCCTCGCGCGCGACACTGAATTACCCGGAGAGTTCCGCCCCGGCGGCGCTGTCACCACAGGCCTGTTGCGCGATACTGCCGGTGCCGCGATCACCGCGTGGCGTGAGTTCGGCTATGCTACCGCCGCTGTGAGCGATCAGCAGATCACCGCGCGGGGCCAAGAGGCGGTACTTGATGTCCGTGTGCGGATCGAGCCCGGGCAGATTGTTCAATTTGGCACGCTTGTGCCACGCGGCCAGGAACGGATGCGCGTTGACCGCATCCTCGCCATCGCGGGCCTGCCGGAGGGGGATACCTTCTCGCCCGAAACGCTCAGCCGCGTGGAAGGCCGTCTTCAGGATACCGGGGTCTTTTCGGCCATCGCCTTGCAAGAAGGCGAGGTCGGCCCCGACGGCGTAATGAATATTGAGGCGACCTTGGTCGAGAATGAGCCGCGCCGTTTCGGCTTCGGGGCCGAGCTGTCCACCGATGACGGTGCCGCGCTGAGCGCCTATTGGCTGCACCGCAACCTTTTCGGCGGCGCCGAGAGGCTTCGAATCGAGGGTGAGATCAGCGGCATCGGGTCGGAGGGAATTTCGACCGAGGATGTGGAGGGCATCGATGCCTCCGTTGGCCTGCGCTACTCGCGCCCCGCGACCTTCACGCCAGACACCACAGCATACGTGGCGTTGGGCGCCGAATATCTGGACGAGCCCGCCTATGCGTTGACCACGATCGGGGCCGAGATCGGGGCCGAGCATCACTTCAATCGCCGCCTGATCGGATCGCTGGGTTTTGCCCTGGATTACTACGATATCGAGGATGAATTCGGTGACCGTCAGGTCACGGTCCTGTCCGCGCCCGTCGGGCTGACATGGGACCGCCGCGATGACCCTCTGGACGCGCGCGATCTGTTCTACCTGGACGGCAGCGCGACCCCCTTCATCATCAATGAAGGCTCCGGTGGCGCGCGGGTCTATCTGGATGGTCGTGTCTACCTGGGCTTCGGCGACAACGATGCCAGTCGTATCGCGGTTCGGGCACAACTGGGCAGTGTCCTGGGCGGCGACATTACCGATATCCCACCGAATTTTCTGTTCTACTCTGGCGGTGCCGGCACCGTGCGCGGGCAAGAATTTCAATCGCTTGGCGCGCTCCAGAATGGGGTCGAGTCCGGCGGACGCAGTTTTGCGGGCCTCTCTACAGAGTTCCGCCAAGACCTCGGCGAGACCGACTTCGGCCTCGTCGCCTTTGCCGACGCGGGTTTCATCGGGGCCGATGCCATGGGCGGTGACGGTGATTGGCATGCGGGGGCGGGCGTCGGCGTGCGGTATGACACGCCCTTCGGGCCGATCCGCGTCGATCTGGCCACCCCGGTACGCGGGTCGGGCGTCGGGGAAGATCTGTTCATCTACATCGGCATTGGGCACGCGTTTTGATCCGCTTTCTCCTGATCATGATGTTGGCGCTATGCCCGCTTGCAGCCGCTGCCCAGGACGACGGCACCGTCCTGTCGCGGTTTCTTGAGGACCAATTGTCCGACGGTGATGACCGTCAGGTCACGATCACCGGGTTCCGGGGTGCGCTGTCCTCGGAAGCGACGTTGGAGCGGATGGAGATTTCAGACGCCGACGGCGTTTGGCTGGTTCTGGAAGACGCGGTGCTGGATTGGACCCGCTCCGCGCTTTTGACCGGAGAGCTTCAGATCAACGCCCTGACGGCGGCCCGGCTAGAGGTCCTTCGCCCCCCGCTTCCCGCCGATGGCGTCGATCTTTCAGATACCGAAGCGCAGCCGTTTTCCTTGCCTGACCTGCCTGTCAGGGTCGATATCGGCACCATCTCGGTCGCCGAGGTCGTTTTGGGCGCGCCCCTCATCGGCCTGCCTGCAACGCTGTCTGTCGATGGCAGGCTCTTGCTGGCAAATGGCACTGGTGAGGCGGACATCACGCTTGACCGTCTAGATGGGCCGACCGGGCAATTCACGTTGGATGCCGCCTACGACAATGCCACCCGCCAGCTGGACCTTGCGCTTCTGCTGCAAGAGGCCGAGGGCGGGCTTGCTGCCGAATTGCTTGGCCTGCCCGGACGGCCGGACGTACGGCTGGCAATTGAAGGCAGTGGCCCGATTGACGGCTTCACAGCCGACATTGCGTTGGCGACCGGGGGTCAGGACCGCATTCTGGGACAGGTCATCTCTTCGGTGGGCGATACCGGCGACCAATTGGTGACCGTGGACATCGGTGGCGATGTCTCTCCGTTGCTGCTCCCCGATTACCGCGCGTTCTTTGGCGACGATGTGCAGCTGCAAGCGCAGGTCCGGCAATCCGCGGAAGGCGGCACCGAGTTGGAAGCGCTTCGCCTGACCTCTACCGCGCTGACGTTGGAGGGCAATCTTGCCCTCGCCCCGAATGGACTGCCAAGCCAGGTCTCGCTCGTCGGGCAGATCACGCCGCCTGAAGGTGACACGGTGCGTCTGCCAGCGGGCGGCGTGAACGCGCAGATCGCGCGGGCCGGTCTGGCGATCATCTATGACCGCGACGAGGGCGATGCCTACCGCCTGCGGCTGGATCTGGACCAGCTGTCAGTGGACGACTTGACCATCACCGACACCGCCCTTGACCTGCAAGGCGCGCTGGCGATCACCGACACCGGGATCGAGGCTGCGACGGCTGACCTGACCGGCGCCTTGACGGGCGTCAGCCACCGCGATCCGGCGTTTGCGCAGGCCCTTGGCACACAGATCGACCTCAGCGCGATGATGTCTTGGGTCAACGGCGCGCCGATGATCCTGTCGGATCTGACCCTGGCGACTGGCGAAGTCGCCCTGACCGGCGGCGCCTCGGCCCAGACCGGAGAGGGGCGTTTGGACGTCGTTCTGGAACTCGCCGCGCAGGCTGGGGACCTTGGCCGCTTCGGCCTCCTTGCGGGCCAACCTCTCGATGGTGCCGTTGATCTGTCCCTGACAGGCACCGCAGAGCCGCTTTCAGGCGCTTTTGATCTGGCCATCAGCGGCCAGGGTCGTGACCTTCGACTGGCCGACGCCGTGCCCGCAGAACTTTTCGCCGGGGAAACGCTTCTTTCAGCGCAGGTGACCCGCGACGAGACGGGCCTGACCTTGCAAGATCTCAGCCTTGAAAACGCGGAACTGAGCCTTGCCGCCGACGCATCGCTCAGTTCCGGCGATACCTCTGCGACCACCCGGTTTCAGCTCCAGAATGTGGGCCTGTTCACCGACCTGCTGTCCGGCCCCGTTACCATCGCAGCCGATGTCACGCGTACCGGCACCGCGCCGTCCGACGTCGTCGCGAACCTTACCGGCCCCAATGCCATTCGCGCGGATATCGACGGCGTTTTCGACGCCGAGACCACTGATTTCACCCTTGCGCTGGACGCTTCGGCCCAGGGACTGAACCTTGGCAACGGTATTCCGCCGCAGCTTCTGGCCGGGCGCACGACGCTTTCGGCCATCGCTGTGCGTGAGGGAGAGGTTCTGACCCTCTCGGACCTGTCGGTCGCCAATCCAGAGCTGACCGTGACGGGCGATGTCAGCATCGGACCCCAGGCCAGCCGCGCCGACATCGCCGCGCGCCTGACGAATGTCGGCCTGTTCACCGATGCTCTCACCGGGCCTGTGCGCGCCGACGGGACGATCACCCGCAACGGGGACGATCCCTGGCAGATCAGTGCTGACCTTGGTGGACCGGGCGGCATGGGCGCCGCTGTCAATGGCCGCGTCGGCCTGCCCGACGGCAGTGTCGATCTGACGGCCACAGGCAGCGCGCCCCTTGCACTGGCAAATCGCTACATCGCCCCCCGGTCGATCCGTGGGACGGCGAATTTCAATCTTGCGATGCAGGGGCAGCCCGGGCTTGCGGCGCTGTCGGGCACGCTCAATACCACGAATACCCGCGTTTCGGTGCCGACCTATGCCTTGGCGGTGGAGAATGTCGGCGTGAATGGCCAGCTTTCAGGCGGGCGCCTGTCGATCAATGCGAATGGCCGTATCTCCAGTGGCGGTGGCATCAGCGCTAATGGGTCGATCAACCTCGCCAATCCGGGCCTCGATGCGCAACTCGCCATCGGCCTGCGGGATGCACGCCTTGTGGATCCCACGCTTTACGAGGCGCGGATCAGCAGCGCGGATCTGACGATTTCCGGCCCCCTCGCACGCGGTCCCCAAGTCAGTGGTACCGTCAACCTTGGCGAATCCGAGATCCGGGTCCCCGAGGCCAGCCTATATGGCAGCGCCGCCATCCCCGAGATCCGCTACGTCGGAGAAACCCGAGAGCAGCGCCTGACGCGGCAGTTCGCGGGGCTTCTGGCCACCGGGTCCAACGGGGGTGCCAGCGGCAGTGCGACCACCGGCCTCGACATCACGATCAATGCGCCGGGGCGGATTTTCCTGCGCGGGCGTGGGATTGATGCGGAATTCGGCGGCACCCTCCGCCTGTTCGGCACTACCGCCAACATGATCCCCACGGGACAGTTCAACCTGTTGCGCGGCAGGCTGTCGATCCTTGGCACCCGGCTGGACTTCACCGAAGGGTCCGCGACCCTGCAAGGCAGTTTCGACCCTTTCCTGCGCCTTGCCGCCACCTCCCGCGCCAGCGGGTACGAGATTACGATCGGTGTCGTCGGCGCGGCCTCCAGCCCGGAAATCACCTTCTCCTCAAGCCCCGCCCTGCCCGAGGATGAGGTTCTGGCGCAGCTTCTGTTCGGTCGCTCTGTCTCGGGGCTGTCGCCATTGCAGCTTTTGCAAATGGCCGATGCAGCCACGTCGCTGGCGGGCGGTTCTACCAATTCCGGCTTCATCGCGGGGCTGCGCGATGGCCTTGGCCTCGACGATCTGGACCTGTCCACCGACGACGAAGGCAACGCCGCCGTGACCGCCGGACGCTACCTGTCCGACAACATCTACACTGACGTCACCATCAACGCCGAGGGCGACGCGGACCTGTCCCTGAACATCGATCTGACTCCGAATATCACTGCGCGTGGGTCCGTTGGATCAGACGGAGGCAGCTCTATCGGAATCTTCTTCGAGCAGGACTATTGACGGCGCGCGGGCGCGGTTATATCAGCCCCCTCACGACACCTGCCCAGGTGGCGGAATTGGTAGACGCGCTAGCTTCAGGTGCTAGTATTGGCAACGATGTGGAGGTTCGAGTCCTCTCCTGGGCACCAAGTCTTTCCTTGCGCTACCGGCCTGTGGCCTACCTGAGCGCGAGGGGCATTCCCCCGCAAATCTGAACTGAACGTGCGGAACGCCCGATGACCAACACCTTGTACCAAAATGACCTTCCCGATGGGCTGCACCTCGGACCCATCGTCGCGATCGATTGCGAAACCATGGGCCTGCATCCGCACCGCGACCGCCTGTGTGTAATCCAACTGTCCGACGGGGACGGCAACGCGCATCTGGTGCAAGTGGCCAAGGGTCAGACAGAGGCGCCGAATCTCTGCGCACTTCTGGAAGACCCCGATACACTCAAGCTGTTCCATTTCGGGCGTTTCGATATCGCCGCCATGTATAACGCCTTCGGCGCGCTGACCGCGCCGGTCTATTGCACCAAGATCGCGTCGAAACTGGTGCGCACCTATACGGACCGCCACGGCCTCAAGAACCTGTTGCAGGAACTGCTTGGCACCGACATCTCCAAGCAGCAGCAAAGCTCGGACTGGGGGGCTGATACGCTAACGCCGGCGCAGATCGAATACGCTGCCTCTGATGTGCTTTATCTGCACGACGTGAAAGACAAACTGGACGCGATGCTGGCCCGCGAAGGCCGGACCGAGATGGCGCAGGCCTGTTTCGATTTCTTGCCGATGCGCGCGAAGCTTGACTTGGCCGGTTGGCCCGAGATGGATATTTTCAGCCACTAAGGCACTTCTCGGACGACCTGGGGCACCCTATATTCAAGGCGTTGAAATCTTGGATTTCAGGCCGCGTTCGTTGGTTCATGGCTTTTCGATAGTGTAATGAGGACGCCCCACCGTGGCACGCGACAACCTCTATTCCAAAGCCGTGGTCTGGGTGAAAATTACCCTGCCCCTCGTGGCGATTGGCCTGTTGTCGTCCCTTTTCCTGCTGTCCGGCGCCCCGGATCCAGACGCCGCTTTGCCCTATGCCGAGGTCAATATTGACCAGATCGCCCGCGAACAGCGCGTGACAGAGCCGCGCTTTGCCGGCGTATTGGGCGACGGTCAGGAAATCATCCTGACCGCCAACGCCGTTTCAGCCGAAGCGTCTCGAACGGAACGGATCCAGGCGCAATCCATCAATGGCCGCATGGACCTGAGCCGGACGGACTTCCTGACCATTCAGGCGGATTTCGGTGATATCGACATGGCCGCCCAGATGGCGACCTTGACCGAGGATGTCGTGCTGCAATCCTCCATGGGATATCGCGTTGAAAGCGAAACGATGGTGATGGCGCTGGACGTGATCAACATGCGGTCGCCCACGCCGATCCATGTCACCGGCCCCGGTTTGGACGTCACCGCCGATACGATGGAAATCACCGGTCCGGACGGAGAGGCAATCCTTCGTTTCAACGGCTCCGTTCGGGTGCTATACGAGCCACAAAGCTGAAGGGCCTTCCATGCACCGTATTCTTGCCCTCTTGGGGTTTGTCCTCCTCCTCACCCAGCCCGCAGCGGCGCAGGTAGATATCGGCTTCGGCGGCGTTGCCTTCGATGACCGCCAACCTGTCGAGGTGACAGCCGATGGCCTGACCCTGGATCAAACCACCGGAGAAGCCATTTTCACCGGCAACGTTATCGTCGTCCAGGGCGACCTTCGCATGGCCGCCGGTGCCGTGCGGATCGTCTACGGCACACAAGGCAACCAGGACGTGAGCGAGGTCATCGCCACCGGCGGCGTCCTCGTGACCCGGGGCGCGGACGCGGCGGAAGGCGGCAGCGCGCGCTACGATGTGGCCTCGGCGCTGCTGACCCTGTCGGGCAACGTGCTTGTGACGCAGGGACCTACCGCGATTTCGGGCGACAGCATGGTCGTGAACATGCGCGCCGGGAACGGATCCGTCGATGGACGTGTGCGCACGGTGCTTGGCGGCACAGACTGATGGCGCTTGAGGTCACAGAAGGCTCTG
The DNA here is from genome assembly GCF_019195455.1 of Gymnodinialimonas phycosphaerae. NCBI lineage: Bacteria > Pseudomonadati > Pseudomonadota > Alphaproteobacteria > Rhodobacterales > Paracoccaceae > Gymnodinialimonas > Gymnodinialimonas phycosphaerae. The sequence goes on along the minus strand of NZ_JAIMBW010000001.1, from coordinate 3,278,309 downwards.
CCGGGCTTCGGGTTCACAAGCTCCGCAAAAGCTACCGCAAGCGTCCGGTGATCCGCGATGTCACGCTGGAGCTGAACCGGGGCGAGGTTGTCGCGCTTCTGGGCCCCAACGGATCTGGCAAGACGACCAGCTTCTATTGCATCGCGGGGCTGATCACCCCCGATGGCGGACGCGTCACCATCGATGGCCAAGACGTGACGCTGTTTCCGATGTACCGCCGCGCCCGTGCGGGCGTGGGCTATCTGCCGCAAGAGATGTCGATCTTCCGGGGCCTGTCTGTCGAAGACAACATCATGGCGATCCTCGAAATCGTGGAACCCAAGCGCAAGAAGCGCCGTGATCGGCTGGAAGAGTTGCTATCGGAATTCTCGATTGAACATCTGCGCCGCGCCCCCGCGCTTTCGTTGTCCGGCGGTGAGCGACGTCGCGCCGAAATTGCGCGGTGTCTGGCCTCCAACCCGCGCTACGTTTTGCTGGACGAGCCGTTTGCAGGTGTCGATCCCATCGCCGTGGGCGACATTCGCGCGCTGGTGGCCGAGTTGAAGACCCGTGGTATTGGCGTGCTGATCACCGACCACAACGCGCAGGAAACCCTCGCCATCGTGGACCGCGCCTACATCCTTCATGACGGGGTGATCATCATGTCCGGCACCGCCGATGAGGTCGTGAAGGATGAGAACGTGCGCCGTGTTTACCTGGGCCAATCCTTTAAGATCACTTGAACCAATTCCATTGACAGACGGGGCCGTTTGGCCGTCTGATAGACGTGATGGTTGCACTGGCTTCATCTCTTTCCAAGCCCGACGCCTTTTGGCGCGCTCAGAACTTTAACTTTTTGAAAAGTGTTAATATTCAATGGTTTGAAAGGATGCTCAAACTTGAGCAGCCTCAAGATTCCCACCAAAACCGGAGGTTACATGCGGTATCAGATCAGCGGAAAACAGATCGAAATCGGCCAGGCGCTGCAAACACACGTGCAAGACAACCTGGGCGCAATAGCCCAGAAATACGCCGAGCGTCCGACCGATGCGAATGTGATCTTTTCCAAGTCCGGGCCAGAATTTGCCTGTGAAACCACCGTTCATCTGTCCACTGGCTTGACCGCCTCTGCCAAGGCCCACGCCCATGAGATCTACGCCGCGTTCGAAGCGACGGCCGACAAGCTGGAAAAGCAACTCAGACGCTACAAGCGACGCCTGAAAGATCACCACAAAGACCGGACGACGCCCATTGATGTCTTCGGCGGCGCCTCTTATATCCTCGCATCATCGGACGACGCGTCTGAGGACGCCGAGCCCGACACGTTGCAGCCGATCATCGTGGCCGAGATGGAAACCAGTATCCCATCGCTTTCGGTCGGAGAGGCCGTGATGCAAATGGAGATCGCGGGCGCGCCGCTTTTGGTGTTCCGCGAGCAAGGGAACGACCGGGTCAATGTGGTCTATCGCCGGGATGACGGCAACGTGGGCTGGATCGATCCCAAGACCAGTTAATGGATCTGGCCCGGGCTTGGCGTACAGCCCCCGGGCCTACACGTTGCGGCCAAGACCGCACGAGGGGCATGGGAATGGATCTTTCGACTCTTTTGACGCCGGACGCGGTCAAGGTGATGACCGATGTCAGCAGCAAAAAGCGGCTGATACAGTCTATCGCCGAGATTGCCGAAACGCTGATCGATGTGCCCGCCGCGCGCATCTTCGAGGCCCTGCAAGTGCGCGAAGGCCTTGGGCCAACGTCCGTAGGCAATGGCATTGCCCTTCCCCATGCGCGGCTTTCTGAAATCGACCGCGTCGTTGGCGCGTTCATCCGGCTGGAGCGTCCTATCGATTTCGGCGCCGCCGACCGTCAGCCGGTGGACTTGGTCTTTGTTCTGCTAGCCCCTGAGGACTCTGGCGTGGACCACCTCAAGGCCTTGGCCCTGGTGTCCCGGACCCTGCGCGACACGGCGCTTTGCGCGAAGCTGCGGGCCAATAACGACCCCGCAACGCTTTATACCCTGCTGACCGAAGTCGAGGTGACACAGGCCGCCTAGTCCGATCCGTCTAGCGCTTGTTCCACCGCGGAAATCCGAACCCGATGTAATCGCGTCGATAGGTGTCGATCAGCGCCTGCTCGATCTTGCCGTCATAAACGGATTTCAACGGGTAAAGCCCCGGCATCGCCTCTCCGACAACCTCGGGGATGTCTTCAGCCCCGACCGCCTGAGCCAACGCAGGCAGCGCCTCTTTCATCTGTTCTTCATGGATCACCGCTTGCGGCACCATCACCGTGGAAATCCCTTGAAGGATCGCGGTTTGCGTCGCCCATGCCTGATCGACCCGAACGCTGGTTTGCCCCGCGAGATTGCCCTTGAGGAACCCGATAAACCCCTGGAACGCGGCTTTCTGCTCTTCCTCAGTCCAACCGTCGCCCGGTGTTTTTCCCGGCAGGGGCACCTTGTAGCGCTGCCGCAGCGTCTTGCGGGCGGTCTCGTAGGCGGGGCGGTCATCGGGTAGGATAAAGCGATTGAAGACGGTGTAGGCGCGGGCGACGGGATGGCGAAGCACCGTGAAGCTGCGGAACCCGGGATTGTCCTTCATCCACTGGCGCAGCTGCTTCTGGCTCATCTTGCGGATCAGGGCATCCTTGCCGACATCGCCCAACGCCGCCATCCAGGTCAGCACCGAGTTTTCGGGCGCACCCTTGATCGGGCAGAACAGCAACCCAAGCGTCGGATGGGCCACGAAATTCGGCACCTGGGCGGCGCGTTCGGGCTCTAACTCAGGCGATTTCTCTAGGCCGAAACGGTCAAGGTCACTCAGTGCGGCGACCATCTCGTCATAATTCTCGACCTTGTCGCGCAGCGGCGCGGGGTTCTGCTTCTTCAGCTTCTTCGACGTCGCCTCCACCCGCTCGTCCGAGCCGAGGAACGCGGCGAGGCCGTTCAGCATTTCGGGATCGTTGATATCCTCATAGCGGACCTGAAATGCCACCTGGCCCGTCTTCTGTAACCCTTGCCGCAGGTGTTCCTGGAACGGCAGCAGCTTGTCCAACAGCTCTCCGAATTCCGCCGTGTCGAACCGGATTTTCGCCGTTTTTGCATGCTTCATATCGGTCAAACGCCACTGCCCCGTGGCGCTGGCAATCTTGCGGCTGACGTAGCTATCCAGCGGATTGCGCGTCAGGATCACCTTGGCGATGCGTGGATCGGGCAACACGCGGTCCACCACGCGGTCGTCGTGGTCATGGAACAGACGGAACCCCGGCAGGCCGTCGCCGCCATTCTCGATGATCGACTCCAGCAGACCGAGGGGGTCCTGCTCGCGTCGGTCCATGTCATAGCCATACATCTCGAACGTGTTGTGATGGCCAAGGAACGTGGGGTTATAAACCTCCCCCAGACAGTTGATGTCCGGGAAATTGTTGAGGCTGTCTTCCAGATAATTGGAACCCGTCCGCATCTCGGCAAACAATACGAAAGCATCAAAGCGACGGGTCATGGATCACCTCACCAAATAGGGGCGGTTGTCAGCACCGGACGGCGGCAAGGCCACGCCTTCTTGCGGGAAATCACCCACAGCAAAAGGGTTCATGCCCTGGTTCTTCAGATTCTGGAGGAACTTCGGCAAGCCGTCCAGATTGGCCATCTTCGGCGCTTCCGTCAGACGGCTGGCTTGCGCCCCCTCCATGGAATCGAGGATGCGTTGCAGGTTTTCCATCGGCTCTTCCAAAAACTCGGCCAGCGACCAGATGCGGATTTCGGCGCGCGATCGCACGTGCCGCAGCGTGTTCACGAAATCCACCTCGCGCCGTTGCAGACGCGCGGCCTCGGTGCGGATATCGCCGAAATTGCGGTTCGCGGTGAACAGGCGCACCGCCCAACCACCGGTGATCACGCTGATCTGCGCGTTGCTATCGGCGGCCATGAACGCGCCGGGGCGTTGGTTGTCCTGGGGGCCGAACATGAACACCTGCCGTTCGCCGCGCGTGTTCCAGATCAGGTTCGTCAGGAAGCGTTCGGGATTGTAGTCCCGCAGATCGGGCGCGGACGAAAGACAGCCTGCGTATGTTTCCGCATCGCCCGCAAAGCGGACGCGCTTTGGGTCGAAGATATTACCATGGACCGAGGTGCCAAGCCGCCGCGATAACCACGGCTCGAAATCAAGGAACAGGTCGTTGAACCCGTGCAACACCGAATACGGGGCGGCGGATTTGCCATTTTCCCAATCGTTGTTGGGATAGCGCGACTGCATGTAGAGGCCGGGACGCCCCCGCGTCCGACGCTCCAACGCCTTGGCGAATACGCGGTCGATCTTGCCGGGTGTCGGCTCGGCCCGCCGGGCGTTTGCGGCCTCATCGTTCAGGAAGGTGCGGTAGAGCCTTTCGGCCCGGGGCCAGATCTTACGCGCCACGAAGCAGTCCGAGCGGCGCAGCAGATGCAGGTGATCGTCATAGAAGACGTGCGGTTTGCCCTGGAAGTCGAACTTCGACAGGGTCAGCGACCGGCTTTCGATGTTGCGCGAATAGTTGCGCACCAGCGTCTGGTAATAGCTTTCGTCCGGAATCCAGACGAGCTTGAAGTAGCGATCAAACTCACGCCGTTTCGGGTCCTGGATGATCGCCGACAAGGTTTGCCGCGACAGGCACCACCATTGGCTTCCCAAATGCGGCAACAGCCCCCCGGGCATCTTGCGCTTGAAGCCGACTTTGCGTTGCAATTCCACGTAGCGGTCAAACAGGAAACGGTGACGTTTCCACGAAAACGGAAATCGGAGTTGGAATCGTTCGGTGTTGAGGCCATCGATGGTCCAATCAACATCGCGGATCGTGACGGATTCGATGAAATCCGTCATCGGTCGTGCAGCCAGATAGGCGCGCAATTCATCCACCGGGCGCAGAGGCAGGCAGGACCCTGAGGCCAGGTACACGTGTCGGACGCCGGGAAACTCTTCCAGCATCATCTCGGCGCCGGTCTGGCTTGCCTGCACCAGGCTCCACGTGCCCCATTCGCACTTGCGACGCTTGCAGAACTTGACGTTGTCCAGGTCGGAAAGCTCTCGCTTCAGCCACGCGTTCTTGTCCTTCGCCACCCGTTTGTCGAGGTGGATGACAACGGGGCAATCCCGCTCGGCCCAGTGGCGTGCAACCTCAGCCGCGCGGTTCAGCGCAGTATGACACATCATCACGAAGCCCAGTGTACTCATGGCGTATTCATGCCCAGTTGCCTTTGGACATAAGACCCAAGATCTCTAGCTGGCGCCAATTGATGTATTTCTCGGACCATTTGCTCCAGAAATCTGGGTTTTCCTTCAACCCGTCCGCATAAGCCTTATACTCGGCGGAGGCGGCATAATGCTCTCGCCGGTCCAACTCTTCCTTGGCCTTGGCGCTGAACGTGTCGAGAAACTTCGCGTGCAGCAGCACGCCCGAGGCCTTCTCTCCCCCCCATTCGTCGTAGACGCGATTAAGCCCCCTCGGCAGCAACATGTGTGTCGAGGACGCATAGGCATGGTGCTTTTGCCAATTCACCAAAGGCGTTTTGTTCAACGCCGGCGCGCGTTCGGGGTTGTCGCTAAAAAAGGCACGCGCTCGCGGGCCGCCCTGAATCCAGAGGTTCCCATACTCCCAATTCCGGGTGACGGAATAGTTCCCGGCATCGAACCAACAGGCAATGTCGAAAGGGTTTTGCCCCTCATGGTAGGGCTGCGCATCGATGGGGCCCTTTGGGTACATATCCAGCAGCATCGCGCCAAACGACTTGATCGAAGACGCATCCAGCCAATCCGTCAAAGCCGGAATTGGGCGGGTATCACTGAACGGGTAGACCAGGAATTCATCGGGATCGACCGTAAGGCACCAATGCTTGTGCCCATAAAGGCGCAACAGGCGATTCATCCAATCTATCCCGAACCGAGACCGCTTGTACGATTCGTCCGTCCACCAAACGCTGCAATCGGGCTGCTCGGCCAGGTATTCGCGGGTGCCATCGCCGCTATCATTGTCCACGAACAGGAAATGGTTCACGCCGCGGTCACGATAGTAATTCAGGAAGTACTTGAGGCGCACCCGCTCATTGCGGAGCGTGCAGAAAAGAAGAACGTCACCGTCTCGGATCGCGTCCGTCCGCTGCGCCACGACCTCCAGCCCGCGGGATTTGCGCCACGCGCGCACAAGGAACCGCTTGCGTTCAAGGCGCAAACCGTAACGCTTGATCGCTTTCATGGGCGGCCTTTCTCGGCTGACGGTTGGATGGCTTCTGCCACCTTAATAAAGTGCTCTGCCCAAGTGGCGACCTTCAACGTGGTCAACTCCGGCTTAACGGCAATACCGCAAAAGTGTTGTCTAATCGTTTCCGCCCAAGAGTACGCGTCGTTACTGTCCACGTAAACGGCACAATCGCCCAGAGTTTCCCGGAAAACCGGTAAGTTAGAACAGATTGGCGTGGCGCCTGCCAATGCGGCCTCCAGAGGCGGGTAGCCGTAGCCCTCAGCGAGAGAGGGGAACAGCAGCGCATTCGCGCGCGCAAGGTGCCCTTGAACCTCCGTATCAGACAGCGGCCCATGCATGAAAATGGACTGCCCCAAAAGGGGGTGCGCTTTGATCCGGGCAATCAGATCGTCGACCTTCCAACCGGTCGCCCCGATGATGTGAAGCTCTGGCATCTGCGGCAAGGACATGACCGCAAGGGCTTCCCAAGCGTCGATCATCAGCGCGTGGTTCTTGCGGACCTCTACCGTGCCAAGCATCACGAAATGGCCCGGCTCTCGATCCTGAGGGTCGGGCATCTGCCACGGCGTGACGCCCAGATGCGCCACGATCTGACGCATCGGCACACTTTGCCCTGCCCAATGGGCTTCCAGATCTGCCTGCGTTGCAGCCGAATTGCTGATGACCAGATCCGCGTACTGGCGGACCCGGTCGATCCGGCCAGCAAAGGGTTCTGGCAAGCCGTCGGCCACGTAATTTGGGTGGGTCAGCGGGATAAGGTCGTGGATCATCACGGCGCAGGTGCCGGGATGGGCGGACATGGCCGACAAGGTCGCCTCGGACAGATTGGAATGGCCCACGTTCAGATAGATGCAGCCGCGCGGGGCGTGATCCCGCAGCAGTTTCGGCAGACCGGGCGGACGGCACCGGGCGACGGCAAGCCGCCGCAAAGCCGCCTCCGCCCTGTGGCGCGGTTTGTTTCCCCGTCCCGTCAGGCGCGAGATCCAATCGGCGCGACCCAGATCAATCCCATTGATCATGTCCAGAAGGGCCTGCGCGCCGCGACGATCCAGAAGCAGATACCCCCGCGTGGTGCGGCACAGGTAACTGGCATCACCCGTAAGCGCCTCAACCAGATAGGCCATTTCGACACGATCGATCCCGGTCAACGCGCCGCGCCCGACACGGGTCAGAAGCCGTGTGACATCCAGCCAGAGACACGGAATATCACGCAACCCTGGCATGGCAGCGCCGCTACTGCGCGGCGTTGCGAACCGACATCATGTCGGCAAGGTAATCCTGGAATTCATCGCGCAGATCATCCCGCGCAAGGCCAAAGGCGACGGTGGCTTGAAGGAAACCTGCCTTGGAGCCACAGTCGAACCGCTGCCCCTTGAAGCGATAGCCATAGACGTTGTCGGCGCTGGAAATTTCCTGCGCGATGGCGTCGGTCAACTGGATCTCGCCCCCCGCGCCGGATTTGATCTTGTTAAGATGGCCCATGACGTCAGGCGACAGAATGTAGCGCCCGATCACGGCAAGATTTGACGGCGCCTTGCCCTGATCCGGCTTCTCGACCATGCCCTTCACCGACACGACTGAGCCCATGTCTTCCTTGATATCCAGGATGCCATAGGACGAGGTCTTGTTATCCGGCACTTCCATCGCAGCGACCATGTTGCCGCCGATATCTGCGTGGGCCTCGACCATTTGCTGCAAGCAGGGCGTCTCTGCTGCGATCACGTCATCGGGCAGGATCACGGCAAACGGCTCATTGCCCAACAGACGGCGGGCGCACCAGACGGCGTGACCCAGACCCAACGCCTTGTGCTGACGCATGTAGGCAATCGCGCCACTGTCCATGTTGGTGCTTTTCAGCATCTCCAACATCTCGGTTTTACCCTTTTTGCGCAGGGTGCTTTCAAGTTCCGGACAATGGTCGAAGTAGTCTTCCAACGCGGACTTCCCGCGGCTGGTCACAAAAATGAATTCCTTGATGCCAGCAGCACGGGCCTCATCGATCGCGTATTGGATAAGCGGACGGTCGACCAACGTCATGATCTCTTTCGGGATCGATTTGGTAGCCGGAAGGAAACGGGTGCCGAGACCCGCGACTGGAAAGATCGCCTTGGTAACTCTTTTTTTCATGCCTTGCCCCTAGAACGCAGTGCCGCTTTTGCGCGGTATTCTGCTGTATTATTTTAACTGGCACGTTAACAAAGCAAAGCGAACGTGGAAACGATCAATTTGAATCCCTGTCAGGAGCAATGCCGCGCGTGGCAGAAATACGACGGGTTTCGGCAGCAATCCGCGCGCGAAATGACGTGAATTGAAACCTTGAACCAGCGCGATCCGAGGGACCAAAAAGACCGCCCGTCTGTTCCCACCAACCACCATCCGTGAAGCGCACCCGGTGCTTGCGCGGCGTCGGCTCGAACGCGAAAAGGCTGACGGGGTGCCCCTTGATGACCAGCTCGGCCGCCTCCGCGCGCAGTCGGTTAAGCTGGAACGACCGCCCCGACAAGACGCGATGCGGTGGTGGGTTGGTCGATTGGAACGGGTCGAAATCGCCTGTGTCAGAGCCGATCTTCGGCTCATGGCTCACGCGCGCTTGGCCCGCCTTAAAACCCTCGCGAAGGGTCTCCATCAACTCTCGCATCTTGGCCGCATTCAGCTTTCGGGCTCTGGCCAGACGCAACAGCCGCGTGCTTTGCGCGGCCTCCAATGCGCGCAGCGCGTTCTCTCGCTGATCCTCGGGCGCGTGCTTGCGCAGATAGACAGCCGTCGATGCGCCGATATCGAACAGACTAAGGGGCACGCGCGCCTGGGTCCGGCGGGTGCTCGCCTCAAACCCATGATGGACAACCGCGCGCGGCGCCCAAGCCGTGGCCAGCCCCGCACGACCAACCCGGAACGAGATATCCGTGTCATCAAGGTAGAAATGCAGCGCTTTGTCGAAGCCGCCCATCTGCACCAGCGCTTCGCGCCGAAACGCCATGTTGGTGCCTTGCAGTTTACGCGCGAAACCGTCTCTGATCGGCGTATCAGGCTCTACCTGGATGTCGTGAGCGACCCCGTTCACCGCAAGGGGCCCCCATTGGAGAGAGATCCCGTTGCGCCCCAGGACCGGGCCGGTGATCGCGGCAAGATCGGGCACGGCGAAGGCGTCGAGGACGGCCTGAGACCAGGTAGGCTCGGCCACGGCATCGTCATCGATGAAGGCAATGATATCGCCTGCGGCGGCACCGATCCCGGCATTGCGCGCGGCAGAGATATTGGGCTGGCGTTGCGGCAGCAGCTTCAAGGCACCAACTACGGGCAACGTCCGCACGGCGGCTTGCCCCCCTGCATCCGCGACAACGATCACCTCGCACCCGGCGGTGGCCTGTTGTGACAGGCTGAGAAGACAGCGCCGAAGGGCATCGGGTCGTCCGGCGCTGACGACAACAACGCTCAGGCGCGATTGGGTCAAGGGGCGCCCATCTCTTGCAACATCGCCTCGATCCTCGGGATATCCTCGGGGTTGTTCAATTCCCAGAACTTGGCGCCTCTGGCTTCCACTTCGACGCATAAAACCGGGTGGCCAGCCTCAAGGAAACGCAGCTGTTCAAGGCCTTCAAGGGTCTCTAACGGGCCGACAGACCAATGCGGATAGGCCCGCAGCGCCCAAGGGCGGTAGGCGTAAACGCCGACGTGGTGGAACACCGGCGTGGCGGCGTCGGGGGCGTAGGCCTCGGACGTGAACGGCACGACTTCCTTGGAAAAGTAGAGCGCCCGCATCTTGCTATCGGCCACCGCTGTCGTGCCTCCCACGCGCCCCGCCGCGCGATCTGCCTTCAGCGCCGCCAGCGTTTCGCCATCACAGCGCAGGATCGGCGTGGCGATCGCGGCTTGCGCATCGCCGCGCAAGCCCGCCACTAGTTTTTCCAGGAACCATGGCGGCGTCAGGGGTGCGTCGCCTTGCAGGTTCACGATAATCTCGACGTCGCCCCCCTCTTGAGATGAAAGAATCTCCAGCGCCTCGGCACAGCGTTCCGTCCCGTTGCGCGCCTCCGATGAGGTCATCAGAACCTCTGCCCCGAACGCCCGCGCGGCATCGGCGATGCGGTCATCGTCGGTGGCGACGTAGACACTATCAAGGCCAGAAACCCCCTGCGCCGCGCGCCAGGATCTCTCGATCAACGACACCGATTCCCCCGTGGCCCCGGTGAGCATCGCCAAGGGTTTGCCCGGATAGCGGGTCGAGGCGTAGCGGGCCGGTATTACACAGGCAACCGTCATGGCTGCTTCAACTCCACGCCCGGCGCGTAGGCGATGAAGAACCCGTTGGCGAAGCCGTCCTTGCCGTAGTCGAAGGCTGCGTGATCTTCAAACCGGACCATCTTGCCGCCAGCCCCGCGCAGGACCGCGTCGCCCGCCGCCGTGTCCCATTCCATGGTGCGGCCCAGGCGGGGGTAAATGTCGGCCTCTCCCGTCGCGACAAGGCAGAACTTCAAAGACGAGCCCGCGCTTTTCATGTCCGTATGGGCGTATTTGTTGATGTAATCATCCGTTGCCTGATCGCGGTGCGATTTGCTTGCCACGACGCGCAGCGCGGCGTTATCAGGCTTCGACACGCCAATCTGATCAAGCCTACCGGGCGCATCAGGGTCAAACGGGCCCGCTTCCTCAACACTCACACCATCAGCCGTCGTGTAGAACAACCGCCCCTTGGCGGGCGCATAGACGATGCCGCGCACGGGCACGCCACCCTCGACCAGCGCGATGTTAACGGTGAAATCTCCGCGGCGCTTGATGAATTCTTTCGTGCCATCCAGCGGGTCGACGATCAGGAACTGATCGGCGCTCAACCCGTGGCTATCGGCCTGCTCTTCGGTCACCAGCGTCACCTCGGGGAAGGCTGCGCGCAGATGCCGCGAGATGATCGCATCCGCGGCCTCATCGGCCTCTGTCACGGGGCTGTCGTCGGATTTGACCTTCACGTCGAAATCCTCTGCGCCGTAAACCTCCATGATCGCATCGCCCGCTTCCAAGGCAGCAGCGCGCATGACGGCAACAAGTTTTTCGTGATCCATACGTTCACCTGACGTTGAATTGAAAATTAATACCTAAGGCGTTATCAACTGCGCGTGTAGGAACGGCAAGCAAAGCCTATGGGCGTTGCGCGAACAACAAGCTGAACCACACGGGGCGGCAGGCAAGGATTAGGCGATATGTTTGAAACCCGGACGTCCACGTCCACGCTGGGGCTGATCTTCAATTTCATGGAGGTCACGTTCCACGCGGCTGCGCGTAAGGTCCGCAAAAACCACGGCAATGCGATCCTGGCCATTGCCCTGTCGATCATACAAAGCGTCATGTTCATTGCCGCCTTCTACTTCATGTTCAGCTTCCTCGGGGGCCGTACCGCCGCCCTGCGCGGGAACTTCATGGTCTACCTGATGTCGGGGATCTTCCTGTACCTGACCCACATTCAGACCGTTCGCGCCGTGATGGGCGCCGACGGGCCGACCAGTGCGATGATGCAGCACGCGCCGATGAACACGCTTGTTTCCATCTGTTCCGAGGCGTTGGCCGTGCTTTACACGCAGACCATTGCCGTCATGTGCATTCTGCTGCTGATCCATACCGTGGTTGCGCCAGTGCACATCAATGATTGGCCCGGCGCCATGCGGATGTTCCTTCTGGCGTGGGGTGTGGGCGTGGCCTTGGGGATCATTCTGATGGCCTGGAAGCCGTGGATGCCGGATCTCGTGCAGATCCTGTCCATGGTCTACATCCGCGCGAATATGATCTTTTCGGGCAAGATGTTCCTTGCCAACATGATGCCCGCGATGATGCTGCCCGCGTTCCAGTGGAACCCCCTGTTCCACATCATCGATCAGACGCGAGGCTATGTGTTCGTGAATTACTTCCCGCACAACACCAACGTCGCCTATCCCTTCTACTTCATGCTGGGGGCGCTTCTGTTCGGGATGATGCTAGAGGCGTATACCCGCAAACATGCCTCCTCCAGTTGGGAAGCAAAACGCTAGGCGCAATCCACAAAGTGAAAACCGGTTTTCGGATCAAATTGCGCGAGAACTGAGCCCTATTCCACGACCCGCATCGTCAGGTTGATCCGCCCCCCTTTCGGCAGGAGGGCGGACGAGCCCGCTCTGATCCGGTCAATCCCGTGGAAGTTCAGCCGGGCAGTCCCGCCCATCACCGCCACATCCCCTGATTTCAGCCAGATCGATTGCGTCTTGCCGCCGCGTTCCGGGCCGCCGACCCGAAACAGTGCCTCATCCCCCAACGACACAGAGACGACAGGCATGTCGAAATCCCCTTCATCCCGGTCCTGATGCATCCCCATTCTGGCGTCGGCGTCATAATAGTTGATCAGGCAGCTCTGCGGATCACGGGCCACGCCGGACACGGCGCGCCAGATGTCCAGGGCCCCCGGCGGGATCGGCGGCCATTCCATGCCGTCCGGGTGCTTGCGGTCATAGCGATAGCCCCTGCGATCACTGATCCACCCGAATGTCCCGGCCGAGGTCATCCGAACCGACATCGCCCTGCCCGTCCGCGTCTCGGGCCGATACAGCGGCGCGGACCGCACCACCCGGCGCACCTGTTCCACCAAATCGGCCTGATCCGCCGCATTCAGGTGTTCCTGATGCACAACAATTCCACCGACTTGGACATTCATCGCAGATTCCTCGGATTCCGTGGGACGCGGACGCTTGCAGCCCTAAATCACGGTTCTTATATACCGTCCGAACTCGGGTGGGCACTTCTGGTGCCGCCTAAAGTCAATGGTAAGGCGGCGCGGGGGCTGCAGCATCAAGCCCCGTTCCCGCCTGTTCGCTTAAGAAAGGGACAACACATGGCTAAAGTCATTGGTATCGACCTCGGTACAACCAACTCCTGCGTGGCTATCATGGATGGCTCGCAACCCCGCGTGATCGAAAACGCAGAAGGCGCGCGCACGACGCCGTCCATCGTCGCCTTCACGGACGACGAACGCCTCGCTGGCCAATCCGCCAAGCGTCAGGCGGTTACGAACCCGGAAAACACGATCTTCGGCGTCAAACGCCTGATCGGCCGTCGCATCAACGACGAGCATCTGGAGAAGGACAAGAAGAACCTTCCGTTCAAGATCGTCGACGGCGGCAACGGCGACGCTTGGGTCGAAGCAAAGGGCGAGAAGTATTCCCCCTCGCAGATCTCGGCGTTCATCCTGCAAAAGATGAAAGAAACGGCTGAGTCGTATCTCGGCGAAGACGTGACGCAGGCGGTCATCACCGTGCCTGCCTATTTCAACGACGCACAGCGCCAAGCCACGAAGGACGCGGGCAAGATCGCGGGCCTCGAAGTGTTGCGCATCATCAACGAGCCGACGGCAGCCGCCCTCGCCTATGGCCTCGACAAGAAAGAGACGCGCACCATCGCCGTCTATGACCTTGGCGGCGGTACGTTTGACGTAACCATTCTGGAAATCGACGACGGCCTGTTCGAAGTGAAATCCACCAACGGCGACACGTTCCTGGGTGGTGAAGACTTCGACATGCGGATCGTGAACTACCTCGCGGAGGAGTTCAAAAAGGAAAACCAGGTCGACCTGACCGCTGACAAGATGGCGCTTCAGCGTCTGAAAGAAGCGGCCGAGAAGGCGAAGATCGAACTTTCCTCTGCCTCGCAGACCGAGATCAACCAACCGTTCATCTCCATGGGCTCCAACGGCCAGCCGCTGCACATGGTCATGAAACTGACCCGTGCGAAGCTGGAAAGCCTCGTGAGCGATCTGATCAAGGCCTCCATCAAGCCCTGTGCCGCTGCGTTGAAAGACGCGGGCCTCAGCAAGTCCGAGATCGACGAAGTCGTTCTGGTCGGCGGTATGACCCGGATGCCCAAGGTGATCGAGGAAGTGACCAAGTTCTTCGGGAAAGAGCCCCACAAAGGCGTGAACCCTGATGAGGTCGTGGCCCTTGGTGCCGCCATTCAAGCCGGTGTTCTGCAAGGCGACGTGAAAGACGTGGTCCTGCTGGACGTGACGCCTCTGTCGATGGGTATTGAAACCCTCGGCGGTGTGTTCACGCGCCTGATCGACCGCAACACCACGATCCCGACGAAGAAATCGCAGATCTTCTCGACGGCGGACGACAACCAAAGCGCCGTGACCCTGCGTGTGTTCCAGGGCGAACGTGAGATGGCCGCTGACAACAAGATCCTTGGCCAGTTCAACCTTGAAGGCATCCCACCCGCTCCGCGCGGCGTGCCGCAGATCGAAGTGACCTTCGACATCGATGCCAACGGCATCGTGTCCGTGGGCGCCAAGGACAAGGGCACCGGCAAGGAACAGCAGATCACGATTCAGGCGTCGGGCGGTCTGTCCGACGAGGACATCGAAAAGATGGTCCGCGAAGCCGAAGAGAATGCGGAAGCCGACAAGGACAAGAAGGACCTTGTCGAAACCCGCAACCAGGCCGAAAGCCTTGTGCATTCGACCGAGAAGTCGCTGGAAGAGCATGGCGAAAAGGTCGACGCCTCTACCGTCGAGGCGATCGAGCTGGCCTTGAACGCGCTGAAGGAAACGCTGGAAACCGACGACACCGCCAAGATCAAGGGCGGCATCCAGAACGTGACCGAAGCAGCGATGCGTCTGGGTGAAGCGATCTACAAGGCCGAGGCTGAGAAAGCCGAAGCCGCAGAAGGTGGCGACGCCCCCGAGGAAGAAGAACGCGGTGTGGACGAAGACATCGTCGATGCCGATTTCGAAGACCTCGACGACGACCGCAAGCGCGGCTGATCTCCTGTAACCCCGTTCGCCCGGCCGGATAGATTTCCGGCCGGGCGTTCGCGTTACCGAAAGAAAAAACCATGGCAAAACGCGATTATTACGAGGTGCTTGGCGTCTCTAAAGGCGCGAGCGCTGATGAGATCAAGAAGGGCTATCGCAAGAAGGCGAAAGAACTTCACCCCGACCGCAACTCCGACAATCCGGAAGCCGAATCTCAGTTCAAAGAAGCGAATGAGGCCTACGACGTCCTGAAAGACGCCGACAAGAAGGCGGCTTACGATCGGTTCGGTCATTCGGCCTTTGATGGCGGCATGGCGGGCGGCCCCCGGGGCGGCGGCCAGGGTCAGGGCGATTTCGCAAGCGCTTTCTCTGACGTCTTCGAAGACCTCTTTGGTGATTTCATGGGCGGCCAGCGCGGGCGGCCCGGCGGCGCGCGCACGCAAGCCACTCGCGGCTCGGACCTGCGCTATAATCTCTCGATCACCTTGGAAGATGCCTATAACGGCCTCACCAAGCAGATCACCGTGCCGTCGTCAGTGGCGTGTAGCGCCTGTGATGGCACAGGGTCCGAAGCGGGCGCAGAACCGACCGGCTGTCCCACCTGTTCCGGCATGGGCAAGGTCCGTGCCCAGCAGGGCTTTTTCACCGTTGAACGCACCTGCCCGACTTGTTCCGGCATGGGTCAGATCGTCAAAAACCCCTGCCGCTCCTGTGGCGGTGCCGGGCGTCAGGAAAAAGATCGCGCGCTTAGCGTGAATATCCCCGCCGGTGTCGAAACCGGAACCCGCATTCGCCTGTCCGGCGAGGGCGAGGCAGGATTGCGCGGCGGGCCGACCGGCGATCTTTACATTTTCGTCGATGTTCAGGACCACCCGCTGTTCCAGCGCGATGGCATGGACCTGTTCTGCCGCGTTCCAGTCTCGATGGTGTCCGCCGCATTGGGCGGTGAAATCGAGGTTCCGACGATCGATGGTGGCCGGTCCCGTGTGCGCGTGCCCGAGGGCTCTCAATCCGGGCGGCAAATGCGCCTGCGCGGCAAAGGCATGCCCGCCCTACGGGGGCCCGGTATGGGCGAGATGTATATCGAACTGATGGTCGAAACCCCGGTGAACCTGACCGGTGATCAAGAAGACCTGCTGCGTCAGTTCGAGGAGCTGTGCAAGAAGAACAACAACCCGAACGCCTCGGGGTTCTTCGACAAGGTCAAAAGCTTTTGGGACAAGGTCCGCGACTGACCACGTTCCACATCTTGGACCCCTCAGCAAAGGCCCGCGGTTTTCCCCCGCGGGCCTTTTCTTCGCAGCGGTTCTGGCAAGATCGATGTAGTTACGAAAAGACTACAAGTTCTTTACACCGTCTTTTGGCCCCTCAGGTCCGCCCAATTTCACAGGCCGCCATCACCGCCATGTTCAGAATGTCGTTCGAGGTACTGACCGTAGAGGCGATCTGAACCGGGCGATCCAGACCCGTCAGGATCGGACCGATCACGGTCGCGCCGGCCATCTCCTGCATCAGCTTCACGCTGATCGAAGCGGAATGTCGGGCCGGCACGACCAGCACATTCGCGGGTCCGCTTAGGCGCTGAAACGGATACTGCGCCATGACTGCGGGGTTCAGGGCAACATCGACGGTCATCTCTCCCTCATACTCGAAATCAACACCCTTCGCGTCCAGCAATTCCGGCGCGCGGTGCATCTTTTCTGCCCTCTCCGACACCGGGTAACCAAACGTCGAGAAGCTGACAAACGCGACCCGAGGCTCCAGCCCCAAACCGCGCGCGACCTGGGCACCACGCTCTGCAATCAAAGCCATATCGGTGTCCGAGGGCCACTCGTGCACCAGCGTGTCCCCGATCAGAACGATCTTGCCCTTATGCAGCAACGCCGTCACGCCCACGGCCCCGTCTTCCGCGCGCGCGTCAAAGACTTTTCCTACCATTTCAAGAACTTGCGCTGACTTGCGCGTTGCCCCTGTCAGCATCCCGTCACCATGACCATGGGCCAGCATAAGCGAGGCGAACACATGCCGGTCGCGCGCGGCAAGGCGGTGTATATCGGTTCTGTCAAAACCTTTCCGTTGCAAACGATTATAGAGGAAGTCTTTGTACATCTCTAAGTGCCGGGTGTTGGCGGCATTCACGATCTCCAACTCTCGGGCGGCATCGCCAAGACCCACGGCCTCCAGCTTCTCCTTCACGTCACTGTCACGTCCCACCACAAGCGCACGCCCCAGTCCCTGCCGCTGATACGCCACGGCGGCACGCAGCACGCGCGGGTCATCGCCTTCGGCAAATATCATCCGCGCCTGTGCGTTCCGCGCCCGCGCATATACCCCTTGCAGGATCGAAGAGGTCGGATCCATCCGCGCCTTCAAATCGGTCGCATACCCCTCCAGATCGATGATCGGCCGACGAGCAGCGCCCGTATCCATGCCCGCTTGCGCAACAGCCGGTGGGATCATGTAAATTAGCCGCGGATCGAAGGGCGTCGGGATTATGTAATCACGCCCAAAGCTGAGCTTGCGCCCATAGGCCATCGCGACTTCATCGGGCACATCTTCGCGCGCCAGGTCGGCGAGGGCGTTGGCGCATGCGATCTTCATCTCGTCGTTGATCGCGCGGGCATGGACATCCAGCGCCCCTCGGAAGAGGTAGGGGAAACCGAGTACGTTGTTGACTTGATTGGGATAATCCGACCGCCCCGTCGCGACGATCGCATCGGCTCGCACGGCGTGGGCTTCTTCCGGGGTGATCTCGGGATCGGGGTTGGCCATGGCGAAAATCACCGGGTTGTCGTTCATCGCCTTCAACATCTCGGGCGTCACGGCACCTTTGACAGAGACGCCAAGGAAAACATCCGCGCCCTCCATCGCCTCTTCCAGCGTGCGCAGCTTGGTGGTGACGGCATGGGCCGACTTCCACTGGTTCATCCCCTCGGTACGGCCTTGATAAATAACACCTTTTGTGTCGCAAACGATGCAGTTCTCATGCCGTGCGCCCATGCTTTTGAGCAGTTCGATACAGGCGATTCCAGCCGCCCCGGCACCGTTCAGGACGATGCGGCAGTCCTCGATCTTCTTGCCGCTGATATGCAGCGCGTTAATCAATCCGGCGGCACAAATCACGGCGGTGCCATGCTGGTCGTCGTGGAATACGGGGATATCCATCAACTCCTTCAGGCGACTCTCGATCATGAAGCATTCAGGCGCCTTGATATCCTCAAGGTTGATGCCGCCAAACGACGGTCCCATCAGCTTCACGGCGTTCACGAACTCGTCGACGTCCTCGGTATCCAGCTCGATATCGATGGAGTTCACGTCGGCGAAGCGTTTGAACAGAACCGCCTTCCCCTCCATCACCGGCTTGGAGGCCAGCGCGCCCAGGTTCCCCAACCCCAAAACCGCCGTCCCGTTGGAGATCACGGCAACCATGTTGCCCTTGGTCGTGTAATCATAGGCCGTTTCTGGGTTTTCGGCGATCACCTCACAGGGGACCGCCACACCGGGCGAATAGGCCAGCGACAGGTCGCGCTGCGTCGCCATCGCCGTCGACGCGTTGATGTCAATCTTTCCCGGGCGTGGTTCCAGATGGTAGGCCAGCGCCTCTTCTCGGGTGACTTTCTGTTTGTCGGCCATGCGTTCCTCCCTAAGTCCGCCGACTTAACCGCGCCGTGCGCGTGGGGGCAACCGCCCGAGCTACCGATTGCGCTTCAAACCGGGGCTTTGGTTCGTATAGATTCAGCCGTGGGGGAATTGGATATGAACGCGCAAGTGACGCCGATGATGGCGCAATATCTGGAGATCAAGGCACAGCATCCCGATGCGTTGCTGTTCTACCGGATGGGCGACTTCTACGAGATGTTCTTTGACGACGCCGTCGCCGCCGCCGAGGCGCTGGACATCGCCCTGACCAAACGCGGCAAGCACAATGGCGAAGATATCGCCATGTGCGGTGTGCCGGCGCATTCGTCCGAATCGTACCTGCTGACCCTGATCCGCAAAGGTTTTCGCGTCGGTATTTGCGAGCAGATGGAAGACCCCGCGACCGCCAAAAAGCGCGGCGGCTCAAAAGCTGTCGTGCGGCGCGAGGTCGTGCGCCTGGTCACGCCTGGCACGTTGACCGAGGATACGTTGCTGGAAGCGCGGCGGCACAATTATCTTGCCGCCTACGCCGACGTGCGTGGCGAGGGGGCATTGGCGTGGTGCGATATCTCGACCGGTGATTTCCGCGTGATGCGCTGCCCCGCCGTTCGGTTGGGGCCAGAATTGGCCCGGCTTTCGCCGAAAGAGGTGTTGGTGTCCGACGGGTTGGACATCGCCCGTCAGGATTCTATCGCAGAACTGGGGGCTGCGGTGACACCTTTGTCGCCGGGCTCTTTCGATAGCGCCTCGGCCACGAAGCGGCTGACGGAGTTGTTCGGCGTTTCAACGTTGGAGGGATTCGGCAGCTTTGCACGGGCCGAAATCTCGGCCATGGGCGCGTTGATCGACTATCTGGAGCTGACCCAGAAAGGCGCGTTGCCCCTGTTGCGCGCCCCGCGTCAGCAATCGGCAGAACGGCTGTTGCAGTTGGATACCGCCACTCGCCGCAACCTGGAGCTGACCCATGCCCTGTCCGGTGGACGGGCCAATTCGCTGCTGTCGGTACTGGATCGCACTCAAACCGCAGGCGGTGCGCGGCTACTGGAACGGCGGCTGACGGGTCCCTCCACCGACTTGGAGGTCATTCGCGCGCGGCATGAAGCCGTTGGGTTTTTTGTCTCTGACACGCAGATTAGAGACGATCTTGAAAGTGAGTTGCGGCGCATACCCGACCTTGACCGCGCGCTGTCACGCCTTGCGTTGGATCGCGGCGCTCCTCGGGATCTGACGGCAATTCGCGACGGGCTGTCCGGTGCTGCTCGGCTCTCCGACCGGTTGCAAGACGTGGACCTGCCGCCACTGCTGCGGGATGCCGTCGCGCATCTTGAAGGGCATGACCAGCTTTCGGAACTGCTGGACGCCGCCCTGGTTGCTGAACCTCCCGTACAGCTGCGCGATGGCGGGTTGATCGCGGCGGGCTATCACGAAGAACTGGATGAGGCGCGGACACTGCGGGACGAAGGACGCGGCGTAATTGCCTCGATGCAGGCGGAATACGTGCAGGCAACGGGCGTGAACGCCCTGAAGATCAAACACAACAACGTTCTGGGATACTTCATCGAGACCACGGCAACCCACGCCGAAAAGATGCTGAACCCACCGCTGTCGGAACGGTTCATTCATCGCCAGACCACGGCCAACCAAGTTCGCTTCACCACTGTAGAACTGTCCGAGTTGGAGACCAAGATCCTCAACGCTGGCAATCGGGCGCTGGAGATTGAGAAGACCCTTTTCCAGTCTCTGCAAGTTGCCATTCTGGAACAACAGGATCAGATCGGACAGACCGCGCGGGGATTGGCGGAGTTGGACCTTGCAGCCGCCCTCGCCCGCAGGGCGCGGGAAGGCGATTGGACACAGCCGGAAATGACAGAAGATCGAACCTTCGTCATCGAAGGCGGTCGCCACCCTGTGGTGGAGGCTGCTTTGGCAAAGGAAGGCGCGCCGTTTGTGGCGAACGATTGCGACCTTTCCGCCGAGGACGGCGCCGCGATCACCTTGCTGACCGGTCCCAACATGGCAGGTAAATCAACGTACCTGCGCCAGAATGCATTACTGGCAATTATGGCACAAATCGGCAGTTTCGTGCCTGCCCGGCATGCGAGGATCGGCCTGGTAAGTCAGGTTTTCAGCCGGGTCGGTGCCTCGGACGATTTGGCGCGCGGGCGCTCGACTTTCATGGTCGAGATGGTGGAAACCGCGACGATTCTGAACCAGGCGGACGACCGCGCCTTGGTGATCCTGGACGAGATCGGGCGCGGCACGGCCACCTATGATGGATTGTCGATCGCTTGGGCCACGCTGGAACACCTGCATGAAACCAACCAATGCCGGGCGCTTTTCGCAACCCACTACCACGAGATGACATCGCTTGCGTCGAAACTGGACGGGCTGACCAACGCCACGGTAGCCGTGAAGGAATGGGAGGGAGAGGTGATCTTCCTTCACGAGGTCAAGGAAGGCGCGGCGGACAGATCCTACGGGGTGCAGGTCGCCAAGCTGGCGGGTCTGCCAGACGCGGTGATCACGCGGGCGCAGATCGTATTGGATGCTTTGGAGAAAGGCGAACGCGAGGGCGGGCAGCGCAAAGCGGTCATCGATGATTTGCCGCTATTTGCCATGACCCCTGCCCCTGCACCAAAGCTCACCAAGCCAAGCCAGGTGGAAGAAAAACTACGCGCCGTGCATCCCGATGAGATGACGGCGCGTGAGGCGTTGAATTTGCTCTATGAGCTGAAGGCCGAGCTTGGCTAGCTCCACCACCTCCAGGTGTCAGCTAGCGGGCGTCGAAGACACGCCAACCTGCGCAGGGCGCAACAGACGGTCGTGCAGCAGGAATCCTTCAGACATCACTTGGATAATGTCGCCGGCCTTGGTGCCGGGAACGGGTGCTTCAAACATCGCCTCGTGTTCCTGCGCATTGAAACGGTCGCCGATTTCCGGGACGATGGGCACGATGCCATGCTTGCCGAAAATGCTGATCAACTCACGCATCGTCAGCTCGACGCCTTCCACAAGACCACCAGCGGCTTCGCGGGTGCTGTCGTCAGCCGCGTCCAGCGCGCGGCGCATGTTATCGTAAACCGGCAGGAGGTCGCGCGACAGCTTGGAGCCGCCATATTGCTCGGCCTCTCGGCGATCCCGATCGGCGCGCTTGCGCATGTTCTCAGCCTCGGCCATGGCACGCAACATACGGTCGCGCAGCTCGTCCCGCTCAGCCTCAAGCGCCGCAATCACCGCGTCCGTGCCCGAGGTATCCTCTTGCGCCAGTGACACTTCGGGGGCCTCGTCTTCCGCGTGCTGATCTTCAAAAAAATCTTCGTCTCTCTCGCCCATAGTACCCTCTTTGGCCTCTCAGGACCGGTCGGAAATCAGCCGTCCAACCAGCTGTGCCGTGTAATCCACAATCGGAACGATGCGCCCGTAATTCAAACGGGTGGGGCCGATGACCCCGACTGCTCCGACGATCTTTCGATCAGAGTTCATATAGGGAGACACCACCAGAGAGGAACCCGAAAGTGAGAACAACTTGTTCTCTGAGCCGATGAAAATGCGCACACCGTCGCCATCCTCGGTCAATTCAAGGAATTCGGTGATGTCACGCTTGCGCTCAAGGTCATCAAAAAGCTGGCGAATACGGTCCAGGTTTTCTGATTCCTGCGTATCAGACAAGAGATTCGAGCGGCCCCTAACGATCAACCGCGCGGAATTGTCACCCGCCCCATCCCACACCGCGAGGCCAGAATCGATGAGGCCAGAGGCAAGGACATCGATCTCGCGCCGCCGCGTCTCGATATCTGCTTCGATCTGCGCACGGATGGAGCTGACGGTTTGCCCTTCGATGCGGGCATTCAGGAAATTCGCCGCCTCGCGCATCGCGCTTTGAGTCATACCTGCGGGCGGCGTGAACAGGCGATTTTCAACGTGCCCATCCGAGAACACAAGAACCACAAGCGACTGGGTGGCAGAGAGCGTCACGAATTCAATGTGTTGAATGGGCGCTTCGCGCTTGGGCGTCAGTACAAGGCTGGCCCCATGGGTGGCAGACGACAGCGCGGAACCGACCCTATCCAGCAGGCCAGAGACGTCCGAGGCATTGGTGCCAAGTGTATCGTCGAGCGCTTGCTTGTCGTCATGCGAAAGATCACCGACCTCCAGAAATCCATCTACGAACATGCGCAATCCAAGCTGCGTTGGCATGCGCCCCGCCGACGAATGGGGGCTGTCCAGAAGCCCCAGATACTCCAGATCCTGCATCGTATTGCGTACTGTGGCGGCGGAAACCTTCTCGGACAGTGTCCGCGTCAAGGTACGAGAGCCAACGGGCGTGCCCGTTTCCAGATACCCTTCAACCACGCGGCGAAAGACTTCGCGCGAACGGTCGTTCAGGTCTTCGAGGATTTTTCCTTGATCCGTCATGTCGTTCAGCATTCCGGTTTGTGAGGCCTTCGGGGTTGCAGGATGACACTGCACCGGACTATCCCGACTGCAACATCACCCGTCCCGTGTGTAACAGGAGATATCTATGCGTCCTTCCGGCCGAAACCTAGACGAAATGCGCGCCATTTCCATTGAGACAGACGTGACACGCCATGCGGAAGGGTCCTGCATGATCCGTTGCGGCGATACGCATGTGCTGTGTACCGCAACTTTGGAAGCGCGGGTGCCGCCGTTTCTGAAGAATTCGGGTCTGGGTTGGGTGACGGCGGAATACGGCATGCTGCCCCGCGCGACCCACACACGGATGCGGCGCGAAGCGGCGGCGGGCAAGCAATCCGGTCGGACGCAAGAAATCCAGCGGCTTATCGGGCGGTCCTTGCGCGCTGGCATCGACCGCTCGGCCTTGGGTGAACGTCAGATCACCGTGGATTGCGATGTGATCCAAGCCGACGGCGGGACTCGATGCGCCGCGATCACGGGCGGATGGGTTGCCTTGCGGTTGGCGGTGAACAAGCTTCTGAAATCCGGCGAGATTGTCACCGATCCGATCGTCGATCACATTGCCGCCGTGTCCTGCGGGATCTATGCGGGACAGCCGATTTTGGACCTCGATTACCCGGAAGATTCTGAAGCTGGAACCGACGGCAACTTCATCATGACCGGCGCAGGCCAGGTGGTTGAATTGCAAGCCAGCGCAGAGGGCGCCACGTTCTCGCGGGATGAATTCAACGAGCTTTATGGTCTGGCGGAAAAGGGCATCGCAGAACTTGTGAAAGCCCAGGCTGCGGCGACCTCGTGACACGGCGTTTCACCGGCGATCAGCTGCTGATCGCGACTCATAACCAAGGCAAGCTCGACGAGATGCGGCACCTGTTGGAGCCGTTTGGCATCAGCGTCAGTGGGGCCGCCGACCACGATCTGCCGGAACCCGACGAGACTGAGACAACCTTTGTCGGAAACGCCCGGATCAAGGCTCATGCGGCAGCGCAGGCGACTGGCCTGCCTGCCCTGAGCGATGACAGCGGGATCGAGATCGACGCTCTGAACGGCGCGCCCGGTGTGTATACCGCCGATTGGGCGGAAACAGCCAGCGGGCGTGATTTCGTCATGGCGATGGAGCGGACACATCGAGAGTTGGAGGCCATTGGCGCCGCGCACCCCAGAACCGCTCGGTTCTGTTGTACGCTTGTGCTGGCTTGGCCCGATGGTCATGACGAGGTGTTCCCCGGCGTGATGGAAGGCCAGGTCGTCTGGCCAATGCGCGGGGCGGAGGGTCACGGCTATGATCCGATCTTTCAACCCGATGGATACACGATCACCTTCGGTGAGATGGATCGCTGGGAGAAGAACAAGATCAGCCACCGCGCGAAAGCCGTGGCGCAGCTGGTGAAAATCTTTGGCGACGAGTGAGCCCACGGCAGATTGGCAGGCGGGGGGCTTCGGCCTCTACATCCATTGGCCGTTTTGTGAGGCCAAGTGCCCCTACTGCGACTTCAATAGCCACGTCTCGGCCCAGATCGATCAAGGTGCCTGGTTGCGGGCCTATTTGAGCGAGATCGACAGGATTGCCGCAGAACTTCCTGGGCGCACGTTGGGGAGTGTGTTCTTCGGCGGCGGCACACCCTCGCTCATGGAACCGTCCAGTGTTGCTGCCATTCTAGAGGCTATTCGGCGGCTTTGGCCCGTTTCCAACGATTTGGAGGTCACGCTTGAAGCGAATCCCTCATCGGTCGAGGCGGGCAGGTTCGCCGGGTATCGTGATGCGGGGGTGAACCGCGTCTCCATGGGTGTGCAGGCATTGAATGATGCTGATTTGAAGCGTTTGGGCCGTCTACATTCGGTGCGGGAAGCTTACGCGGCGATTGATGTTGCAAAGGCCGCGTTTGAACGGGTGAGTTTCGACCTGATCTATGCGCGGCAAGATCAAGGCCTTGCAGATTGGCGGGCTGAATTGACCCAGGCGCTGGATTTGGCCGCAGATCACCTGTCGCTCTATCAGTTGACGATCGAGCCGGGCACAGCCTTCGGAGCACGCCACGCGCGCGGTGGGTTGAAGGGGCTTCCGGGCGAAGATCTGAGCGCTGACATGTATGACCTGACTCAGGATTTATGCGGCGCTGCGGGTTTGCCAGCCTACGAGATTTCGAACCACGCGTCGGACTTCGGGCAATCCCGGCACAATTTGGTGTACTGGCGTTCCGGGGATTACGCAGGTGTCGGGCCCGGTGCCCATGGGCGGGTCTCATTGAACGGCCGCAGGTTTGCGACGGAGACGTTCTTGCAACCCCAGACGTGGCTTGATGCGGTGTCCAACACAGGGTCTGGAGCGAGCCAGCGAACGGAAATCACCCCGAGCGAACAAGCGGAAGAATACCTGATGATGTCCCTGCGCCTTGCAGAAGGGTCTGATTTGAATAGGTTTTCTCTCCTTCGCGGAGAGTCTGTGGATGCAAGCAAAGTCGCAGAACTATCGGATCTTGGGCTGATCGAACAACATGGCTCCCACTTGAGGGCCACAGCCAAAGGGCGGCCCGTGCTGAACGGCATATTGCGAGAGCTGCTGGCCTAGCGGCTACCTGGTATTCAACAGCCTAAGCAGATCGTCCAGCTGTGATAAGTCTTTGTATTTAATAGATAGTTTTCCACCGCCGGCGTTTGCGTCGTGATCGATCACGACACCCATCCCTAGTATGCGAGACAAGTCACTTTCAAGGATGCGGGTATCTGCGTCCTTTTCTGATGCCGCGTGGCGTGGTTTCTTCTTGCGGAGCTCACCAAGAGATTTCGCAGCCTTCTCGACCTCACGAACGGACATGCCATCCTTGACGGCGCGGCGCGCCAGGGCGATTGGATCGTCTGCCGTGATCAACGCACGGGCGTGGCCAGCGGACAGATGGCCTTCCTGCAGAAGTGTCTGAATCTCTTCTGGCAGTTGCAACAGGCGCATAGTGTTTGCCAGATGGCTGCGGCTCTTCCCCATGGCCGTCGCGAGTTGATCCTGTGTATGGCCAAACTTTTCCATCAACTGGCGATAACCCTGCGCTTCTTCGACGGCATTGAGGTCTGCGCGCTGAATGTTCTCGATGATGGCGACTTCAAGAACCTCGGTATCATCGAAGTCCCGCACAATGGCGGGCAATTCATGCAGCTGCGCGATTTGAGCGGCTCGCCAGCGGCGTTCACCGGCGACAATCTGATATCGCGTTTGATCCGCAGGGTCGGGGCGCAAGATAAGCGGCTGAATGATGCCTTTCTCGCGGACCGATGCCGCAAGCTCTTCCATAGCAGCTTGAGAGAAATACCGGCGCGGCTGATCTGGATTCGGACTGATCTGTTCAACTGGAACCAGTCGACCGCCCTTGGAGGGCGCGGCAGCGGAACCACCTGCGACGTCCACGGACGATGCAGTGGGTTCGATATCCGCCATCAGGGCGGACAAGCCTCGACCGAGACCTCGTTTCTCTGTGCCTCTGGCCATTATGACATCTCCATGGTCTGAACTTCGCGATCAATCAGCTCTTGCGCTAGATCCAGATAGGCCTGGCTGCCTTTTGACATGGGATCATATGCAATAGCAGGCATGGCAAAAGATGGTGCCTCGCTCAGGCGCACGTTGCGGGGAATCATCGTTTTGAACACGAGGTCCCCAAGGTTGGCGCGGGCGTCATCCTCGACCTGTCGGCTAAGACGATTTCGCGCGTCATGCATCGTTAGAACGACACCCTCAATACGGAGCGAAGGGTTCGCGGTTTCGCGGACTTCCCTGACGGTCAGCATAAGCTGTGACAGGCCTTCAAGCGCAAAGAATTCTGCCTGAAGCGGCACTAGAATGGAGTCCGAGGCAACCAAGGCGTTGAGCGTTAGAAGGCTGAGCGACGGCGGGCAATCGATAAGTACGTAGTCATAGGTCTTGCTCGACTGTTTGAGGGCATCTTTCAGCAAAAAAACGCGATTGTCGCGTTGTCCAAGCTCTACATCCGTAGAGCTGAGGTCCGTTGTTGCAGGTGCGATCGAAAGATTCTCCACCTCGGTTGCAATCGCGACATCTTCCAGCGCGGCGCCGTCAATCAGAAGATCATAGGTTGTACGTCCACGTGCGCCTGCATCAATGCCTAAGCCAGTGGATGCATTTCCCTGTGGATCAAGGTCGGCAATAAGCACCGATTTTCCCCGGGCCGCCAGAGCAGCCCCGAGATTGATTGCCGTGGTCGTTTTGCCCACGCCGCCTTTTTGATTAGTGATCGACACAACCCGCATTTTAGCACTCTTTCCGAGTATTTACGCCTTGAAAGCGGAGTACGACTGCATCCGGATCCGTCAAGCTGGCAATGGTTTCACCCTTGATTTGCCAGTCATCGGACAAGGTTTCAAGCTCTGCCTTGTAGGAGCTTCCCTTTGGAAACAGAAGACAGGTGTTTTGCGTCATATGCGGCTTTGCGTGATCGATAAGGTTTGAAAGACTGCTCAGCGCTCGGGCAGAAATCACGTCGGCTGCTTGAGGTGGAATGTCTGCAATACGCCGTGTCAGAATCTTGACGGGAACATCCATCTTTCTTGCGGCTTCTCGCATGAAGCCGCATTTTCGAATGTCGCTTTCCACCAAAGTGACCGAGAGGTCTGGCCGTGTTTCCCGTGCGAGGGTTGCCACGACAAGCCCCGGGAATCCGCCGCCGGATCCGAGATCCAACCATCGAGTCGCGTCCTGCGGAGCAAGATCATAAATTTGTGCTGAATCAAGAAAATGGCGACTCCACGCTGCATCAAGCGTTGATGGTGCGACAAGATTGATTGTCTTCTGCCAATGATGGAGAAGCGTGAGGAAAAGCTCCAATCGCTCCATTGTTTCACGTGAAACACGTGCAGCGATCCAAGCTTTTGCGTGGTCGGCATTCATGCCGAAAGCCGTTGAAGCTGCCGCAGTTTCGTAAGGATCAAAGCGAGAGCCGCCGGCGTCATGCCGTCAATACGCCCCGCCTGCCCGAGAGAAGTCGGGCGAACCCGAGAAAGCTTGGACCGGAGTTCATTGGACAGGCCGACAACCGAATCATACGGGAAATCAGCTGGAATTGGCTTCGCCTCATCTCTTTTCAACGCGACTGCATCTCTATTCTGGCGTTCAATGTACACGGCATAAGTTGCCTCAATCTTCAGCTGTTTCGCCGTTGCGTCATCAATGTCTCCAAGCGACGGCTCTAGCGAAACCAGATCACTCAGCGCAACCGATGGAAACGCGAGCAGCTCTGACCCTGAGCGCTTCTTTCCGTCCGGATTGACCCCCATACCAGCGGATGTCGCTTGCTTCGGCGTGACACGCATTTCGTCTAGAATAGCCTGACCAGATGCCAGCCGTGCCATTTTTTCGTCGAAAGCTGCCAATCGCTCGTCTGAAAGAAGATCAAGATTCGCCGCCAAGGGTGAGAGCCTTTGGTCCGCGTTATCTGCGCGAAGGGACAAGCGATACTCAGCGCGGGATGTGAACATGCGGTACGGCTCTGACACACCGCGGGTGACAAGATCATCAATCAAAACACCAATGTAGGAATCCCGCCGACTGAAGGTGATACCCTCCTTGTCGAGCGCCCTGAACGCCGCGTTGAGGCCCGCCACCAGACCTTGCGCCGCGGCTTCTTCATATCCGGTCGTCCCATTGATCTGCCCGGCGAGAAAGAGGCCAGGGTAATCCTGTAGCCCCAGACGATCATTCAAGCACGTTGGGTCGATATAGTCATACTCAATCGCGTAACCGGGCTGAAGGATCTCTGCGTGCTCCAAGCCCTTGATGGAATGCACATAATCCAGCTGCACATCCATTGGTAGAGACGTCGAAATACCATTCGGATAAATCACGTCCGACGATAGCCCTTCCGGCTCAAGAAAGATTTGATGCGAAGATTTATCAGCGAATCTGACGATCTTGTCTTCAATTGAAGGACAGTAGCGCGGACCAACGCCCTCGATATGACCACCGTACATCGCCGAGCGAGCCAGGTTTTTCTCAATGATATCATGGGTCACCGGGTTCGTGTGCGTAATCCCGCACGCGACTTGCCGAGCCTGCGTGCGCGTTGTCAAAAAGGAAAAGAATACCGGGTCTGCATCGGCAGGTTGCGTCTCCAGGCAATCCCAATTGATCGTTCTTCCCGCTAACCTCGGCGGGGTGCCGGTCTTTAGACGCCCAAGTGGCAGATCCAACTCTCCCAGACGCTCTGCCAGCTTTACCGCGGGATTGGCACCGAAGCGCCCGCCGGATAGGGACTTGTCGCCAATGTGGATGACGCCACGCAAGAACGTGCCGGTTGTCAAGACAACAGCCCGCGCAGCTATCTCTTGTCCGTCTGACAACACCACTCCTGCCACCGCGCCTGATGTCATGACAAGATCAGAAACCTCACCCCCAACAACGCTTAAAGATTCAATTCTACCTACGTGGCTTTGGATGGCGGCTTTGTACAACTCTCTGTCAGATTGCGTTCGCGGCCCCTGGACGGCGGCGCCCTTCTTGCGGTTCAACAGCCGATATTGAATACCCGACGCATCCGCTGCCAAACCCATGACGCCGCCAAGCGCGTCGATCTCGCGCACCAAGTGGCCTTTACCAAGCCCGCCAATCGCGGGGTTGCACGACATTACACCCAGATCGTCCTTGCGCAGTGTGACCAAAGCAGTCCGTGCCCCAGCACGACACGCAGCATCCGCAGCCTCAACGCCCGCATGTCCGCCGCCAACTATGATCACATCGTAATCTGGATGTTTCACGTGAAACACTCCTACTTCCCGATACAGAAACGGGAGAAGATTTCGCCCAAGACGTTTTCTACATCCACGCGCCCGATCACCGAGTCAAGCGAGCGCTGCGCATCACGGACATGTTCCGCCGCCAATTCCAACTCTCCGCTAGAACACAAAACCCCTAGCGCCATTTCAAGAGCGTGTCGCGCGCGCTCCATCCCCTCCCGCTGACGTTCCGTAACTGTCGAGCGCACCATCGCCATCCGCTCTACAAGACTTTGCTCGACGTCGGTAATCAAAACATCAATGCCGACGCCCGTAAGGCCGGAGACACCGCCTCCCTGATCAGATTTCGCCCGATATCGAAAATCGATCTTCCCTGCTAACGCAGCTGGTTCCAGCCAATCGTCTGTCTCCAAAAGGATTCTCAGATCCGCACCCAAAGCCCGCCCGACAGCACGATCCACACCTATCTTCTCCACAACGTCATCGGTGTCGCGCAAGCCGGCCGTATCAAGGAAAGTCACTGGCAAACCAGAAACATCCAACCGGGCTTCGATCACATCCCGCGTTGTTCCTGCGATCTCAGACGTTATGGCGATATCGCGGCCGGCCAAGGCATTCAGCAACGTCGATTTTCCAGCATTTGGCGCGCCAATAATGGCAACTTCGAACCCAGCACCCAGACGTTCAGCCACGACCGCTCCCAAGGCCTCTTGCTGGAACTGTGATCGCAACCCTTCCAGAAGTGCCAGAACCTCCGGTATCACATCGACCGGAACATCCTCATCCACAAAATCGATCGAGGCCTCCAACAACGCCGCAGCGCGGATCAAAGACGCCCGCCATGCTTCCGCTTCTTTGGACAAGCCTCCGTCAAAACTCGCCTGAGCCAACTTGCGTTGCGCTTCTGTTTCGGCGTCAATGAGCCTTCCCAAGCCTTCTACCTGGGTCAGATCCAGCATGTCGTTGAGAAGGGCGCGCTGCGTAAACTCTCCCGGTTCGGCCATGCGCGCCAAACCCGTCGCGCGGATCGCATCCTCTACGGCACGAACAACTGCGACACTCCCATGCAATTGCAGTTCGACCACATCCTCTCCGGTAAAACTTCCAGGCGCCCTAAAGGCCAACACCAAGCCGCGGTCCACCACTTCACCGGTGGCCGATAAGACATCGCGTAGCCGAAACTGGCCTGGCCTCGGCAAGGACACCACAAGACGGCGCCCCACGTCGAAGGCGTCAGGCCCCGATATCCGAATTACCGCAACACCCGCTTTCCCCCGGGCCGTTGCCAGAGCGAAAATCGTCTGCACGGCGCACCCCTCAGGTGTTCATGGAATCGAAGAATTCCGCGTTCGTCTTGGTCTGTTTCAACTTCGAAATCAGAAATTCGATCGCATCCGTCGTCCCCATCGGGTTCAGGATCCGCCGCAACACAAATGTCTTCTGCAAATCACCCTTGTCGACCAACAGATCTTCTTTCCGAGTACCAGACTTAAGGATATCCATCGCCGGATACACGCGCTTGTCTGCAATCTTGCGATCAAGAACGATCTCGCTGTTGCCGGTGCCCTTGAATTCTTCGAAGATCACTTCGTCCATCCGGCTACCGGTATCAATCAAAGCCGTCGCGATGATCGTGAGCGAGCCACCTTCTTCGATATTCCGCGCCGCACCAAAGAAACGCTTCGGCCGTTGCAGGGCGTTCGCATCCACACCACCGGTCAAAACCTTGCCGGACGACGGCACCACGGTGTTGAACGCGCGGCCTAAACGCGTGATCGAATCAAGCAAGATCACAACATCCCGCTTATGTTCCACCAATCGCTTGGCTTTCTCGATCACCATTTCAGACACCGCCACGTGACGCGTCGCAGGCTCGTCAAACGTCGAGGAAATCACCTCGCCCTTAACGGATCTCTGCATGTCCGTCACCTCTTCCGGGCGCTCGTCGATCAGAAGAACGATCAGGAAACACTCGGGGTGATTGGTCTCGATAGAATGGGCGATATTTTGCAGCAGCACTGTCTTACCTGTGCGCGGCGGCGCCACAATCAAGCTCCGCTGGCCCTTGCCGATCGGAGACACCAGGTCAATGATCCGTGCCGAGCGATCCTTGATCGTCGGATCTTCGATCTCCATGGTCATCCGCTCATCGGGATAGAGCGGCGTCAGGTTTTCAAACGCTACCTTGTGCTTTGCCTGCGCCGGATCGCCAAAGTTGATCTGCGTGACATTGACCAGGCAAAAATACCGCTCATTCTCTTTGGGCGCTGACATCACGCCCTCGACCGTATCGCCTGTACGCAAGGAATGCTGGCGGATCATTTCAGGCGATACGTAAATATCATCTGGACCCGCCAGGTAGTTCGCTTCCGGGCTTCTCAGAAAACCGAAGCCATCCTGCAAAACCTCCAACACGCCATCGCCGGAAATCTCCCAACCTTCCTCGGCCCGCTCTCGGAGGATCTCGAACATCATGTCTCCCTTCCGCATGGTGGAGGCGTTCTCGATCTCAAGCTCTTCTGCCATCGGCAAAAGGTCTTTGGCGGTTTTCGCTTTCAAGTCTGCAAGACGAAGCGTTTCTACTGTCATGGAAATATCCAACGTGCACGTCCGCTTAGCGCCATGGCGCAAGCTTCATGTGTCTTCTATGTATGATGCCGTAGCTCCGAATGGAGTACAAGAATGCAGATATGACCTGGGCTGCGTCCTGTCAACTCGGCCCGTTCGGGTCCTCTATCTATATTAAAATAAGAAAAGGAAGTTTTCTTGTTGTTGGTAGTAGGACCTTGGATTTCTCGTCAAAGTCAGTTTCTGACGAGTTACCCCCAACATTTGGGCGTCGCCTTGGTAACTCAGACCAATCCTGTTAACAACTGGAGTACCATATTAAATGTTTAAAAACAAAAACTTACTAATATTCATGGACAGAAGAACCAGCTGAAAACCTGTGGACAAAAGTGAGTAACTCCACTTTCCAACGCAGTCGCACAGACAAAACTTCCCCGGGCAAAACCCTTTGGCCATCTCCAGAGAACTCTGGCAGATTGGTCAAAACCGTCAAAACTCGGCGGCTTGTGAACACGCCTCCCCTGCTCCGTCCAGAACAATCCCACAGACTTATCCCAAACATGTCTCACCTCATTCTTGCCTCATCCTCGCCAATACGGCGCGTCATGCTCCAAAATGCGGGCATTCGGTTCGAATCATCGCCCGTTCGAATCGATGAGGATGCCATCCGCCAATCTCTTGTGGCAGATCAGGCCTCGCCCCGTGACATCGCCGATGCCTTGGCTGAGTTCAAAGCCCGAAAAGCCGCCGAGAAGTGGCCGACGTCTCTTACGCTTGGCTCGGACCAGATCCTTGCGTTGAGAGGTGAAGTCTTCGCCAAGCCCAACGATAGAGAGGACGCGGCAAAGCATCTTCGTCGCCTCTCTGGTCAGACCCATCACCTCTATTCAGCAGCCGTGATCTATGAGGATGCCAAACCCGTTTGGCGCACTGTGGGCTCAGCACGGCTGTCCATGCATACGCTGACCGATAGCGAAATCGACGTCTACCTTGACCAGGCCTGGCCCGAGGTTTCGGGCTGTGTCGGCGCGTATCAAGCCGAAGCCCTTGGTGCGCAGCTCTTCTCTCGTATCGATGGGGATTGGTTTTCCGTTCTTGGCCTGCCTTTGTTACAGGTCTTGTCCTATCTTCGAATGCGCGGGATGCTGGTACCATGACCAAAGACACGATCCCCCTCGCTGGCGTTATCGGTGATCCGATTTCCCACTCTCTGTCGCCGCGCCTCCATGGCCACTGGCTGAAGCGCTATGGATTGCGGGGCCATTACGTCCCGCTCCACATCAATCACGCGGACCTGCCGGAAGCGCTTCGGGTGCTGCCACGCATCGGTTTCGTGGGCGTCAATGTGACCCTTCCCCATAAAGAGCTGGTCCTTTCCCTAGCGGATTCCGTGACGGACCGCGCAGCCCTGATCGGGGCGGCGAATACGCTGACATTTACCGCAAAGGGGCAGATCCAAGCCGACAATACCGATGGCATGGGGTTCCTTTCAAACATTCGCCAAACGCTGCCGGGCTGGTCCGCAACAGCGGGGCCCGCGCTCGTCCTGGGCTCGGGCGGGGCGGCCAAGGCAATTGTCTCGGCGCTGGTCTCTGATGGGGCACCTGTTGTGTATGTGGCCAATCGTACCCGCGCCCGTGCAGATGGCCTGAAGGATCAGTTCGGTGCCCGCGTTTCCCCAACAGATTGGACCCATATCCCTGATCTTATCGCCGATGCAGCTTTGATCGTGAATACGACGTCGCTTGGTATGACGGGCCAAAGCCCCCTCTCCATCGACCTTTCACGCCTGTCGCCACCCACGGTTGTCACCGATATCGTTTATTCCCCGCTGGAGACGGACCTTTTGAAAGAGGCCGCGGCCCGAGGGTGCGAGACGGTCGACGGCCTCGGCATGTTGCTCCACCAAGCCGTTCCGGGGTTCGAGCGTTGGTTCAACTATACGCCGATGGTTGATGATGACCTGCGCACGGCTGTTTTATCGGGATGAGCGTCGTTCTTGGCCTGACCGGCTCCATCGGCATGGGAAAAAGCACGACGGCGGCAATGTTTCGGGATCTGGGCGTCCCGGTATGGGACGCCGACGCCACGGTGCACAAGCTCTATGCTGCGGGTGGCGCCGCGGTCGCACCGATTGCCGCCCTGATCCCGGATGCCATCCGGAATGGTGCCGTCGATCGTACCGTTTTGCGCGCCGCCATTGCCCAGGATCCAAGCCTTTTGAAGCAGATCGAAGCCCGTGTGCACCCGCTTGTCGCCGATGACCGTGCCGCGTTCCGCGCCGCCCATGCAAACGCCCCGCTTATCGCCCTTGATATCCCTCTTCTGTTTGAGACGGGCGGTGATGCCGCCTGCGATGCGACGCTGGTCGTAACCACTTCGCCCGAGGAGCAACGCCGTCGCGTCCTTGTGCGCGGCACGTCGGCAGATACCCTTGATGATCTTCTCTCGCGCCAAATGCCCGACGCCGAAAAACGCGCCCGCGCCACCTATGTTATCAAGACGGACACACTGGACGGCACCCGTAAAGCCGTGGCACATCTGGTGTCTGAACTGACCAGGAACACATGATAGATGCGTGAAATCGTCCTCGACACGGAAACCACGGGCCTTAACCCCTATGACAATCCGCGCCACCGAATTGTCGAGATCGGTGCTGTTGAGGTGTTCAACCAGGTCCCGACCGGCAAGACCTATCATCAATATATCCAACCCGAGCGGAACATGCCGACAGAAGCATTCGAGGTGCACGGTATCGGCGAGGATTTTCTTGCCGACAAACCGGTTTTCGCAGCAATCGCCGAGGACTTCCTGGCTTTCGTAGGGGACGCCAAACTGGTGATCCACAACGCCGAATTCGACATGCGCTTTTTGAACGCAGAGCTTGAATGGGCCGGAAAGTGCACTCTGCCCCTTGAGCAGGCGCTTGATACCCTCAAGATCGCACGCCGCAAATTCCCCGGATCTCCTGCATCCCTCGATGCCCTATGCCGCCGCTTCGGGATCGATAACTCCGCCCGCGAAAAGCACGGTGCATTGCTTGATTCCGAGATCCTTGCCGAAGTTTACCTTGAGCTGACGGGTGGCAAGCAGCCGGATTTCGCCCTGTCGCAGAACAAATCCAGCGTCACCCAACAGCAGGATGACAATTGGCGTCCCCGTCCCCGCCCCAATCCGCTTCCATCCCGTCTGACGGACATGGAAAAGGCCGCTCACGCGGCCTTTGTCGATGCTTTGGGGGATGAAACCGTCTGGTCCAAACTGCGCTAGGTCACGCAGTGCCTTGCGGCTGCTGCGCCTGACGCGCGGCGATCTGTTGACGATACAGCGCCACGAAATCGATCTGATCGAGGTTCAGCGGCGGATAACCGCCATCCCGCGTCACGTCCGAGATGATGCGGCGCACATAGGGAAACAGCATCCGGGGGCATTCGATCATCAGGAACGGATGCAGCTGCTGCTCCTGAATATTCTCGATCAGGAAGACGCCGCCATATTCAAGCTCGATCAGGAAGATGGATTTCGGCTCTTCATCCTTGGTCTTGCTGTCAACCTTCAGCTTCATGATCACGTCGTACTGGTTTTCCGTCGTGCGCTTGCGCGCATCGAGTGCGACCTGAACCTGAATGTCGGGCTGGCCTTGAGCCACGACACCGTTTTGCACGGCGGCGTTTTCAAACGACATATCGCGAATGAATTGGCCCAGGATCTGCATCTTGGGAAGTTGCGGCGCAGCTTCCGGTGCGGCGCCTTGTGGTGCGTCGCCGTTTGCAGAGGCGTCGGACATGGGGTGTTCTCCTTAAATCGAGGTCGGAGGTGCTTTAACAGGCCCTTGATCCAGCCTCAATCCCTGCGCCAGCCTGAGGGGCCGGATGGCTGGTCATTCTCGTCAGATACGTAGGTGCCCTCGATGATTGTCTCATCTTGCGGCTGCCATCCGCGATCCGTGCGGACGGTCTGCACGGTGACCCGCTCCTTGATCTTTTTCAGAACAAACCGACGCACTGCCGGCACCAGAAGCGCAAAACCGACGAAATCAGTGAAAAACCCGGGCGTTAGCAGAAGCGCGCCGGAAAAAAGGATCATCGCGCCGTGGGCCAAAGGCTCGGTCGGGTCACGCAAATCGTCGAAACTGTTCTTCAGTTGCGCCAAGGCTTGCGCGCCCTGGCTTTTTACCAGGGCCGTTCCTGCAATCGCGGTTACAACCACAATCAACAACGTCGGCCAAAGGCCCAACCAGCCGCCCACCTGAATGAACAAGCCAATCTCGATCAGCGGGATCGCGATGAACACAAAGAACAGCCACATGATTTAACGCCTTTTCATCCCTTGGGCGGCCCCTTCACCGCATTTCACGTATTCCAGCCCTTCGCGCGCAGGCGCAATGGACTTGATACCACCCCTGCCCTACATATGTGCCTGACACACGGAATTTTAACCCATACGCCCAATCGAGGTGCCATGAACTCCTCCCTTTTGTCCTTGCTGGTGCTGGCTGGCATCGCGATCTTCCTGATTTTGCGCCTGCGCTCAGTGCTCGGTACACGGGATGGCTTTGAAAAGCCCCCTGTTACCTCCGGCAGTGGGCGCTCTGATGTGCGCCGAGATTTCGAGGTGATCGAAGGCGGTCCCGACGATGATATCATCGACCATGTCGATGATGGCTCGGACAGCGCCAAGGCGCTTGCTGCCATGAAGATGGCGGAACCCGGCTTTCGCGTTGGCGAATTCCTGGGCGGTGCCCGTCAAGCCTATGAAATGATCCTGATGGCGTTCGAGCGCGGGGATAAAGAGGGCCTTCGCCCGTTCCTGGCCCCTGATGTGCTTGAAACCTTCGAGACGGTCATCGACCAACGACACGAGCAAGGCCTTACGATTGAGGCCGAGTTCATTGGCGTGCGAGAGATTTCGCTGCAAGAGGCCACGTTTGACCGCGCCACTGGCGTTGGGGAAGTCACCGTCCGCTTCGTGGGTGAGTTGACCAGTGTCGTGCGTAACGCTGACGGTGAGATCATCGAAGGTGATAGGACCGAGATCAAGCGCCAGCGCGATGTCTGGACCTTTGCGCGCACCATGGGTTCCGACGATCCGAACTGGGCCTTGGTGGCCACCGACGGATGATCCATGCGGCGGCTCGCGGTTGCCCTTGCCTTGGTCCTTACGACCACCTTGGCCATGGCGGATGAACCCGTGCAGCTTCTGGACTTTGACGATCTGGATGGATGGGCCGTGGATGATCATTCCGCGGCCCTCTCCGTATTTCGCAACACGTGCAGGGACTTGGACGGCTCTGATTGGCAGGCGCTGTGTCGCGTTGCCGAAACCGCCCCCGATGCGCGCACCTTTTTTGAATTGTTTTTCCGACCCGTTCTGATCGGCGGCGAAGACCCCGCGCTGTTCACCGGCTATTTTGAACCCGAACTCAGCGGATCGCGCACCCGCACCAGCCGCTACCGTTTCCCAGTCTATCGCATGCCGCCCGAAGCCTCGGGCCGCTGGTTGTCGCGTGAACAAATCGAAGAGTCCCGCGTCTTGGAAGGCCGGGGCTTGGAAATCGCTTGGGTCGACGATGCGGTAGAATTGTTTTTCCTGCAAATTCAAGGATCTGGCCGCATCAGCCTTGCGGGCGGTGGGGTGATCCGCGTGGGCTATGCCGGGCGAAATGGCCACGAATACCGCTCTGTCGGGCAGGAACTCGTGCGCCGGGGCGTTTACCAGGCGCACCAGGTCTCGGCTCAAATCATTCAGGCTTGGGTGCGTCGTAATCCTACCGCCGGGCGGGATCTGCTGCATCATAACCCCAGCTATGTGTTCTTTCGGGAGGTCGATATCACCGACCCTGCGCTTGGCCCCCTTGGCGCGATGAACCGTAACATCACCCCGCACCGCACGATTGCAGTGGATCCGGACTACACCCCCCTGGGCGCACCTGTCTGGATCGAGAAGGGCGGCGATGGCCCGATCCATCGCCTGATGATTGCCCAAGACACCGGCGGCGCGATTCAGGGTCCGCAGCGGGCGGATATCTTCTTTGGATACGGGGACGAGGCGGGTGAAGCCGCCGGCGTGATCCGCGACCCGGGTCGGATGGTCGTGCTTCTGCCGATCGAGCGCGCCTACCAGTTGATCCCGGACGCCTGACCGATGGCGCGGCGCGGAAAACGTGGCCTGTCGGATGACGACAAGGCCCTGTGGAACCGAGTTGCCGCGACGGCGACCCCGATGGACCGCAGCGGCGCGCCAAAGATTACCGAAGACACCCCATCAAAGAAGCCAACGCTAGGTCCCAAACCCACCACGACCGCAAACCGCCTGCCCGCGTTTCGCGTCGGTGAGAAGGCTTCCTTCAACCAAGGCCCCGTCAACCACGCCCCAAGTCTTTCCGTACAGCTTGCCCACGCCCCCGTGCGCATGGATCATGGCACCCACAAACGGATGACGCGGGGCAAGTTGAAGCCCGAGGGGCGCATCGACCTTCACGGCATGACCTTGTCCGAGGCCCATCCCGCCCTGATCAGTTTCATCTTCCATTCCCATGAAATGGAGCGCCGTCTGGTGCTGGTCATTACCGGCAAGGGCAAGGATCGCGATAGCGGCGGTCCGATCCCGATCCGTCGGGGGATCCTGAAACATCAGATTCCGAACTGGCTGACGT
This sequence comes from Gymnodinialimonas phycosphaerae, assembly GCF_019195455.1. Taxonomy (NCBI): domain Bacteria; kingdom Pseudomonadati; phylum Pseudomonadota; class Alphaproteobacteria; order Rhodobacterales; family Paracoccaceae; genus Gymnodinialimonas; species Gymnodinialimonas phycosphaerae. The sequence goes on along the minus strand of NZ_JAIMBW010000001.1, from coordinate 3,239,307 downwards.
CCCCTCCTTTGGGCGCGATGATCCTCGATATCCGCGAGGCGCATCAGCGCCATGGGGGCGCCGGGGCCTATTACGTCTACCTCAAGCGGAAGCGCTAGCGCAGGTTCACGGGGCTCAACAGAATTTGCGTCGCGTTCTGGATCGTCAGGATCGTGCCCGGCAACAGGCCCGTTTGCTGTGTTATATCCCGCTCAAAGGCGTTGTTGACCTGCGCGACCTCTCGCAAAATCTGGACGACTGCGGGTGACGTGGCCCCAGCGAAATGGTTCAGCGGGTCACGAACGCCGCCCTCGAAGGCGGATACGTCAATTAACGTCACCTCGAAATCGGCCACCTGATCGGGGACCGACAAGTTGCCGACCCTTTCTCGCAACCCGGTGATGCGCGCCGAAATTCTCAGCGCGCGGTCCCGTTGGGACGTGAAGATCACGAAGGGTTGCGGCAGGTGCCCGACCCGTGCGGCCTGGGCCCGAAACACATCCACATCGATATCCGGCGAGAACAGGATGACCCCATTGATCCGGTTCATGACGGCATCGCGCCCGCCGATCCGCAGTTGGCGCAGCACCTCCATGACAACCCCGGATCCAAGGGAATGTGCCATCAACACGATATCTAGGCCTGCGGCGACGACTTCGGTCAACAAAGCCTCCAACCCGTCCCGTGCAAACAGAGCCGAATCGCGGTCGTAGGCATATCCCAAGGGGTGTCCGGCGCTGGGCCAGGCATAGTGCAAAGCGACGCCGGGGATCTCGAAATCATGGCGGATCTGCGCGGTTCGATATAGGCCGGTCCCCACGGTGCTGTTGAACCCGTGGACGAAAACCATGACCTCCCGCGTGCCTTTACGCTGGGCTTCTGCCCTCAATGCCGCGCGAAAGGTCGTGGCATTGCCAAGGTGATCGCCTGAACTGGCCACGAAATCGGTGCGAAGATCAGGCCCGCCGCGCCGAACGCGGCCGGGCTCGACCGCGCCCGAGTCACGATCCGGCGGCACGGAGATCGCGAATTGAGTGAAGGATAGGCTCTCTTGCCGCTCATCCTGAAACCGCCCACCGGCAAAGATCCGGTTGGTGGCCATGAAAACGGTCTCATTTGTGCCGACGCTGGCCGCTTCGGGCACAATCAGGACGTCCGGTACCGTCAGGCACCCCGCCAAAGGTAGGGCGGCGACGCCACAAAGAAGCGACCGGCGGGTGAGGGGCGCATGTGTCATGGCCCCTTTTACCAGCACCGGCTCACAAAACGTAGCGGCTAAGATCTGCGCTGCGCGTCAATTCGCCGAGGTTCTCTTCAACGAACGCCGCGTCAACCTGAACGGCATCGCCCGCACGGTCAGGCGCGGTGAAGCTCAGTTCTTCGAAGACCCTTTCCAACACGGTGTATAGCCTGCGCGCGCCGATATTCTCGATGCTCTCGTTCACCTCAGCCGCGATATGCGCAAGGGCCTTGATCCCGTCGTCGGTGAATTCAACCGTGACCTCTTCGGTCGCCATCAGGGCGGTGTATTGTCGGGTCAGGGCGTTATCGGTTTCGGTCAGGATGCGGACGAAATCATCCTCTGTCAGGGGTCGCAGGTTCACACGGATCGGAAGGCGACCCTGCAATTCCGGTAACAAGTCAGACGGCTTGGCGATGTGAAACGCGCCGCTGGCAATGAACAGGATATGGTCGGTCTTCACCGGCCCATGCTTGGTCGAGACCGTCGTCCCTTCGATCAGTGGAAGCAGATCACGCTGGACTCCCTCGCGAGAGACATCGCCACCGCGCGCGTCTGACCGTGCGCAGACCTTGTCGATCTCATCCAGGAACACGATGCCGCTCTGCTCTACAGCGCGCAGGGCTTCTTTGGTCAAGGTTTCTGCATCCAGTAGTTTGTCGGCCTCTTCCTCGATCAGCAGATCATAGCTGGCGGCAACGCTCAGGCGCTTTTTCACCGTGCGCCCGCCCATGCCTTTGAACAGATCGCCGAGGTTCATCATGCCTGCACCCATGCCCCCCATGCCGCCGGGCTGACCGGGGATTTCGAACCCGCCAAGGGGGTTCGAGGTGTCAGCGACCTCCAGTTCGATCACCGTGTCGTCCAACTCTCCGGCGCGGAGCTTCTTGCGGAACATCTCGCGGGTCTGCTCGCGGGCGTCCTTCCCGGCCAGCGCTTCAATCACCCGCTCCTCCGCCATGTCGTGGGCTTTGGCCTTCACTTCTTCGCGCATATTCTCGCGGATCATCACCTGCGCGGCGTCCACCAGATCGCGAATGATCTGCTCCACATCGCGGCCAACATAGCCGACCTCTGTAAATTTCGTGGCCTCCACCTTGATGAAGGGCGCTTTCGCCAGTTTTGC